>JBBRBZ010000030.1:0-26331 GCA_038205305.1 Gemmatimonadales bacterium
AAGCTGCAAGCCAACCGGAACAATCTCGCCAAGCTTGCCGACCCACGCGGCCTGAGCGATGCCCAAATCACCAACCTGATCGCCACGACCCGGCCGCACTACCACCTGATGGGCGGCCTGCACAGCGGCGAGACCGGACCGTCCGAGATGCTGATGGAATTGGCGTACCGGCTCGCCACCGAGACGTCGCCGATCATCTCCAAGATTCGTGAAAACGTCTACGTCTCGATCACGCCGGCGGCCGACGCCGATGGCCGTGACCGCAACGTCGACTGGTTCTACCGTGGGCTCGAGGTGGCGGCCGCGACCGCTGCCGCGCCGGCGCGCGGAGGACAGGGCAGCGACAGCAGTGCGGCTGGAGGGCGCGGTGCGGGCGGCCGCGGCGCGGGGGGCGGTGGTGGACGCGGCGGCGGCATCGGATCGCTGCCGTACTGGGGGAAGTACGTCTATCACGACAACAATCGCGACATCAATCTGTCGCTGATCCAGATGCGGGCGATCGCCGACTGGTACTTCACCGCGCACCCGCCGATCATGCACGACCTGCACGAGGCGCAGCCGCTGATGTACATCTACAGCGGCGGCCCGCCGCAAAATCCCAATCTCGACCCGATCCTCTTCGCGGAGCTGCCGTGGTTCGCGAACTGGGAGATGGCGCAGATGACCAAGTGGGGGATGCCCGGGGTCTACGACTTCGCCTTCATGGATGGCTGGTCGCCCGGCTACCTCGGCTCGATCGCCTACAACCACAACGGGCTGATGAAGATGTATGAGACGCAGTCGGGTCGGGATCCGGCGCTGCCCGGCGCGAACGCCACCGGCGGTGGCCGCAACGCACGGGGCTCGGCTGGCAATGCGTCGGCCGACACTGCGGTCGGTGGCCGCGGTAGTGCGGGCAGTGGCGGGGCGCGTGGTGCTGTTGGCGCGGCCGGTGGTGGGCGAGGCACACCTCCTGCAGGCGGTGGCGGTGGCGGTGGCCGCGGCGCTGGTGCCGTGCCGACCGGCAAGGGCGGTACCCAGGATCGCGAGTGGTACCGCGGCCTCCCCATTGGCCCCGATGATGCCGCCAACTTCACCCGGCGCGTCAACACCAACTACATGGAGACCGGCGTCATCTCCGCGCTCCAGCTGACATCGATGTTCCCCGCCACGATCGTCGAGAACTTTTACATCAAGACGCGGAACTCGATTGAAGAGGGCAAGACCAAGGCGCCGTTCGGCTTCGTGCTTCCGATGCGGCCCGACATGACCCGCGCCGCGGAGATGGTGAACATCCTCCGTATCCAGGGGATCGAGATTGGTGTCGCGACCAAGCCGGTGAAGGTGGGTGATTCCACCTACGCTGTTGGTTCGTACATCATCAAGCGGAATCAGCCCTACGGCCGGCTCGCCAAGAACCTGCTCGAGAAGCAGATCTTCCCCGACGCGCGTCTCACGACCTACGACGACAGCGGATGGTCGATGGGACTGGCGATGATGGTGGACGTGGTGGAGGTCGCCGACTCCTCGATTCTCACCGCGCCGGTCACGCCGGTCACGACGGTGACACTCAAGGGGAAGATGACCGGCAGCGGCAATGCCGGCATCGCGGTGGCGCACTTCGGGTCGAACAACATGATCTCGTTCAGATACCGGCTGAAGGACGTGCCGATGATGATCGCCGAGAAGCCGTTCACTGCCGATGGCGTCCAGTTCCCGGCCGGGTCGTTCGTGATCAGCGACATGTCACGTGCCGCTGCCATTCGCTCCGCGGTGGAGTCGCTCGGCCTCACCGGCGTGGCCTTGAGCGCCGCGCCGACCGTGCCGATGCACAACGCCGACGCCCCGCGCATCGCGATCTACTCCGACTGGGGCAACACCCAGGACCTGGGTTGGTACCGGCTGACCTTTGACAACTTCCACATCCCCTATGACCTGATCTTCAAGGAGCGGGTGGCAAAGGGGAACCTGCTGTCGCAGTATGACGTGATCATCATGGCGGCGCAGGGCACCAGCAAACAGTCGGTGATGCAGGCGCCGGCCGCGACGCCGCAGCCCTACCAGCGCAGCGACAAGTACCAGTTCCTCGGCATGTACGGGGAGACCGCCGACATGTCGGGCGGCTTCGGACAGCCGGGCATCGACGCGATGGCCCAGTTCCTCGAGGGCGGTGGCACGCTGATCGCGGCCGCCGGCTCGGTACGCTTCCCGATCGAGATGGGCTGGACCCATACCGCGGAGAGCGCCCCGGTGCCGGGGCTGACGTCCCAGCGTCCGATCGTGCAGGGCGAGATCCTGCATCCGGAGAATCCGGTGTTCTATGGCTATGCGTCCAAGGACATCCCGCTCAAGTACGTCGGCGGCTCCACCCTGCGTGTCGGCGTCGCCGACCAGGATCACGTGCTGGCCCGCTATGTCGGTGGCGACGCCTCGGTGCTGACGGGATTGATGACCGGAGCCGATTCGCTCCGGAACCGGCCCTTCGCGGTCGACGTTCCTGGAGCGTACAACGGCAAGGGTCGGGTGATCCTCTTCTCGAACAACCCGATCTACCGGTGGCAGAATCACGGCGAGTTCAACATGATCTTCAACGCCATCATGAACTGGAACGACGAGCCCAACCCGAAGCCGTAACGGTTGCGTGAAGGGCAATACACGGCAGGGTCGCACCGCTGTTCCGGTGCGACCCTGCTTGCGTTGGGGTGCGCGGCTTAACTGATCGGCTGGCCGCCGAGGGTCGAGAGCAGCGCGTTGGCGGCGTTCCGCCCGATCCGCCGCGGAACCATCATCACGAGCCCGCTCTCCAGCTGCACTTCCTCGCCGACCGCGAAGAGCCAACCCAGGCGCAGGAAGGTGCTGACCTTCACCCAACCCTCGAAATGCACCCCGGTGGCCGAGTTCGACACCTCGATCATGATGGGCGCGAAGAACATGCCGGTGCCCTTCTGGTATTGCCGCCCGGCGGGCAACTGCTGGGTCATCTGAAATCCCTGCTGGGCCGCCCAGGCGTCGATGCGGGGCCAGGTGTCTGGCAGTCCGGGAAGGTCACGAGTGGTACGCGGCATGATGCAGTCTCCCTGACAGTGTGACGTGTAGCTCGCCTCGATCCTACAGGCGCAAGCCGCGGGCGAATCAGCTCATCGGCCGGCGGAAAGGAGGCCCAAGCCCGCGGTCAGCATGAGAATGATCACCAAGTAGACGGCGCCTATCCCGACCGCCTGCCAGCCACTGGCGCTCTCGCCACCCGCACGGGCATGCGCCGCGATCTGGTCGCCCTGGAGCCAACTTGCGACCCCGCGCATGATGAGTGCTCCGATGATGCCGGCCACCAGCGAGAAGAGATTCGCGCCGCGACTGCCGGTCGCATTCACAGACAGCGTGAAGTAGAGCTCCACTATGCTGAGAATCAGACCAAAGGCGATGATCACCACCCCCGTGATCGGGTTGCCGACGCGGAAGGCGTTGAGAGCCATCAGGGTGCCGCCGGCCACGGGCGTGCCGAGGAAGGTGGCGATGGCGACATGGTTCTCCTCGAAGAGCACGATCCGAGTCCGCGTCAGTCCGTGCGGCGGGCCGGGAACGGGGGATGGTTGGCGGGCGTGCGTGGTGCGCCGCGCCTCCATCGACTCCCAGAGGCCCGGCGGCAGCAGGGCACGCACGGCGCCGAGGATCGTCAGGGCGGCGTCCGCGCGCTCGGGCGTCACGAAGGGTGGCAGGTCGAACGATCGCCCCGCAGCGGTCACGGAGAGCTTCCGCGAGCCGCCACCAACAGGAACCTCAGTGGCGGGCGGCCAGTCGAGCGTGAAGAGTCCCTGCTCGGTGCAGATGCCGAAGAGCCACTCGAGATGCTCCTCCCCGAGCGCGAAGGACTCGCGCCACACCGGGGTCCCCGGCCCGGGATACCCAGCTGTTACCTCAAGGCTCCCCTGAGGCCCGGGGCCGATGCGGATGACATGCTCCCAATAATGCGGCGGAGGCAGCGGTCCCGAGAATCCCATGTAGGTCGCGCTGAAGTCGGCTGGACGCACCGGCATCGCTCCTGTCGGCCCGCAGGGAAGGCGGGTGGTGGGCTCTGATCCGTGAGCTGGCGGACGCGGGAACTCGCGCCTCTCAGAAGAGGCGGAATTCTGACCCGGAAAGGATCATCCCCAGGTGCTACTTCCGAGATTGCTCGTCATGCGTGATCGAGGGTCACCTTCAGGGTAATGGGTACCGCCGCGAGCGCCCGGGACACCGGGCAGTTCTTTTTGGCGTCAGCGGCGATGGTCTGCAGTGCCTCATCGGTGAGCCCGGCGTCGGCAACGACGGAGTCAAGATGGATGCCGGTGATACTGAAGCCGGCTTCGCTCTTCTCCAGCGTGACCGTCGCCGTGGTGGCGACGCTCTGAGGCACATGGCCCGCGCGGGAAAGACCACCGGACAGGGCCATCGAGAAGCAGCTGGCGTGCGCGGAGGCGATCAATTCCTCGGGGTTGGTGCCGACGCCATTCTCGAACCGGGTACTGAATGAGTACTGCCCCTCGAAGGCGCCGCTGCCGAGCCGGACCGTTCCCTTCCCTGCCTTGAGGTCGCCTTCCCAACGTGCCGAACCGGTGCGATGCATGATGCCTCCCAGGAGTGTGAAGTCGAACTTGCGTGGTGACGATGCATGGTCAAGGTATCACTGCCCGATTGCCACCGTCCACAGTGCGGCAAGCAGCTCGCGTTGTCCGGTGGAATCGGGCGCGGTCCCGATGATGGTCAGGCTGCTCGGGCCCACTGAGATTCGGCCCAATTCGGCCCAGTAACCTCCGACGAAATAGGAGCCATCCTTCCCGCGGCCTGTGACGATTTTGGCAGCATGCCCCCCGATCCGTGCTTCACAAGCCACGCGGTCCAACTCGGGCGCGCCGGTGGTCAGTGAATTGGTCCAGCTGCCGAACTCGTAGCTCAGCCGGCGGGTCCCTCCGGACCAGCGACCGACCTCGACATCGGGGTCGCGCACCGGGGTCTCCCGGTAGGCCGGCGGCAAGCGGATGGTGAAGCGGCTTCCACCGACCACCTGCCAGCCCGAGCTGGGGAGGGAGGGGACCGCACAAGGGCCAAGGGGCGGCGTGCCGACTGCTGCCGCCACGGCCGAGAGCAGGAAGAGGAGTCGGGGAAGCGACGGCATGGCTCAAAGCTAGGCGAATGCGATCCGCTGCAGGCCTGCCCTCCGGCTGCACCAGTGCGGCTAGCGCCGCTCCGGCTTGAGCAAGGCCAGCCGGACCGCATCGACGACCAGCGAAAGGTCATCGAGCTTGCCAAGCATTGGGACGCCGAGCTGTTCGATGCGCTGGTGGACCGCCGGCACGCGATTGGCGCCAGTGAGGAAAACCAGGCGATGGCAAAGGGTTGGGGCGCGTTGGGCCAGATGGGCGTAGAAATCCAAGCCACTCATCCCCGGCATCAAGACATCGGAGACGATGGCGTCGGGTGGGGCCTCGCCGCTGACCAGTTCCAGCGCCGTCGCGGCATCCGCGGCGTCGACGACCGTGAATCCCGCGCGCTCGAGGTAGCCCCGGAGGACCCTCCTGATCGCATCATCGTCGTCAACCACCAGAATTCGTGACATGCTGAGGTGAAGGAACCGGCACCCCACCCGCCCGTCAAGGGGAACTCGAGAATTGACCCTTGGGACCAGCGGCGGATAACTTTCACGGCTATGACTGAAATCACCTACCAAACCACCGCCGAAGATGTCGCCTCCCGCTCCCTCCACGTGACCGTGCCGATGGAGAAACTCGAGAGCGCAGAGCGCAAGGCCGTCCGGCAGTACGCCGGCCAGGCTCGACTCCCTGGCTTCCGGAAGGGGCATGCCCCCGACGCCGTAGTGCGCCGCCGCTTCGAGGCCGAAATCCGCCAATGGATCCTCGAGGAGTCGCTCCGCGAGAGCTGGCAGAAGATCCTCGCGGAATCGGAGATCAAGCCGGTCAACGACCCCCAGGTGCGCAATGTCACCTACGTCGCCGGGGAGCCACTGACCTTCGACCTGATCATCGAGGTGCGGCCGCAGATCACGCTCGAGACGGTTGGAGGGTTCACCCTGGAACGCACCCTCCCCGAAGTCACCGAGGCGATGGTCAAGGAGCAGCTCGATCAGGTCCGGGAACAGCGGGCTACCTGGAATCCGCTTGAGGGCGTGCAGCCCAAGCCCGGTCACCTCGTCTCCGTGACTGTGGAGACTCTCGAAGAAGGGAAAGAACCGACCGGAGGGAAGCCTCATTCGGTGGTGCTGGGACAGGGATCGGCAATTCCCGAGCTGGAGGAACAGATCATGGCCCTCAAGCCCGGTGAGACGGTCGAGACCGACGTCCGCTTCCCCGACGACCACGCCGAGGAGAGCCGGCGCGGTTCGGTGCGGCGGGTGCGGATCTCGTTGCACGAGGTGAAGGAGCAGTTCCTGCCGCCCCTCGACGATGCCTTGGCCCGCGAGGTGGGCGATTTCGACTCGGTCACCGCCCTGGAGGCCGCCGTGAAGACCGACTTGGCCGCCGAAGCGGTGCGGACGGCCGATCAGGGGGTCCGGGAGCAGCTGGTGCGCAAGCTGGCCGAGGCGAACAACGTCCCGGCGCCCGAGTCGCTGGTGCACCGGTTGATTCATGCCTACGCTGAGGCGTACCGGATCGAGCAGGCGCAGTTCGAGACCTTCGCCTCCTCGTTCCACCCGATAGCAGAGTCTCAAGTACGTCGTGAACTCGTTTTGGATGCCGTTTCGACGGCCCAGAACCTGCACGCGACGGAGGCAGACGTGGATGCCCGGATCGCCGAGATGGCCGCGGCGCGGGGCACCGAGCCGGGCAAGCTCTATGCTTCGCTGGAGCAGGCGAAGCGGCTGGGTGAGCTGGAGCGGACGATTACCGAAGAGAAGACCTTCAGCTGGCTCCTGGGCCAGTCCACCGTGCACGAGGTGGCCGCGTGACGTTTGCATCGATCTATCCGCCGACCATCATCGAGCGCTCGTCGCGGGGTGAGCGGCAGTACGACATCTTCTCCCGGCTGCTCATGGACCGGATCGTCTTCCTGGGTGCCGGGATCAACGATGACGTCGCGAACATCATCATCGCTCAGCTTCTCTTCCTGGAGGCCGACAATCCGGAGAAGGACATCTACCTCTACCTGAACTCCCCCGGGGGTCAGGTGTCGAGCGGGATGGCAATCTACGACACGATGCAGCATCTCCGGGCCCCGATCAACACGATCTGCATGGGGATGGCGGCATCGATGGGATCGTTCCTGCTGGCCGCGGGAACCAAGGGGAAGCGGGCGGCGTTGCCGCACTCGCGCATCATGATCCACCAGCCCTCCGGCGGTGCCCAGGGCTCGGCAGCGGATATCGAGATTCAGGCGAAGGAGATCCTCTACCTTCGCGGCCGGATGAACGACCTGTACGCCAAGCACACCGGACAGCCGGTGGAGCGGATCGAGCGTGACATGGAGCGGGATCGCTTCATGAGTGCGGAAGAGGCGATGGAGTATGGGCTGGTGGATACCGTATTCGCGCCGCGGAAGGGCCTGGACTCGCCAGGCTGACGCTTGACCAGTCCGGTTCCGGGGCACAGGTTCTGTGAACCCACCCGGCCGGACTCCAGCAGCAGGAATCGGCGATGTCAAACGACAAGCATCTGCGTTGCAGCTTTTGCGGCAAGAGCAAGGACTCGGTCCGGAAGTTCATCTCCGGCCCCTCGGTCTACATCTGCAATGAATGCATCACGCTCTGCAACGAGATCCTCGCCGAAGACGAGGAGCGCGAGGCCGTTGAAGGGCAGCGTCCGGTTCCTGCGCCCCAGGAGATCAAGGACACCCTCGACCAGTACGTGGTGGGCCAGGAGCGCGCCAAGCGTTCGCTCGCGGTAGCGGTCTACAACCACTACAAGCGGATCAACGCGGGCCCACGCGACGCCTCGCAGGTTGAGCTCGAGAAGTCGAATATTCTCCTGCTCGGCCCCACCGGCACCGGCAAGACACTGCTGGCACAGACGCTGGCGCGCATCCTCGATGTCCCGTTCACGATCGCCGACGCCACCACGCTCACCGAGGCCGGCTATGTCGGCGAGGATGTCGAGAACATCCTGGTGCGGCTGCTGCAGGCGGGCGACTTCAACGTCGCCGAGTGCGAGCGCGGCATCGTCTACATCGACGAGATCGACAAGATTGCCCGCAAGTCGGAGAACCCGAGCATCACCCGGGACGTCTCAGGCGAGGGCGTGCAACAGGCGCTGCTGAAGATTCTCGAGGGCACCATTGCCTCGGTGCCGCCGCAGGGCGGGCGCAAACATCCGCAGCAGGAGTACATCCAGATCAACACCCGCGACATCCTCTTCATCTGTGGCGGGGCATTCGACGGCCTCGAGAAGATCGTCGAGGCGCGGCTGGGGCGTCAGCGCATTGGCTTCACGCCGGATCAGGTGGCTGGGACTGGGCCTGCCTTCGACGAGAAGCATCCCTACGCGCTGTCGGAGCCGGATGACCTGCTCCGCTTCGGGCTGATTCCCGAACTGGTCGGCCGTCTGCCGGTGATGGTGCCGCTCGAGACGCTCGGTGAGGACGCACTGGTTCGCATCCTCACCGAGCCCAAGAACGCACTCACCAAACAGTACCAGCGCCTGTTCGAGTTGGAAGATGTGGGGCTGACGTTCGACCCCGAGGCGCTCCGCGAAATCGCGCGCAAGGCGATCACCCGTCAGACCGGGGCGCGCGGCCTGCGCGCCATCCTCGAGAGCATGATGACTGACATCATGTTCGACCTGCCGTCGCGCGATGATGTGCGCGAGGTGATCATCACCCCCGAAGCCGTCACCCAGGGGACCTCGCCGATGATCGTCACCGAGCGGGCACGGCAGAAGAAGGAAGCCTGACCCTCACACCCGAGGCCGCGGCCGCGTCGCCGCTTGCCACCGTTCCGATCGAGCTGGTCGGGAGCTTTCCCGATGTTCTCCGCGTGCTGGAGCCCACCGCCCCGGAATTCGCCTTCGTGGGTCGTTCCAACGTGGGCAAGTCGTCGCTGCTCAACGCCCTGGTCGGGCGGCCGCTGGCGCGCGTCTCGGCCACGCCGGGCAAAACGCAGCTGATGAATGCCTACCGGCTGCCGACCTTCTGGCTGCTCGACCTGCCCGGCTACGGCTTCGCGAGGACGGATCGCAGCTCGCGTGCGGCGTATCGGGCGATGCTCGAGACGTTGCTGCGGGAGCGAACCACGCTCAGCGGGGTGGTGTGGCTGCTCGACATTCGACACTCGCCATCGACCGATGACGCCGACTTCCAGACCCTGCTGGCGCAGGCGGGGCGATCGGTGCTGGTGGTGCTGACCAAGGCGGACAAGCTCCCGTTTTCGCAGCGTGCCAAGGCGGCGGCGGAACGCGCCAAGGAGCTCCGCGTCGACCTCGACCAGATCCAGGTGGTGAGCGTGCAAGGCAAACTCGGGATCAATGACCTGGCGGATTCGCTTTTGGCGGCGGCAGAGGCGATGCCGTGAGCACCGGACGCCGCTGGCTCGTGCTCGGCCTGCTCCTCATCACGGCCGCACCACTTGCGGCCCAGCTGGATTCTGCCTGGGCGGGTGGCTTGCCGCTCGACAAAGGGAAGATGCGACAGGACGACATCGCAATGGAGTGGAATCGCGGCACGCTGGCGATCCGCTTCGTGCCACTCGAGGAGCGGGTGGTCCGGCTGCTGGCGCCCGACGCGGAGCAGTCGCTCCACACCCTGCTGGCCACCTCGCGTGCGCGAATCGACACCATTGCGACGTCACGGGGATTGCAGGAGGTCGGCGTGGCGCTGGTCACCTTCCACGCACTCGCCCCGGGGACACGCTTCGAGCCGATGTTGCTGACCCTGTCGGTCCGCGGACAGCTCTGGCGCGCGATCGGCGACGTGCCGCTCTCGGTGGCGTTCGGCAACGACCAGCTCGACGTGCGGTCGGCGGCGATCGGCCTGGTGATCTTCGATCATCCCATCCCGGTGCGCGAGTCGTTCACGGTGGGATACGCCGAGTCGAAGAGCGCCGACTGGGGCCAGCGCCTCACGCGCCTCGAGGCCGAACGGGCGCGGATTCTCTCCACCGTCAGACCACCTTCCGACAGTGGGAGCCAGCACTAGGCATGCCGATCACGCCGCTCCGCCAGCTCGCGCTCCCCGATGGTGCCCGGCAGCTGTGCGACAGCTGGCTCGGCGACCTCGAGGCCCGACTCGCTGCGCCGGGCGCCGACTGGAATGTCATCACGCGCAACACGCTGTTCGAGCTCGGCTATCCCGGGCAGGGGAGCTGGGCGGAGCGGCAGGCGGAGCCCACGCTTCCAGTGGCGAGCCAGCTGACGCTCGCCGCCCTTGATCCGCGCAACATCACCCTCGAGCCCGAATATTACGGCGACGTGGACCCGGTGCGCTTCGCCCGCGTCAAGCCGCTGCTCTGGCTCTGGTACTCCTTCGATCGCCTGCCGGTGGGTGGGCAAAACGTCGACTTGGGCGTGGCATTCCGTCGGCTGCTGGCACCGCACATCTTCCACCGCGTCGGGCGGAACTTCAAGTGCTTCCAGCACGTCGAGTTCTCCTACGGCTACCAGATCGACGCCGGAGACGATGTCGTGGTCCATCGGCATGTGCTGCTCGACGACCGTGGCGGCATCACCCTGGGCGACCGGGTGTCGATCTCGGACTATGCCAACATCTACTCGCACACCCACAGCATCGTCGACCAGAAGGATGTGGCCTGCCTGCACACCCGGCTCGATGATGACGTGCGCATCACCTACCACGCCACCGTGCTGGCCGGAGTGCATATCGCCCGCAACGGGATGGTGGGCGCCAGCGCGCTCGCCACCAAAGATGTACGGCCCTTCCACGTGCATGTCGGGATTCCCGCCAAGTCGATCCGGGTCAAGCCGAACGCCCCGTTCGAGGACACCTCGACGCACCGCGTGCCCGGCAACCCATCGAGCTGAGCGCGGCCCGCCCCGTGGCTACTCGGCGATCGGGCGCACAGCATGGAGCAGCAGCAGCGCGGTGGTCACCAGCAGCACAGCGCCAGCCTGATGCGCGACGCCGAGCACCACCGGCACCCGCGAGAGCAGGGTGGCGATCCCCAGCGAAAATTGCAGGACCACCACCATCGCAACCCGCTGCAGTGCCGTGTGCGTGAGCGGAGACAGTCCCTTCCGCCGGCCCCACCACCAGAGTGCCAGCCCCGACCCGGCCACTGACCAGGCGAGGAAGCGGTGATCGAACTGCACGGCGCCGGGATTCTCGAAGAGGTTCCGCCACCACGGCGACATCACGCCATAGCCCGGTGGCACAATGGAGCCACCCATCAACGGAAAGGTGTTGAAGACCCGACCCGCCCGCAGGCCGGCGACGAAGGCGCCGGCCACGGCGGTGAGCAGGGCGAGCCCGGTGACCAGGAAGGCACCGCGCCGGAGTGTGCGCTCGGCCGCGGTGAGAGCGACGCGAGGTCGCGCCAGAAAGTCCGCGGCGGTCCAGACCGTGGCCCCATAGATGAGCAATGCGGCGGCCAGGTGCGCCGCGAGACGGTACTGACTCACTTCGGTACGACCACTGAGCCCGCTCGCCACCATGAACCAGCCCAGCGCGCCCTGGAGGCCAAGCAACAGCAGCAATATCCAGAGTCGACCGCGCATCCCGCGGGGCACCATCCCTCGAGCGAGGAAGAAGAGCAGCGGCACCGCGAACGCAACGCCCACGAGTCGCGCCCACAGTCGATGGCTGTATTCCCAGAGAAAGATCCGCTGGAATTGGCCGACCGTCATGCCCGCGTTCAGTGCCGCGTATTGCGGGATCTGCTGATAGCGCGCGAAGGCGGCGTTCCATTGGTCGGCGCCAAATGGCGGGATCACGCCCGACACCGGCTTCCATTCCGTGATGGAAAGTCCGCTCTCCGTCAGGCGGGTGGCGCCGCCAATCAGGATCAGGAGATAGAGCATGCCGGCCCAGAGGGCGAGCCAGATGCCAAGACGACGGGCGGCAGTCATGATCGGGCAGGATCCGTCAGAAAAGTTGCTGCGGCACGGAGGGAGGTCACGGCCACCCGCTCAGTGCCGGCGGCGCTCGAGCGCCAATTCGATCCGGGCCGCGAGGGCACGAGGGCGGAACGGCTTGGTGATGAAGTCGGTGGCGCCGAGCCGCAGAGTCCGAACCTCGTTGTCCTCGTCACCGCGCGCCGACACCACCAGGATGGGGAGGTCGGCGGTGTGTGGGCGGGAGCGGAGCTGCGCGAGCACCGTGAAGCCGTCGACGTTGGGGAGATTCAGGTCGAGCAGCACGATGTCGGGGTTGTGGCGATCCATCTGCTCGAAGGCCTCCGCGCCATCGCGGGCCTCGCACACGGTATACCCCTCGGCCTCGAGCAGATCGCGCATCACGCGGCGCAGGGTGTCCTCATCCTCGACCAGCAGGATGGTCGCCGGGGCGGCGGCGCCCACATCGCCAGCCACCACCGGGAGTTCGTCGAGCAACTCGAGTCCCTCGAAGAGCTGCTCGGTGGAGGGCGGTGCTTCGATCTCCTCAGGCATCAGCTCGCGCTCCGCCCGACGACCGGCCCCACGACTCCGCCGCGGTGTCACCACGGCAGCACGGCCCTTGGCAAGGGATTCATGCGGTACGTCGGTGACGCGCAGCAGCTCATCGATGGAGCTGTGTCCGTCGAGCACATGCCGGAGGCCGCAGTCGAACAGCGTACGCATCCCCTCGGCCTGAGCCACCTGGGCGAGCTCGTCGGCCATGGCATTGGCGCCGATCAGACGCTCGAGCTCCGGCGTCATCAAGAGGATCTCCACCACCGAGAAGCGCCCGCGGTAGCCGGTCTGGGTGCACTGTCCGCATCCCACCGGCTTCCAGAGCGTCGCCCGCTCAGGGATGTGCGGGCGGATACGTGGCGGCAGGTCGCCATGCGACATCGGTGCGCGACAGACTGGGCAGAGTCGGCGCATGAGGCGCTGCGCGATCACGCCCCGAAGCGCGGCGCCAAGCTTGAAGGCCTCGAGTCCCATGTCGACCAGACGAGTGACCGTGCTGGGGGCATCGTTGGTGTGGAGCGTGGAGAGCACCAGGTGGCCCGTCAGTGACGCCTGGATGGCGACCTGCATTGTCTCGAGATCGCGGATTTCACCGATGAGGACGATGTCCGGGTCCTGCCGCAGGATCGATCGCAACGCTGCAGGGAAGGTCAGCCCCGCCTTCTCGTTGGTCTGCACCTGCACGATGTTCTTGCCGAGGCGGTATTCGACCGGGTCTTCGACGGTGACGATGTTGATCCCTTCGGCCTGGATCTGCCGGATGCAGGCGTAGAGGGTCGTCGTCTTGCCCGAGCCAGTCGGCCCGGTGCAAAGGATCACGCCCTCCTTGTTGCTCAGCAGCTGCTTGACCGTTTCGCGCTCATCTTCGTACAGCCCGAGTGCGTCGAGGGAGAGCATGGTCTGCGACGTGTTCAGGATCCGGATGACGACTTTCTCGCCGTGCTGCGCGGGGAGTGTGGAGATCCGGAGATCAACCGGCGTGTCGCCGACCTGTACCCGGGCGCGTCCGTCCTGCGGCCGCATCCGATCGGCGATGTCGAGGCCGGAGATGATCTTGATGCGCGAGATCAGCGGAATGCCGGCCTTGCGCGGAATTGTCATTGCCTGCCGGAGCACGCCATCGATCCGATAGCGCACCAGGATGGCGGTCTCCGCGGACTCGATGTGGATGTCGCTCGCTCGCGAGGTGATGCCGTCCACCAACAGCACCTCGACCAGCTTGATGATCGGTCGGGTACTCGCCTCGGCCTCGGCGGCCGCTGCGTCGAGATCGTGCTCGCTGTCGGAGATCTCGGTGAGCTCGACATTCTCCATCCCCACCAGCAGCTCCGCCACCGACCCGCGGCGTTCCTTGCCGTAGATCTCGTCGAGCTTTTCGCGGATGCGCGGTGGCGAGGCGAGTGAAAGGCGGACCTCGCGACCGGTGGCGAAGGCGAGCGACTGCTCGGCACCGATGTCGAACGGGTTGGAGGTGGCGACTTCGAGCCGGGCGTCGTTGACCTGGAGCGGAATGAGCTGATGCCGGCGCGCGAGGGCTTCCGGCACGGCATCGATGGCCGCGAGCGAGGCTGCGGCGAGATCGGCGATGGGGAGACGGCAGCGCGCCGACAGCGCCGTCAGCACCTCCGCCTCGGGCAGCAGGCGCATGTCGATGACCCGCTCCCACAGCGATCCCTTCATCTCGCCATCGGCCCGCAGCCGATCGAGCGCCCCGTCCGGCAGGAGGGGCGCGATGATGCCGGAGAGCCAGTCGTCGTGATACGTCATGCGCGAGGCGTCATCCGCACCCAGGGGATGGGGGTCAGTTGCATCGACATCAGATCGTGAAAGGTAGACGCCGACTGGGGCCGGAGCCACTCTCCGAACGCCTGAGCGCGTCTGCCCGATGCGGAACGTTCAGAAGAATGACCACCAGGCGGGATGCAGGTCGAAGGCGACACCGAGGTGACCAGTTCGGAGCGCAATGCCGCTTTCCAGTCGCAGCAACGGGCCCCAGAGGTCCAGGCGCAGCCCCGCCACCGGCTCGACCCGGCCACTCGCCGCCCAAGGCAGCCCCAGCATGGCGCCGCCCGCGACGCCGGCCGCGACCACCAGCGACAGCGTACTCGGCGGCCGCATGGCATAGTGTCCCGCCACCCTGGGAATCCCGATCGACACCGGAATTCCCCACGCCACCTCCACTCTTGCCGTGCGTCGCCCACCCAGCGCGCGATCGGGCACTCCCAACAGCGACCCCGGCCCGCCGAGTACGAAGGCACGATAGCCCGGGAGACTGCGCGTCCCCGCACCGAGCTCCGCGCGCATGGTGAGGGAGTTCCTCCCCACGGAGAGCGTGGTCTGGCCAGTCGCCGCCAGGCGGCCCCAGGAAGAATCTCCCGCGGCGCCTTCCGCATGCAGCGACCAGCCATCGCCGGCCGGGCGCTCCCGCCAGAGCACGAGGCGCGCGACGGTGGCGGCCGCGGCCCCGAGCGAAGGATTGGGATGGATCGTGCCATCGAGGGCGGTGAAGGCCGACTCGACCGACGTACTCCATTCACGCCCGGCAGCCACGGAGAGATTGGTGGAACCCGACTTCGCCGCGAAGGTGAGACCGACCCGCTCGATCAGGGTGTAATCGCCTCGATCTCCGCCGGAGACGAGGGTCCGGAGCGAGTTATTCATCGGGCTGGTGACCGGCACGTCACCCACGTCTTGCAACTGACGGCTTGCTCCCAGCGAGAGTCGCGCGTCGCGCACCGGCAGGTCGAGTCCAAGCGCGGCCGTGATCCGATGGTCGGAGAGCCCGACGCCGACACGACTCCGCAGGATCGTTCCACTCCCGAGCGCCAGCCGCGCGCCGAGCGCCGGCGTGATGCCCTGCACCCGATTCACGTGGAGAAAGTCGCTGACGCCCCGGCCGAAGAGACGCAGCCCCGGGAGCCCGTCCAGGGATCGTCCCCCGAGTGCTCGACTCGCCTCCTGTTGTGCCTGCGCGATGTCGGCGTCGCTGGCGGGTAGCGTGGCGAGCTGCCGGACCAGGGCGCCGTCCCAGTCACCGCCGACCGCCGGACGTCGCATGCCGTCGATGGCAGGGCCGCTGAAGCGCCCGACTGGTTGCGAGGCGTCGAGTTCAAGGTCGTCGATGGTCCAGTCGCCACGAATGACGGTATGCCAAGGCAGGTCGAGCAGCGGATTGCCGCGCTGGATGGCGATCGACTGCCGCCATGGCAGCCAGCGGTCACCCTGTTGCAGGGAGTTCTCGAGCGTGACGGTGATGTTCTCCACCGACGCATCGCGATACGAGGCGGGCGTGAAGGTGAAGGTGAATCGCACCAGTGCCGCACGATCGAGATCGAGATAGAGGGTGCCAATCACCCCGGCCGAGTGGGGGTCGACGGGCCGCACCTGAACCGCCACGGCCCGCACCGTGGCTCGCGCGCTCACGACAGTGGTGGTGTCACCCATCGCGAACTGGTAGTGCACCAACCCGAGGCCGGAGAGCGGGTGGATCAGGTCGCGCACCTCGTCACCATCACCGATTCGGATGGTGCCGCCGAAATCGTTGGCGACAATGCCGAGGTGGTCGCGATGATATCGCAGGGTGTTGGGGAGGAAGGAGGTGTCACGCCAGGCAACGATCACCTGCTTGCTTCGCGCGGGCCAGGCGCCATCGACCTCCACGCGCAACTCGTCGGCGCGGAGCACCCGCTCCACCTGGTTGGGAGCCTCGCCGGTGAGTGCGGTGAACCGCACGATACCATGCGCCCGTGCATGCCAGCTGGCGAGGGAGGAGTCGCGATCCCGGAGCGAACGATGGGCAGCGGCGCGCTGCACCAGCGCCACCGCGGTTCCCGGCAGCCATGCCTGTCCCGAGGCCAGCTGGGGCGCCAGGAGCACTACGCCAACCGTAATGAACCGCACCAGCGACATGCACGAGCCTCCCCCGGGGACGGCTGCAAGATGTCCCGAGTCGGCGCACCCACGCCACACCCGCGGCCGAGCGACCCATGTAGATTCCCGTTGGTGCAATGAGCCTCGAATCTCCCGCCGCCGTGAGCCCAGTGAAGCGCATCCCGTCTCGCCATCCGATTCTCGTGTTCCTCACGGTGCTGCTCGTGACGACGGGCTGCCACCGGAACACGCTTACCGACCCCGGGGCGCCGCCGCCAGCCGCGACCCTCTACAAGAGCCCCCCACTCCCGATGAGCAAGGTGTGGGTGCCGGAGCTCGCCGGTACCACGCCCGCCGACACGACGGTCACCTTTCCCGCCGACTCGGGGCGCACCGTGATTGTGCGGCATGGCCCGCCCGATAACGCCATCTTCGCCCTGATCGAGTTCGCGCCCGGTGCCGTGGTACCCCCGTCGGGCACGATGGCGCAGGTGATCATCCATCCCATCCCGGGTCGCGTCGGTGTGGAGATCCTCACGCCTGACACGTTCAAGGATGGCGCCGAGGCGACCATCTCCTATGCCATCCACTTCCAGACGCCGAGTGACGCACTCGCCAAGTTCGGTAGCGCCGGCCGCTTCGAGCAGGCGTTGTCAGCCGCGCAGACGCTCCCTGACGGCCGACTGCAGTTCCTGAAGACCGATCGACCCGCTGCCGACATGGTCAGGTTCGCCATCTCCGCGCCGGCCACCTATCTGCTCGCGACGCCAAGATGATGAGTGCGCTCGACCGCTGCCGCGAGGCGGCTGCCCAGGGATTGACCCGTGTGCCGCTTACGCGCGAGGTGGTGCTCGACGGTGACACGCCGGTGTCCGCCTTCGCCAAGCTGCATCGTGGGGCGCACGGCTTCCTGCTGGAGTCACTCGAAGGTGGCGAGCGATGGGCCCGCTATTGCTTCCTCGCGACCGAACCAGCCACTGTCTACCGCTACCACGGCACCGATGTGCAGCAACTCAGTGACGACAGCCAGTGGCAGTTTGCGGGCGCCGATGTCGCCCCGCTGGCGCACTTGGCCGAGTTGCTGCGGGAGGACCGCTCGCTCGAACTGCCGGGATTACCGCCCTTTACCGGTGGCGCGGTCGGCTTCTGGGGCTACGACGTGGTGCGCAACATCGAGTCGCTGCCCCATGCACCGCCGGACGATCGTGACCTGCCCGATGCCGTGGTGATGCTGGTGGATACGCTGCTCGTGCTCGACAATCTCTTCCATCGCGCCACCGTGATTGCCAATGTCACGGTCGCCCCCGACCTGGATGCGGCTGAACTCGCCCGCCGCATCGAGGCGGCCGAGGCGAGAATGTCGAGCTGGATCGCACGACTCGCCGCACCCAACATGCTGGCGCCGCTGCCGGTAGACGATACGGTCGCGCCGGTGCAGGCCACCTCACCCTTCGCCGACGAGGCATTCCGCGCAGGGGTGGTCCGCTGCAAGGAGTACATCGCGGCCGGCGACGCCTTCCAGATCGTCCTCTCCCGGCGACTCGATATCCGACCGGCACCCGATCCCTTCCTCACCTATCGCTGGCTCCGCGCCCTCAACCCGGCACCGTACTGCTACTACCTGCACCTCGGCCCGCTCACCATTGCCGGGGCCTCACCCGAGGTACTGGTCCGCGTCACGCAAGGGGAGGTGACGCTGCGCCCGATTGCCGGCACGCGCCCGCGTGGGGCAACGGCGGCGGCCGACGCGGAGCTCGAGGCCGAGCTGCGGCGGGACCCCAAGGAGGTCGCCGAACATCTCATGCTGGTCGATCTCGGTCGCAATGACGTCGGGCGCGTTGCGCAGTACGGCACGGTGCGGGTGGTGGAGCAGATGGTGGTGGAGCGCTACTCTCACGTCATGCACCTGGTGAGCGAAGTGCGTGGCCAGCTGCGCCCCGAGCTCGATGCGCTTGACGCCCTCGCGGCGGCCTTCCCGGCCGGCACCGTCAGCGGCGCCCCCAAGGTGCGCGCAATGGAAATCATTGATGAGCTCGAGCCGACCCGGCGCGGGCCCTACGCGGGAGCGGTCGGCTACGTCGGATTCGGCGGCCGCACCCTCGACACCGCGATCGCCATCCGCACGGTGATCTTCCACGATGGCGCAGCGCACGTGCAAGCCGGAGCTGGACTGGTGGCCGATTCAATTCCGGACATGGAGTTTCGCGAGACCACAGCGAAGGCGGGGGCGGTGCTGGCAGCGCTCGGGAGAGCGGGACAGAGCGGACGGTGAATGGTGGATGGTGGATGGTGGGGGCCGATTCACCCTCCACGATCCACGATTCACGATTCACCATTCACCGTTCTCCGCTCTCGAATCGATAAGGGTATCCAGCCTCGTCCAGCAGCTGCAGCACCAGCCGCAACGGCAATCCCATCACGCCGAAGAAGTCGCCGTCGATTCGCTCCACCAGCGCCGCTCCCCATCCCTGAATACCGTATGATCCCGCCTTGTCGAGCGGCTCGCCGGTGGCCACGTAGGCCCGGAGGTATTCCTCGGTACAGGCACGAAAGGTGACCCGTGTCTCGTCAATGGCGATCCGTTCGGTGCCCTCGGCGATCAGGCAGACGGCCGTGACCACGGTGTGGGTGCGCCCCTGCAGCGAGAGCAGCATGCGCAGAGCATCGGCGGCATCGACCGGCTTCTCGAGCAACTGATCGTCGAGGACGACGGTGGTGTCGGCCCCGAGAACGAGATGGCCAGGCACCGCGCGGGCCTTGTCGCGCGCCAGCCGCCGCGTGTAGGCCCGCGGGTCCTCCCGGGGGAGGGGAATCTCCTGCACGTTGGCGACCTGGACGAGCAGGGGAATGTGCAGCATTTCGAGAAGCTGGCGGCGCCGCGGCGAGGCCGAGGCGAGGACGAGCGTGGGCATCACGAGGCGGCGCGCTCCAGGGGAATGGTGACGGGGCCATCATTGGTGAGAGTGACCTGCATATCGGCACCGAATTCGCCACTGGCGACCGGCACGCCCCGCGCGGCAAGGGCGGCGAGAAACGATTGGTACAACGGGATCGCCGTCTCCGGCCGCGCCGCATTGATGAACGACGGACGACGTCCCTTGGCGGCATCGCCATAGAGGGTGAACTGCGACACCACGAGCACGCTGCCACCCACCGCGGCCAGGTCGAGGTTCATTTTCCCGTCTCCATCGCCGAATACGCGCAGGCCGACGACCTTGTCGGCCATCCACTGCACCTCGGCATCGGTATCGGAGTGGGTGAAGCCGACCAGCGCGAGAAAGCCGATGCCAATCGTGCCCCGCGTCACGCCCTGGATGGCAACCTTCGCCTCGCTCACCCGCTGCAGGATGACTCGCATGGCCAAAGGTAACTTGGCGCATCCCGGGAGCATCCTGCCCGCCGGGTGCTGCATTGGGGAATGCAGGAATGTGGTTGACGATCCGTTGATGCGGCCGTGCCATCGTTCCCTCTCCTCTTTCCGGATCGCTTGCATGCGCCTGATGTTCGCCTCCCTGTTGCTTCTCCTCCCGCTCCAGTCGAGCGCCGCCCAGTGGCACGTCACGGCGATGCATGGCTCCGGCACGGTCAGCGGCCACTCCCGCGATGACAGCGGACCCGAAGTGCTCGGCTTTCTTCCTGACCGCCCCAGCAGTTTCGCCCTCGCCATCGGTCATGACCTCGGCGGCATCCGTGTCTCACTCGAAGTGCGGCGCACCAGCGCCGACCTGGCGCTCCGCGGTGACAATACCCTCATCGTGACCACCGGGGCGCTGCACGCATGGGGTGGGGCACTCGAGGGGGCGCGTCGGGTCGTGGGGCGGGACGGTCAGCCCACCCTCCGCGCCGGCCTGGGCCTGCTGGCCGAACGCTGGACCTTCGATATTGCCGGGAGCGACCCCCGCTGGCGCGCGGCAGCTCGAGGGGCGCTTGAGGTGACGGTTCCCATCGCGGGCCATTGGAATGGCGTGCTGCGTGGTGAGCTTGCCGCCGGCCCGTCCCTCTTCCGGCTTGAAGAGCTGCCCGAGGGCTACGGCCGTCGGATGGGGTGGCGACGGGGAATCGTGCTGGGGATTGGATGGGCGAAATAGAGGAGATTGGAGAACGGAGAACGGAGCGGTGCTTCTCGAATCTCCGTTCTCTGTTCTCTGTTCTCCTCTTTACTCGACCGTCACCGACTTGGCGAGGTTCCGCGGCTGGTCGACGTTGCAGCCGCGGCGCACCGCGACGTAGTACGAGAAGAGCTGCAGCGGAATCACCGTCAGCACCGGCGTCAGCAGGTCGAGCGTCTCCGGCACGATGAAGGTTGCTTCGGCCAGGCGTGAGATCTCGGCGTCGCCATCATTGACGATGGCGATCACCTTGCCGCCGCGCGCCCGCACCTCCTGCACATTGGAGACGATCTTGGCGTGCACCGCGTCGCGCGGCGCTACCACGACCACCGGCATGTTCTCGTCGATCAGGGCAATCGGGCCGTGCTTCATCTCGGCAGCCGGGTAGCCCTCGGCGTGGATGTAGCTGATTTCCTTCAGCTTCAGGGCCCCTTCCAGGGCGACCGGGAAGTTCACGCCGCGGCCCAGGTAGAGGGCGTTGGTGGCGTTGGCAAAGCGCTCGGCGAGGAGCTCCACCTCCGGCGCCCGATCGAGGATCGACCGAATCTGTCCCGGCAACTTGATCATCGCCTGGAGATAGCGCTGACCTTCGAGCCGCGACATCGCGCGGACGCGAGCCAGCCGCAGCGTCACCAGTGCCAGCGCCATCACCTGCGAGGTGAAGGCCTTGGTACTTGCGACCCCCACCTCGGGACCGCAGCGCAGGTAGAGGCCACCGTCCACTTCGCGAGCGATCGTTGAGCCCACCACGTTCACCAGGCCCACCGTGCGCGCGCCGCGGTGCTTCGCCTCCTCGAGGGCGGCGAGGGTGTCGGCCGTCTCGCCCGATTGCGAAATGGCAATCACCAGCGTGTGCTCATCGACGATCGGATTGCGGTAGCGGAACTCCGACGCGTACTCGACCTCGGTCGGGATGCGCGCCAGCTCCTCGATCATGTACTTGCCGATCAGCCCAGAATGCCACGACGTACCGCAGGCCGTGATGATAATTCGGCGAATCTTCTGGATCCGCTCGTCGCCCAGCTTCAGGCCGAAGACCCGGACGTTGCCGCTCTCCTCGAGCAGGTGACCACGCATGGTGTTCTCAACCGACTCCGGCTGCTCGAAGATCTCCTTGAGCATGAAGTGCTCGAAGCCACCGCGCTCGATCGTCGCCAAGTCCCACTCGATCTGGTTGACGGGCTTGTCAACATGCCGCGAGGTGAGCGTGCGCACCCGGTAGCCGTCGGCCTTGAGGATCGCCATCTCACCGTTGTCGAGATAGACCACCGAACGGGTGTGCTCGAGCAGCGCCGATTGGTCGGAGGCAACAAGATTCTCGCCATCACCGATACCGAGGATGATCGGCGAGCCGTTGCGCGCCACGACCAGCGTCCCGGGCTCTTCGCTGCAGATGACGCAGATACCGTAGGCGCCGTCGACGTCGCGCAGCGCAGAGGCGACCGCCTCCTCGAGATTGCCCTCATAGAAGGCACCGATCAGGTGCGCGAGTACCTCGGTATCGGTCTCGGAGGTGAAGACGTGACCGCGATCAAGCAGCGCCTGCTTGATCGCCGGCGCATTCTCGATGATGCCATTGTGGATCAGGGCGATGCGCCCGGACTGGTCGGTGTGCGGATGGGCGTTGATGGTGGTGGGCCCGCCATGAGTCGCCCAGCGGGTGTGGCCGATGCCCATGGTGCCGTGGGGTTCGTTGCCCACAATCTCCGCAGCGAGCACGCCGAGCTTGCCGGCCGCCTTCCGGATCTGGAGTTCACCGCCATTGAGGACTGCGATGCCTGCGGAGTCGTAGCCGCGGTATTCCATGCGTCGCAGCCCCTCCATCAGGATGGCTGTCGCCTGCCGGGGTCCCACATAGCCCACAATACCGCACATTCCTGCCTCGTTCGTTGGAGCGATGGTGCTCAGCGAGCCGCGCGCGCGCGGGCCACCAGTGCCTCTGCCTCTGCCGCCGTCGGGGCCTCGGCAATGAGTCGGACGATCGGCTCGGTCCCCGAGGGCCGCACATGCAGCCAGCGGTCGGACCAGGCCAATCGGAGGCCGTCCCGGGTATCGACCGAGGCGTCGGAAAAGAGCTCCCGAAGGGTCCGGTAGAGCGCATCCAGATCGCCGCCCCGAGGGGCCTTTGCCTTGACGATGACATATCGCGGGGCCGCGGCCACCGCTTCCGAGAGCTTTTGCCCCGATTGCGCCAGATATTGCAAGATGAGGGCCGCACCAAGGGGGGCATCCCGCCCCACATGGAGTGCCGGCAGAATCACCCCGCCATTCCCTTCCCCGCCGATCAGCGCCCCTTCTCCAGTGATGGTACGGGCGACATTGGCCTCTCCCACCGGGGCCCGGACAAACCTCGCTCCGCCCTCCCGCGCCGCATCTTCCACGACCAGAGACGTCGAGAGGTTGGCGACCACCACAGGGGGCTCGCCCCCGTCCCCCTGACGGGCCAGCACGGCCCGGACCGCCAGGGCGAGGGTGTAGTCCTCCCCGATCGGCCGCCCCGTCTCGTCGACGAGCGCGAGACGATCGACATCGGGGTCGACCGCCATGCCGATATCCGCGCCGGTCCGCCGCACCAGCTCCCCGAGCTCACCAAGATTCTCAGGGATCGGTTCCGGCTCGCGGGGAAAGTGACCGTCGGTTTCGAGATTGATGCCGTCAACCTTCACCCCGAGGCGATCGAAGAGGGCCAGCATGGTCGGGCCGCCCGCCCCGCGCACGCAGTCGAGCGCGACATGGAAGTTGCCCTTCCGGATCGCATCGGCATCGATCACCGGCAGGGCGAAGATGGCATCAAGATGCCGGGCGACCGCCTCGCCATCACTACACACGGTGCCGAGGGTGTCCCATCCGGCGCGGGGCGGCCCGTCCTCCGCCAGGCGACGAACCAGCGCACCGGTCTCCGCATCGAGAAAGATCCCGTCGGGCCCGACGAATTTGAGCGCATTCCATTCAATCGGATTGTGACTCGCCGTCAGGATCAGTCCGGCGCCGGCGTGGTGGAACTCCACGGCCATCTGCACCGTCGGCGTCGGCGCGATGCCGACATCGATCACGTCCACCCCGACCGACTGGAATCCCGCCGTCGCCGCATGGGTGAACATCACACCAGAGGTTCGCGCATCTCGCCCGAGCACGACGCGCTTGCCACCACGCGACCGTACCCACGACCCGAGGGCCGCAGCGTGTCGCGCCACCAGTTCCGGCGTGAGGTCGGTGCCGACATGGCCACGCAGCCCGGAGACGGAAATCATCAGGGTTTCAGACATTCGGATACCGGAGCAGTGGGAGAGGGTCAGTTCGGGGGGGCGGCCGAGGCCATGTCGGGGAATGCGCGCACAAAGGCCTCCACCACATCTTGGTCAAACTGCGTGCCACAGTGTCGCTGGAGTTCGCCGAGCGCAAAATGCGTGTCCTGCAGGGCGCGATAGGTTCGCGTGGAAGTCATCGCGTCAAAGGCATCAGCGACGCCGACAATCCGGGCCGAGAGCGGAATGGCATCGCCCGCGAGTCCGTCGGGAAATCCGGAACCGTCCACCCGCTCATGATGCCACCGTACGATCGCGAGCACATCGGGGTGTTCCAACCGCAAGACCTCGAGCATCGCCTCGCCGTTGATGGTGTGTCGGCGCACTTCGGTGAACTCCTCATCGGTCAGTGGACCAGGCTTGTTCAGGATGGCATCGCGCGTCCCGATCTTGCCGATGTCATGCAGCTCGCCGCCGAGCCGCACCTGATCGATGAATTGTGGGTCGAGTCCCATCTGCTGCGCCGTGGCGACGGCATAATCCGCCACGCGGCTGGAGTGGCCCCGGGTGTACGGGTCCTTCGCCTCCAGCATGTTCACCGCCATCTGCACCTGTGCGAGGAACATCGCCTGGTTCTTCTGTGCCAGCTGCTTCACCTGCGCCTCGAGGTCGTACTGGTATTCCTCGCGCAGCCGGCGCAGCTCGAGACTCTGGTGCTGCTGTTCGAGGGCGCGGGTGACGCGAGCGCGCACTTCCTGCACCAGTATCGGCTTGGCGAGATAGTCCACCGCGCCCTTGGTGAGGCAGGCCACCGCCGTGGTGACATCAGCGTCGCCGGTGAGCATGATCACCGCGGTGTCGGGGTAGTGTTCCCGCAACTCGGCGAGCAGCGCAATGCCGTCGCGTCCCGGCATGTGAATGTCGGAGACGACCAGCGGCACGGGGCCGACATCGTGGAGGAGTTCCAGCGCGGCGTCGGCGCCATCGGCTTCGAGCACCAGATGTCCGAGCGCGCCAAGCGAACGACTGACGGCGTTGCGCACCGAGGGATCGTCGTCGACCACGAGGATCCGGAGGAGCGACAGCCCAGGGGAGGCTTCGCTTGAAATGATCATCCGCTGAAGCTATCCCGCAGGACCGCCCCCGACAATACGCTGGCGCTTGCTCCAAGTTGCGGCGGGACATAACGTTCCGGCTTCTCCAGCCGGGCCGGACCATGACGCGTATCACCTCGGAAGCATCCCAGCACAAGTTGGCCACCATGGCGGTGCATGCCGGTCAGGTGGCCGACCCCCTCTCCGGGGCGGTCATGCCTCCGATCTACCAGACTTCCACCTACATCCAGGATGCTCTGGGTGATCCGCACGCCGGCTTCGAGTATGCCCGCACCAGGAACCCGACCCGGGAGGTGCTCGAGCGCAATCTGGCAGCCCTTGAGGGGGGTGAGCATGGCTTCGCCTTCGGGTCGGGGCTCGCGGCCCTCGACACCGTGCTCAAACTGCTCACGGCGGGCGATCATGTGGTGGTGGGCAACAACATCTACGGTGGCAGCCACCGGCTGATGGAGCGCGTCTATCAGCGCTTCGGCATCGAGTTCACCTTCGTGGACATGCGCGAGACCACCAAGGTGGAGGCGGCCGTCCGCAAGAACACCAAGATGCTCTACTGCGAGACGCCGACGAATCCGATGATGTTCCTCGCCGACCTGCAGGCACTCGGCGACCTCGCCCAGGCGCTGGGACTCCTCTTCGTGGTCGACAATACCTTCGCGACACCGGTGCTGCAGCGCCCCATCTCGCACGGCGCCGACATCGTGCTCCACTCGACCACCAAGTATCTGAACGGCCATTCCGACATGGTGGGTGGCGCGCTGGTGGTGCGACGTGACGACCTCGCCGAGCGGATCGGCTTCCTCCAGAATGCGGCCGGCGGCGTGCCGGGACCCTTCGACTGCTGGCTCGCGGTGCGCGGCATCAAGACATTGCCGCTTCGGATGCGAGCGCACTGCGAAAGCGGGCTCCACCTCGCCACCTGGCTGGCCGGCCGGAAGGACGTCCAGACGGTCTACTACCCCGGACTTCCCAGCCACCCGCAATTCGAGCTGGCGCGTCGGCAGATGAGCGCCTATGGCGGCATGATTTCGATCGAGCTGGGCGATGTCGGCCGGGCGAAGCGGATGGTGGAGGCGACCCGGATCTTCGCCCTGGCCGAGTCGCTGGGTGGGGTCGAGAGCCTGATCGGCCACCCTGCCTCGATGACCCACGCCTCGGTCCCCAAGGCGATGCGGGACGAGATGGGGCTGACCGACTCGCTGGTCCGGCTCTCGGTGGGCATCGAGGATGTCGACGACCTGATGCAGGACTTGGACGCGGCGCTGGCCGGCTGATGGTGCACGGTGAAACAGGAGCGGTTGCCGTCCGTAGTGCTGTGGATGGCAACAGTCCCCTCGTCTCTCGTCTCTCGTCTCTCGAATCTTTCCCGGTGAGCCAGCCATGACCAATCTTCCCGCCGCCCGTCCCCGCGTCGCCCTGCCGGAGATCTCCGCCGTCTCCTGGGAACATCCGGCCGATCGGGCCGCCTTGC
>JBBRBZ010000031.1:0-25867 GCA_038205305.1 Gemmatimonadales bacterium
AGGCGATTCCTACCGACTACGCGAAAAGCGGAAGGCGGGGCTGATGACATCCATCCTCACCCCTCATTCTGAGGGGTGAGATCCACCTGGTGGGGAATTTGAGACGATCGCTACCTGGGGAGAATCAGACGATCATTGACAATCAAAGAGTGATGACTTCCCGCAGCCGTTGGGACCCACCACCACGACGAGCTTCGCCGTTTCCGGGATTTCCCGAACAGTGAGGTCAGTGAAGCGCTTGAAGTTCGTCAGGCGTATGGATGAGATTCTCATGGCGTCTCAGCTCTGTGTGGAAATGCGGAGGGAGCCATCGAGAAGGGGAGTCAGGAGCGAATCCCTGATGCGGGCCAGTGTACCTGACTCAACATTTCTGAGCCAATTCGCGTCCACAAGAGGTGCCAAGGTCCCGTCCAGTGCCTGCATCAGAGCCACCGGCGGTATCACCACTTTCGCTTCGGAAAGGTGGTGCCGTTGGATGTGCCCCATCGTAGTCGCCTTGCCTGATGCGATTGCACGAAAATCAGGGAGGTGGTGGTGAATCCAGAGATAGTAGAGCCATTTGGGGTAGGCGCTAGACGTGACCTTGAACAGGTGCTGGTTCAAGGCCCCGGAACCTTCTGTCCAAATGCGGCACTCTAGTGATCCCGACCAGGAAAAGAGTACATCGCCAGGCACGACTACATATTCAGATGGTAAGCTCGCGCTCGCCCGGTCTGCCCCGATGCTGTGGCCTGCTCTGAGTTGAGCAATCTTGATCACGGGGAGCGAGTCGGCGCCCACCGGCGGGAATTTCTGGAGAGCCAGTCCGTTCCTGAAAGTTGCAATTGAATCCAACCCCCCCACCCCCCACCCCTTCGGAATCTCCCCCAACTCCGAGTCCTCAAACGAATCCGGGAACAGATTGGCGACCTCCTTCGGCAGCCCCGTGTCCCGGCCCTCGGCCTTGGCGCGAACCGGATCGAAGTTCACGAACCACGAAGTGAAGAGCGCTCGCGCCATCCCCTCCAACGTCTCGCTCATCTTTCGGTTCAGCTCGATCTTGTCGTCGAGGGTGCCGAGGATCCCAACTATACGGGTTTGCTCGCGCCGCGATGGAACAAGAATGGGAATGCGATTGAGATTGCCCTGAGTCAACTTTGGCATAGTTGAGCCAGTGAGGTATCCGGAGACATCGGTCGTCGACAACGCGTACATCAAGAATCGGGTGTCGGCCAGGTCGTTGCCTTGGACGATATGGGCATGATTGTTTACCCAGAACTTCCCGCTGGCCAGGAATGCAATCGGCGTCTTACGGGTTCTGAGATTCTCACCGTCCTCCGCGATGAGGAGGAAGTCTCCATCGAAGAGGTAGTCGTCGATGTTATCTACGATTCCCGACGCACCGTAGTAGGGAAAGGGCCCTGGTCGTCGATCTGACTCTTTCACCGGGATTCTACGCCCGTCATGGTTCTCCGTGACATCGCCGAGAACCGTCTCCCTCCACTCACCCTCCATATCCAAGAGCCCCCAAGTTGGAGGCAATCGCCGCATCCAACCGCGCCCCCTCCGCCTGCTGCTCCCGGAGCAACGCCGTGAGCCGTGTCATCTTCTCCTCGAACGGTTCCCCGTCATCCTCCACTGCCTCGGCGCCGACGTACCGGCCAGGAGTGAGGACGTGCCCGTGCTTCTGGATCTCTTCCAGCACCGCCGACTTGCAGAAGCCAGCTACGTCTGCGTAGCTGTCCCGAGCATCGCGAGGGACCCCTCGCCACGCGTGATACGTCCCCGCGATCTTGGCGATGTCGGCATCGGTCAACTCAATCTGCGTCCGTGAAATACTCGTCCCCAACTTCCGCGCGTCGATGAACAACGTCTCACCGCGGCGGTCCCGGAACTGGAGATCCCTCGACTTCGCACCTGCGGTGCTTCGCTCGGCATGACGGGCGCCCTTGTTCCGAGCCAGGAACCACAAACAGACCGGGATCTGCGTCGAGAAGAAAAGCTGACCCGGCAACGCGACCATGCAGTCGACCAAGTCGGCCTCGATCAACGCCTTCCGGATCTCCCCCTCGCCCGACTGGTTGGAGCTCATGCTCCCGTTGGCCAACACGAAGCCTGTCATGCCGTTCGGCGCGAGATGGTGGAGGAAGTGCTGCACCCAGGCGTAGTTGGCGTTCCCCTGCGGGGGAATGCCGTAGGCCCAGCGCTTGTCGTCCTTGAGGAGGTCGCCGCGCCAGTCGCTGTCGTTGAACGGCGGATTGGCGATGACGTAGTCGGCCTTGAGGTCGGGATGGCCGTCCTTGTGGAAGGTGTCGCCATGCGCGATCTGCGCATCAATCCCACGGATGGCGAGGTTCATCTTCGCCAAGCGCCACGTCGTGTAGTTCGATTCCTGCCCGTAGATCGAGATATCGCCAATCTTCCCGGCATGCGCCTCGATGAACTTCTCGCTCTGCACAAACATGCCGCCTGACCCGCAGCAGGGGTCGTACACCCGCCCCTTGTAGGGCGCGAGCATCTCGACCAAGACCCGCACGACATTCGATGGCGTGTAGAACTGGCCACCGCTCTTCCCCTCGGCGCTGGCAAATCGCGCGAGGAAATATTCGTACACACGGCCAAGGGTGTCCTTCGCGTGGTCCGCCGCGGAGCCGAGCGCGATGCCACTGACCAGATTGATGAGCTGACCGAGACGCTGCTTGTCGAGACCGGGCCGAGCGAAGTCTTTGGGGAGGACAGCCTTGAGGGAGGGATTGTCGCGCTCGATCGCCTCCATCGCCTTGTCCACCAGCGTCCCGATCGTCGGTTGCGGCGCGTTCGCCTTCAGGTGCTCCCAGCGCGCCTCCTTGGGGACCCAGAAGATCCCGCTCGCCTTGTACTCGTCCTGGTCCTCGGGGTTGGCGCCGTCCGCCTTCGCCGCCACCAGCTCGGCGTGCTTCCCCTCAAAGGCATCGGAGATGTACTTGAGGAAGATCAGCCCCAGCACCACGTGCTTGTATTCGGCCGCGTCCATATTGTTGCGGAGGGCATCCGCCGCTGCCCAGAGCTTCGCCTCGAAGGGGAGGTCGGAGGTCGCGTCGGAATTCTTCTTGGGGCGAGCGGACTTGGCACGAGCCATCAACGTCCTCGGATCCGTGGAGAGTCAGTCAGGGCGCCGCAGGATCTGGACCCACATATGGTAGGTCGTAAAGCTATCGCCGCCGGGTGACGGTGGCGTTTTGGCACCATTGTTTGGCACCATCGCCCTTTCGCCCCCCACACGCCAAAATCCCACCGCGCCTAAAGCCCGGTGGGATAGTGATTTACCTCATGGGCCCGGCGCGATTCGAACGCGCGACCTCTTGCTCCGGAGGCAAGCGCTCTATCCAGCTGAGCTACGGACCCTCTCTCGGGCGCCAAATATGCTCGCTCTTGCCCACCCGCGCCACTCAGGCCTCGAGCACCCAGGAATCCGCTGCTGACCCGCCTGAGGAAGTGAAGGCAACCAAGATCATCATTGACAATACATCATAAGCGGGTTAAGATGCTCGCATGAACACCGTGAGGCAGTACCTAGCGGAAATCGGCGCCCGCGGCGGTCGCAAGAGCCGTCGAGTGCTCGATCCCGAGACGGCCCGTCGCATGGTCCAGGTCCGCGAGGCGCGGCGCGCGTTCCGGCGATTTCGCAGCACCTGTTTCTGGTCCTGTCGTCCCGATCTCGTCATCGGGACCGCCGATGTGGCGTGGGTGGCCGAGCAACTGATGAAGCACGGCAATCGCGAAACCTGGCGCATCGGGGCGAAGCTATGCCATTGACCGCCTTCCAACGGACCCTGCTCGCGGAACTGGCGTCCGCGCCAACCGACGATCGCTACCTCGCCGGCGGTGCCGCGATGCACTTCGCCGCCAACTCGGCGCGCTACAGCGACGATCTCGATTTCTTCCACGACTCCGAGGCGCGAGTGGCGTCGGCATTCGCGGCCGACCGCGAGCAGCTCCATCGCGCCGGGTATATCGTCGAGGTCGAGTTGAGCCTGCCGGGGTTCATCCGTGCCGTCGTCCACCGCGCCGAGCACGCCACGCGGGTGGACTGGGCGCACGACTCGGCGTGGCGATTCATGCCGCTGGTGCGCGATGCGGTGGGTGGCCTCTTGCTGCATCCCGTTGACCTCGCGGTCAACAAGGTGCTCGCACTGGCCGGTCGCGATGAACCGAGGGACTTCGTCGACATCCTCTTCGTGCATCGTCGAGTGCTCCCCCTGGCCGCGCTCTGCTGGGCGGCCGTCGGCAAGGATCCCGGCCTGACTCCGTGGTCGCTGCTCGAGTTGATCAAGCGGCGTGGCCGATTCCGGACCGAGGACTTCGCGCGATTGCACCTGGTGGCGCCCTTCGACGTGCAAGAGCAGAAGGCCGTCTGGCTCGACGCCATCGCTGATGTGGAAGGGTTCGTGCACGGGCGGCCGCCGGACGAAGCTGGCTGTCTCTATTACTCGGCGGGCTCAACCTCGTTCGTGGTGCCGCGGCGCGACGCGAGCCTTGTCGATCAAGGCATCGTCACCCACTTCGGGAGCCCAGGCGGCGTGCTTCCCAGGATGGCGGACGCGGCCCTGGCGAGCGACTAGCGCGTGATTGCCACCAGCCCGAGCGGCACTCGGCGCAGTCCCTTCCAGAGACGCACCTTCCCCTGATCGCGGATCAGCAACTGACTCGAGATGCCGCCGTCGAGCATCACCGCCTCGCGGGCTCCCAGCGCACCCATGATCGCCGACATCTCCGGCACGGTCAGTCCGAACGGCAGGAAGTCGAGCACGCCGCCAATGCCATCGAACCGCGTGAGCACGATCAGGACAGAGCCGTCCGCCGACTGACCAAACGCAGCACGGGCATCACGATGATTGAGGTCAACCCCATGCCCATCTCCGCGCAACTCCATCGGGACGGCACCATCGGTGAGCAGTGTGGGGTAGGACTGGAAAGCGGCGTCCACCCCGCGCCGCACACCAGGCTCGGCGAGCGAGTCGCCCGGAATCCAGCGCACCGCGCCATTGCTGTCAAAGGCCACGCCAACGGAGAGCGGCCCGATTCCAGGAGCCAGGTATTCATGGCCATCGAGCACCACCCATCCCCACGGTAGGGTGCGGGGAAACTGGCCGGCGTTGACAGCGACCAAGGCACCGGGGCGGGCGTGCTCGACCGTCCACGCCGGCTTGGCTCCCCGGTCCTGATAGGCGGTGTCGACCCGGAACCGAACCTGTCGCGGATCGAGGCGCGCAACCAGCACCCGAATGCGCCACGCTTCGCCCGCGCCCGCCATCCGGAGCTCCGTCCACTCGACGCCGGCTGCCGCCGCTCGCCAACGGAGCGCGCGAGTCACCACTGGCAATGGACCGCGCCACCGATCGGGCGCGGCGGCAGAGTTCCACCACTCCAGCCACTGTCCACCGCTCCAGATCGACAACGTCGACCCGGTGAAGAGCTCGGTCGCAACTCCCGGTCGACCACCTCCCAACACTGTCAGGCCCAGACAGGCGACCAGCCAACTCCAGGAGAAGCTCCTCAGGAACAGAGTCGCTTGAGATCCGACTCGCGATCCTTGAGCGCGTCGCGTTCCCCCGCGGTGAACCCAGCAGGTCGGCCCTTGGCCCCGTTTCGCGAGACGTAGTAGTCGATGCGCTCGCACGCCGCGGCAAGCTGCTTGTCGCTCAACCCGCTCTTCTCCAGTTCGGCCTTCGACGCGGCCACCTCGGCGGAGCGGACCTGGTTGGCCAGCTGGCCAATCTGCGCCCGCAGCGAGGTGATCTGGGCGGCTATAGGCGGGGCGTCCTTGGTGGATCCACACTTCGCGTCCACCGCGAGTGAATCGGCGTGCTTCGGAGCCGTCACCCCCTGCAACTGCTCCGTGAGTTTCCGCACCTGAGCCGTGTCGTTCTTGGTCATCGCGTCTTGCATCGCCGTCGATATGTCGGCCATCCTCTGGATGATGGCCGGGTCGGTCAGCACGGCCATCCCCATGCTCTGGCCGATCCGCTCACCGATCGCCGAGAAGGCGGAATCGCGGCACGACCGAATGGCGTTCCACCGATTGTCCCAGGCATCGAGCACCTTGCTGTTCTTCTCGCGCAACTGGTCCACTTGTGCTTCCACTGCCTGCTGTTTGTCGCGCAGGGCGCTCGCCCCATTGGGGCCGTTGGCAATCGCCTTGCCGGCCTGCTTGCCCGCGATCACCTTGCCGAGGCGCTCGGGGGTCAACTCGAGGGTGATATCGTCGAACGTCACGTTGTCATCGGTGGCTTTCGACACCTGCTCCTGAGTGGCCGTGGCGAGCTTCCTCTTGATCAGGCCGCCGATCTGCGCGGGGGCAGATCGCGGCACCGCGGCGAGGGCCGACACGGCGAATAGCGTGACCGCAACGTGGCGCAGGTTGGCGTTCGTCATGTGGGGAATCCTCCGGTTGCAATGGGAGCGCTCCTTCGTGCCTTCAATGGCTGGCTGCAGCAGTGTGCGCCGATGCGGGAGTGGCTTCGCCGACCAGGCCGAGTCGCCGCATCAGGAGCGGCATGGTGATGCCCTGCACCAGCAACGTCACCAGCACCACCCCGAACGTCATTGTGACCAGCAACTGGCGATGCGGGAAGTCAATCGCGAGCGACAGCACCAGCACCATCGACAGCGCGCCGCGCAGCCCGCCCCAGGTGATGATCGCGATCCACGAGAACGGCAGCCGTTCCTTGGTGCGCTGCAACACCAGCGTGGTCAACGTCACCACCCCCGCGCGGCTGGCGAGCACGGCGAGATAGGCAACCAGAATCTGCGGCCACGCGGCCTGCAGGTCGCGGATGTCGATCTCGAAGCCGATCAGCAGGAAGACCACCGAGTTGAGTGCGAACGCGATGTATTCCCAGAACACTCCGACCGCCGCCTGCGTCGCCGGCGCCATCAGTGTGCGACGGGCGTAGTGGCCGCAGACGAGTCCCGCTGTCACGGTCGCAATCACGCCGGAGGTGTGCCAGTGCTCAGCCGCGACGAAGGCGCCGTAGGCCGCGATCATGGTGATGGTGATCTCGATCATCGGGTCGTCGATATGCCGAATGACCTGCGACAGGAGCAAGCTGATCACCAGGCCGATCACCACGCCACCGCCGACGGTCGTCACGAAGCTCAGCAGCAGCCCGCCGGCCGAGGATTCCTCCCCTGCAATGAAGGCGAGGATCAGGGCGAAGAGCACCACCGCCGTGCCGTCATTGACGAGGGACTCGCCCTCCACCAGCGTCCGCAGCCGCAGCGGAGCACGGAGATCCTTGAAGACGGCCGTCACCGCGATCGGGTCGGTGGCGGCAATGACCGCACCGAACACTAGCCCAGCCCGCCAGGTGAACTGTCCCTCCACATCAAGCCCGGTGAAGCCCAGTGTGGTCACGATGCCGGTGAGCACAATCGCAATGATGACGCCCGGCACGGCGAGGGTGACGATGGTGAGCTTGTTCCGCGCAACCTCATGGCCATCGAGATGGAACGAGGCTTCGAACAGCAGCCCGGGCAGGAAGACCGCGAAGAGCAGTTCCTTGGTGAGGTGCGGTGGCGCGACGAGCTGGGTGGCGCCCAGCCCCAGTCCCACCAACACCAGCGCCACCGTGTAGGGGAGGCGGATCTGCCGGACGATGATCGCGACGGCGGTCGCGATCGAGAAGAGGGCAATGAGGGTCGACACCGGTGTCATGACTTAAGATACGCCCGGTTGGTGGGTTCGGCAGCCAGCCTGGCCCTCCGCCTCAGCTGCGCACGCCGGTGCGGAGGAGGGAGTTGCGCGGGTCCAGCCCGTAGAGCTCGAGCGCATTGGTCGCCATGATCTTGGCCCGGTCCTTTTCCGGGATCGCCAGCGACTCCATGAACTCGAGATAGGACTCCATCGAGGAGATCGGCCAGTCGGTCCCGAACAGCACGGCATCGGGCTCGACACCGTAGAGCAGCATCTCCTGCACCTGCCGCCGCATGAAGACCTCGAAGCGATCCTCGAAGGCGCCCAGTGTCAGCCCGGAGATGTCGGTGTAGACGTTGGCATTCTTGTAGACCACCTCCATGCAGTCGCGGATCCACGGATTGCCGAGGTGACAGATGACAAAGTTCACGTCGGGAAAGTCCACCGCCGCCTCGTCGACGTGCAGCGGATGCGCGTACTTGAGCTTTCCCTTCGGTGTATACGTGTCCCCGGTGTGAATCATCACCGGGATGTGATGCTGTGCCGCGAACTCATACGCCGGCGTCCACTTCGGGTCGCTCGGATAGAACGGCTGGTAGCCGGGATAGAGCTTGAGCCCGCGGACCTTGCCCGACTGCACATGCTCGGTGAGCTCGTCGAGATCAGACGGCTCGAACTTGCTGTAGTCCAGGCCGGCGACCACATGCAAGTAGGGCTTGTTGCGGATGGCGTTGAGCACATCGCGCGTGGAGGGTCGCCCCGGCGTGACGGTGTAGGAGGTGAGCACCACGGCCATGTCGATGCGATTGCGCCGCATGGTAAGCTCAAGCTTCTCGATGCACGGCCCGAGCGTCGGGACATCATGCACATCGTAGTTGTTCAGGTGCACGTGGCAGTCCACGATCATCGTTTGCTCCTCGTCCGCTCGAGTATCGACTCGGCCCACGCCCGTCCGCCCAGACCGAAGGCGAGGGCAAGACCAAGGCACAGTCCACCGAACGCCAGCTGGAACGCCGACGAGAGCAGGTCCAGGCTCAGCCCCAGCTGCTGCAGCGCCAGAATGCCCACGAAGGTGAGCAGCGCGACGTGAATGAGGATGCCGATGTTCGCCGTCGCCTTGAGGCCCATGTTGTTGAGGTATGCCTCGGCCACACCGCGAATGAATCGCGCCCCGAGCGATCCCACCACCAGCACCACCAGCGCGGCGGCAACATGCGGCACATAGTCGGCCATCTGGCCCACCACATCAGGTCCGACCGTCAGGCCGAGGATGTTGAAGGCGGCGATGGTGAAGATGAGCAGGATGCCCCAGTACATCGTCTGGCCAATGAGGGTGACGGCGGTGAAGCGGACGCCGCCGCGCAGCAGGAAGTCTTCCAGCCCGGTGCGCTCCGCCGCCGTGTCGAGCCGAATGAGCCGGAAGAGACGTTCCACCACCCAGCGCCCGGCGCGCGCCAGCAGCCACCCGATGGTGAGCACCAGCATCGCGGCGAGCAGTCGCGGGAAGTACTCCGCCACCAGCAGCCACGAAGTGTGGAGCGAATCGAGGATCACATCGAACTGGCCCTGCATCGGCACCTCCGGGTGGAAACATGACAACTGCCAGCACTGTACGGGCTATCGCACGACCTTCCGGGTCAGCGCCGGCAGGTCGGCCGCGGTCAGGCGACCGATGCTCCGTCGCCCTTCCAACTGGGCGAGCATCCCCTTGAAGGTGGAGTTGGACATCGGCCGCGCGATGCGGTAGATCCGTCGCCAGAGGGTGTAGAGCAGACGACGCAGCAATTCGGTCGGGAGCCGCTTGCGCACCCGTCCCAGCGATTCGTAGTACAGCACCAACGGCACCGGTGCTTCGCCGACATGCAGCCTGGGTTGATGGTATTCGAAGTTGAGTGCGATCACACCGTCGCGACGAACGAGGGTGGGCAGCCAGGGATTGTCGGGACGAACCTCGCCGATCACCGCCTCGAGTGTCTCCCCGCGAATCCTGCGCGCGTCCTTCCGAAACAGCGAACGCAGCCGCCCCCGCAGGGCCGGCCCGACGCCGTAGCCGCGCGCGTTGGTTCCCACGGCGAGATAGCCGATCACACCGGTGTTCACGTTGCCCAGGTAGGTGCCGGTGACCACGCCGATGACCCTGCCCCGGAGCTCCGCGACGGCCAGATGCCAGTGCACGTCGGTCCAGACGTCGGCATTGCCCTCCCTGAGGGAATTGCGCCACTCCTTGATCGGCACCCGCTCGGCCTTGTGGAAGCTGCGCGTCAGCAGGCGATGGGCCTGTCCCACGGCGGGATCAGCCGGATCAATGATTTCTCGAAAGTGCGGTCGGGGTAAGGCCGACATCGAGTCGCTCCAGTGGGTTCGGGCAGGCCGGGGAACCGAACGCACCGGTCCGGCGGTGGAGGCGATCCGCGGTGTGGCGGAGGATCAGTTCGGGAACCTACCACGGCCGGAGGAGGGCGGCAATTGGCGGCGGGACGCCGATGGCGCGGTATATTTCGGGCCATGGATTCCCAGCACCCCGGCAGCATGGAGCATCTGATCGATCCGATCCGGTACGTCCGGCAGCGGCTCTCGCTGCACGGCGGTACCGACATTCCGGCGACGATCCAACGGGTCAGCGAGGGGGCGATCCTCACGCCGGAGAATCTCTGGCTGCTCGCCTGCTCGGCGATCCTGGCCAGCATCGGGCTCGACGTGAGTTCGGCGGCGGTGATCATCGGCGCCATGCTCATCTCGCCGCTCATGGGTCCGATCCTCGGCGTGGGGCTGGGTTTCGGCACGGCCGACCGCGCCCTGCTGCAGCGCTCCCTGCGGGAGCTGGCCTTCGCCACGCTCTTCACCATCGCTGTGAGTGCGATCTACTTCCTGATCTCGCCGCTCGCGACGCCGACGACCGAGCTGGTCTCGCGTACCCGCCCGACCCTGCTCGACGTGGGCGTGGCCTTCTTCGGTGGTGTCGCCGGCATCGTGGCTGGGTCGCGGAAACAGGTGAGCCTCGCCCTCCCGGGCGTCGCCATCGCCACCGCCCTCATGCCGCCGCTCTGCACCGCCGGCTTCGGCCTCGCGACCGGCAACTGGGCCTTCTTCTTCGGCGCGTTCTATCTCTATGGCCTCAACGCGATCTTCATCGGGCTCTCGACCTTCCTGATCGTGCGAATGCTGCACTTCCCGCCACACGTGCAACTCACGCCCGAGGCGCGACGTCGGGAGCGGCGGGTGGTGGCGATCGTCGCGTTCATCGCGATTCTCCCGTCGGCCTACTTCCTCTACGACACCGTGCGTCGGGTGCGCGAGGATCGCCATATCGCCGACTTCGTCCGTCGCGAGATCCAGGCCCCCGGCCGCTCGGCGTCGGCGTGGGAACATCAGCACGATTCGCGCGGTGACGTGGTGAAGATCTACATCGCCGGTCATCCGATCGAGGCCGCGCAGGCCGATTCGATCCGTGCCAAGCTGCCCGAATACGGCTTGAAGAATGTCTCGCTCGATCTCGTCCAGAGCGACATCTCCGCCGCCGACCTCGAGCGCTTCCAGGGCGGTGTCCAGCGCGACATCCTCCGCGCCGTCTCGACCGCCATCGCCGCACGAGACTCAGCCAATCCGCCGCGGCCGGACGATCCGATGCGACTGTCAGCCGCAGCGCATGAACTGGTGAGTGCCTTCCCGGAAATCACGGATGCGACCTATGCGCCGCGGCAAGACCTGCTCGCGCAGGGTGCGGCGGCGGCCCCCGCCCCGACGGTGCTGGTGACCTTCGCGAGCGGAACCAGCAGCGGCGTGCGCCGCGACATTCTCAGCCGCTCGCAGGCCCTGCTGCGTGTGCGGCTGGCGATGGATTCGCTGCGGGTGCTGGAGCGCTAGCGCCCGAGGTTCTGGAGTCGCTCGGTCAGGCTCCCCTTGCGTACCCGCACCGTCAGCGCATCAAACTCCCCGATATCGCCACCCAGTTCCACTTCCAGGCCTCCCGACTTGGAGAGACCCAGCTTCTGGCTGGCGTACACGCTGCGGTGGCCGACCATGAGGAACGCCGTCACCGCCGCGAGCGCCGCATACACGCCTTCCTGCGGAGGCAGCAGCTCCATGGCCATGACGGCCGCGGCGATCGGGGTGTTCGCTGCTGCGGCGAGCACCGCGACGAAGCCGAAGGCCGCGAGTAGCGGTGGGGCGACGTGGAAGAGCGGCGCGATGGCGGCACCGCTCGCGGCACCCACGAAGAAGATCGGCGTCACAATGCCACCGCTGCCCCCGGTCTCGAGGGAAATCCCGGTCGCGAGAATCTTGATCAGGAAGGCGGCCGCGATCACGTGCGTGGTGCCGTTGAGGACGCCATTGATGGTGTCGGTGCCGAGACCCGAGTACTGCGTGCCGGCGACGGTGTAGACGACGACCAGGGCACAGCCACCCAGCGCGGCGACGCGATAGGGGAAGTGCTCGAAGCGTCGCAGGCCGCGCTCGAGGCCGCGGAGCGTCTCGATCAACAGCAGCGCGACCAAGCCAAAGATGGCGCCGGACGCAAGGGAGATCAGGATGTACCTGACGGTGGCGGTGCTGGCGATCGTCTCCTGCAGTCCCGGGAACGGGGCCAGCACGCCGCAGGCGAGGTGGCCGACAATTCCGGCCACCAGCGCAGGAAAGAGCACGCTGTAGTCCATCCGCCCGAGATAGAGCACCTCGACACCGAAGAGCGCTCCCGACACCGGTGTCCCGAAGACCGCGGCGAAGCCAGCGCTGATGCCACAAATCACCAGGCGTCGCCTGTCCTGGTCTGGCAGGCGCAACAGGTCGGAGAAGAGCGAGGTGAGGGCCGCGCCGATCTGTGCGGCCGGTCCTTCCTTGCCGACCGATCCCCCAACGGCGAGGGTGAGCACCGTGCTGGCGAGCTTGACCGGTGCCACCACCCAGTCGATCCGGCCCGACCGTTGATGCACCGCCGCGATGACGGCCTCGGTGCCGTGCCCGCGCGCGTCGGGGGCGAAGGTGCGGATCAACCAGACGCAGAGCGGAATGGCGGCCGGCAACAGCCAATACGAGGGGAAGAGCGACCCAGTGAAGTTGTTGACGGCGGTGGTGGAGGCGCCGATGGTCCAGAGGAAGAGGCGGGTGCCGAGTCCGACGCAGACGCCGGTGCCGGCGCCGAGGGATGCCCATTTGAGGGTACTGATGAGGAGGGCAGTGTGTTCGGTGTACCAATGACTCTCATCGGCGAGTCGTGGTGTGCCCGCTTCCCGGCGTTCCCACCGGAGAAGTGCCAACAGTTCCCTGAAACCCACCATCTGCTTCCAGCTCCTGGTTGCCGGGTCGTCGCGGCCGACTCGATGCACCGCAATTAAACGCTAGCGGCCCTTCAATGTGAGTCTGCCTTCCCCCGGAGCGCGTCGAACTGGGTATAGCTCACCACCCGCGACAGCACCGCAACCTCGCCCTGATTGGCGAAGCGGAGCACTATGGGCAGGTTGTCCCCCGCCTCGATCACCCGGCTCAGCCCCTCGAACATGAGGTGGGTGCCGCCGGGGGCGAGTCGCACCGTATCGTGCGGCGGCACCACCAGCGCCATCATGGCGGCCATGCCGCCGCCCGACATCGAGCCGTGCAGCATCCCACTCCGGGCCATCGCCGACGAGACGCCCACAAGGGTGTCGGGGAGGTCGCCGCGGTTGACCAGCTCGAGGTAGACCGCCATGGAGGCGTTCTCCGGCTTGCCGCTCGGGATGATCGGTTCGGGCGAGACAATGCGCCGAATGGTCAGGCTCCCGGCCTCGGTGCTGGGAAGCTTGATCCCGCCGCACGCTGCGAGCAGCACCAAAAGTGAGAATGCCACCCTGCTACCCATCGGTCGAGACCGCGACGGCGCCAAGCGCCCGGTCGATGCTCTCCAGCAATCCATTGAGTGTCTCCAGGGTATGGTCGCCCATGTGTCCAATCCGGAAAGTAGTCTGTTTGAGAGCACCGTATCCCTCGCCGAGGGTGTACCCGAGCTCCGCGACCGCGGCGACGACATCGGTGCCATGGAGATACTCGGGCAGCGTGACGGCGGTGACCGTCTCACAGCGATGCCCCTCGGCAGCGAGGATCCCCAGCGGGTGGCCGGTGCGCTCTCGGGAGCCGGCGACCCAGCAGGCGACCCGCTCGCCCATCTCCGCGTGACGCGCCCAACGCGCCTCCATCCCGTCGAGGCGAATCGCGATGAGCTGGGCCTCGAGCGCGTACATCAGTGAGAGCGCCGGCGTCGCGGGGGTCGAGTTCCTGAGCGCGAAGCTCTGCAGCTCGGCGATGTCGAGATAGCGGCCGCGCGCCGGATTCGAGGCAGCCTGCGCGAGGTAGCCGTCGGAGGCGACGGCGAAGGCGAGCCCGGGCGGGAGCGCGAGCGCCTTCTGCGAACCGGTGAGCACGAAGTCGAGGTTCCACTCATCGAAGCGGAGCGGCATGCCACCGACGCCGGACACACTGTCGACAAGGCAGAGCGCACCGTGGCGATGGGCCAGGTGGGTGACAGCGCGTACGTCGCTGCGGGTGCCGGTCGAGGTCTCCGAGTGGACCACCAGCACCGCGGCATAGGCGCGCAGGTTGAGCGCCGTCTCGATCATCGGCAGCGGTACCACCGCACCGAACGGCACCTCGAGCATGGTGGTCTCGCGGCCGCAGGCGACGGAAATATCGGCGAAGCGGCGAGAGAAGGCACCGTTGACGAGCGCGAGAATTGCCCCGGGTGGGGCGCAGCGCACCGCGGCCTCCATCATCCCCGTCGCCGACGACGTGCTGATGATGACGGTCCGGTGCGTGCAGAAGAGCTCGCGCAATCCCTCCTGCAACCCGGCGTAGAAGCGCTCGAATAGTTTGCCGCGATGCGCGATCATCGGGCGGGTCATTGCCTGCAGGATCTCGGGCCGGACCTCGGTGGGACCAGGAACGAAGAAGCGGCCGACGGGATGCCTCATGGCAGCACCAGACCAAGAATGTCGTCGAAGGAGTGGCATTCATGGGTCGCTAGCGCCACCACCGGTCCGCGCCGGACGAAGCCGGTGAAGGCCGCGAACGCCTGCACCACCTCACGCAACTCCGCATCGGAGCTGCCATCACCCACCGCCAAGATGGGCCCGGTGAGGCCGATCGCACGCACCACGTCGCACTTGCCATGCGCCGTTGCGAGCGGCGAGGCGCGGTCAAAGTCGCGGTAGCCGCCATGTCCGTCGAAGTAGAGACCCACCGCGTGCAGTTCGACATCATCAAAGTCGAGATCGCGGGCGGTGGCAGCGATGGCCTGACGAATTCCGCCGCTGACGAGCTGCACCGCCACGCCGGCGTCACGCAGCCGGGAAATCACGGTGGCCGCTTCCGGCGCCACCGCCGCACGATACGCCTCGGCGAGCGCGGCAATGTCAGTGGCGCTGGGACGGATGCGTTCGAGGCGGTCGGCATAGATGCTCTCGAGCGGAATCTCGCCCGCCATCGCCGCGTTGGTCCGCTGCCTGAGCTCGGCGGCAAGTACTGGGTCGCGCCGCTCGGCGAGCCAATCGATCCCCTCGATGCTGCACAGCGTGGAGTCGACATCCAGCACGACCGAGGCAAAGCGCGGTGTGCTCACGAGTGGCGGAAGTCCACGGCGGTCGCGGAGACGACATCGGGCAGGTCGAGTAGGGCGCGACGGAGTCGCTCGTCCACCACGCCGTCCACCGCGATCGCGGCGAGCGCGTCACCACCTTCGGTCATCCGTGCCTGGTGGTATTCGGCGATGTTGACGTGGTTGGCGCCGAGCAGGGTGCCGACATGACCGATGACGCCGGGCACGTCGCGATTGGTGAGAATGACCAGCGTCTGCCGCGGCGCCACGTTCACCTTGAAGGCGCCAATCTGTGTCAGCCGAGGCGGTTCGCCGAGCGGCGCAATGCCGGCCACGGTGATCGACTCCGCCCCGCCACTTACATCGACTGCGACCGTGTAGGGGTGATCATCCGCGCGCGGCTCCACCAGCGCGAGCTGAATCCCGCGCGCCTCGGCGAGGGTGCGTGCACTGATCAGGTTCAGCCGCTCGATGTCGACGACATTCTCCATGATGCCGATCGCGGCCGAGGAGAGCAGGGTACTTCCTGCGCCGGCGAGCTCCGAGCCCACCCGTACGGTGATCCGCCTGGCGACCTGCACGCCGCGATCGCCGAGCAGCGCCCTGGCGATGGCCGCTTCGCGCCGGGCCAGTAGCAGGGCGGGCTGCAGCGCTCCCCAAGCCAGGTTGTCGGCCGCTGCAAGATTGATCGAGCGGGAGAGCTCCCCCGAGAGCAGCAGGTCGCGCACCGCAATGCAGACATCGACCGCAACGTTCCGCTGCGCCTCCGCCGTCGACGCACCAATGTGCGGCGTGAGCAGAACATTCGTCATGGTGCGGAGTGGCGCGTCGGCCGGCAGCGGTTCGACGGCATAGGCATCGAGGATGGCACCGCGCAGTCGGCCCGCGACGAGCGCCTCCCGCAGCGCCTCGTCCTCGACAATGCCGCCGCGGGCGAGATTCGCGACCACAGCACCGTCGGGGAGCAGGGCGAGCTCTCGCCGACCGATGAGATTGCGCGTCTCTTCGCTCAGCGGAACGTGGAGCGTCACGACGTCGGCCAAGGCGAGCAGTTCATCGAGCGAATTGGCCCGCGTCACCTGAAGGGCGTGGAAGCGCTCGACCGGAATGTAGGGATCGTGTGCGATGACGGTCATGCCGAACGCCTTGGCGCGGCGGGCCACCTCGCTGCCAATCCGCCCCAGGCCGACGATGCCGAGCGTCCGGCTGTTCAGCTCGGTGCCGAGCAGCTGACTGCGGTCCCAGCGGCCGTCCTGCATGGAACGCACGGCGGCCGGGATGTGCCGCAACAATCCCAGAATGCTGCCGAAGAAGAGCTCCGCCACGGCAATGGTGTTGCCTGCGGGGGCGTTGATGACGGCGACACCGAGGCGAGTGGCGTCGGGCATGGCGATGTTGTCGATCCCGACACCGGCGCGTCCCACCACCTTGAGCCGTTGTCCGCGGGTGAGCAGTTCCCGGGTGATGCGGGTGGCGCTGCGGCCGACCAGCGCGTCGTAGTCGCCAATGCGTTCGAGCAACTCCGCGGCGGGGAGCGTCGGAGTCACCTCCACCCGGAGTCGTGACTCGGCCTCGAGCACCGCGATCCCTTCCGGATCGATTTCGTCGGTCATCAGGATCCGGAACGGTTCACTGGGCAATGGGTTGGCCAGCTTCGGCGGGGCGGGGTGGGTCATGGCATCCGGCGGTTGCGGGTGGGGATACGCTTCAATGATAACCGCCGGGGAACCTGCTCAGCCGAGTCGTGCCGCCTTCATCCGGAGATAGTCTCGTTCCGGCGCGCTGCCGGTGCGTTCGGCGGCGGCGAGGTAGTGGCGGATGGCGGAGTCTCGCGCGCCGAGTCGCTCCTGGAGGTGCCCGCGCACGGCATCGAGCCGGTAGTGCCCCGCGATGCGCGGGTCGCCGGCGAGTTCGTCCAGCAGCGTCAGGCCATGCTCGGCGCCATGCACCTGAGCGGCGGCGATGGCCCGGCTGAGTTCTACCATCGGGTTGTCGTTCAGGCGGCGCAGCACCTCGTAGAGGGCGAGGATCTGACGCCAATCGGTGGACTCCGTGCTCGCGCCCTCGTCGTGGACGGCGGCGATCGCTGCCTGTACCTGATAGCTGCCGGCCACGCCATGCGAGAGGGCGTGGGAGATGAGTGCGACGCCCTCGGTGATGCGCGCGCGATTCCAGCGACTGCGGTCCTGCTCGTCGAGCGGGATCAGTTCGCCGTGCGGCCCGGTGCGAGCCTCGCGGCGCGCATCGGTGAGCAGGAGCAGCGCGAGGAGTCCCTCACACTCCTGATCGTCGGGGAGCAGCGCGTGCAGCATGCGGGCGAGTCGAATCGCCTCGTCGGCGAGATCCACCCGCTGCAGCTGCTCGCCGCGGCTGCTGGCGTGTCCCTCGGTATAGATGAGGTAGAGCACCTGCCGCACCGCGTCGAGTCGGCCGTCCCGTTCCGGTTCGTCCGGCATCGCGAAGGGGACGCCCGAGTCCCTGATGCTGCGCTTGGCGCGTGAGATTCGCTGCGCCATCGTCGCTTCCGGCACCAGGAAGGCGCTGGCAATCTCGGCCGTGGTGAGGCCGCCGACGGCACGCAAGGTGAGCGCGATTGCCGAGGAGGGCGATAGCGCCGGATGACAGCACATGAAGATCAGCGTGAGCGTGTCATCTTCGTCGGCGGGATACTCTTCTTCCTGCGTGGAGGTGAACACGGCGTCGGCCATCATCAGCGTGGCAACCGATTCCTCGCGGCGGCGGCGAGCCAGTTCGCTGCGGACTTGATCGGTGAGACGGCGGAGTGCCACACGGTAGAGCCAGCCGCGCGGATTGTCCGGGGTGCCGTCGCGCGGCCACTGCGTCGCCGCGGCGATGAGGGCCTCCTGCACAGCGTCTTCCGCCGTGGCGAAGTCATCGTGCCGACGGGCCACGGCGCCGAGCACCTGCGGCGCAAGCTGGCGCAACAGGTGCCCGACAGCCGAGCCGACCTCCCCTTCGGTCACTCGGTGGGCGGGGCGCTCATCACCTGGCGCACCTCGATCGGGATGCTCATCGGGACGCCGCCGGGGCCGGGCGCGGCCGAGGCCGTCGCGGCGATCTCATGGGCCCGGGCGGTCGAGTCAACCTCCACGATCCAGTAGCCGGCGAGAAACTCCTTCGCTTCGGGGAATGGGCCGTCGCTCACCGCCGGCAGTCCGCCCTTGCCGGCCCGAATCACCACCGCCTCCCCCGGTCCCGCCAGGCCCTCGGCGCTGAGCAACTCGCCCGAGGCATTCAGCTTCCGGTTGAGCTCCTTCATGAAATTGATGTGGGCGTGGAGTTCCTCGGGCTTCCACTTCGCGACGGCCCAATCGCCGGTTCCGCGCGGCGCGTGCATCATCAACATGTACTTCATGGTGTCACTCCTGGCTGGTCGAAGCGCCGGAATTGGCGCTTGCATGGAGAAGTCGGAGCCGCCGGCCGGTTCTCGACATCCGGCGATTGCAGGGGAGCCCGAGGGAACGCCACCTTCTCGCGCCCCGCCCGCGCTGGCGGCATATGCAACCTGCCGCGATTGAGTGTACCCTCTCGAGTGTCGGCACAGAATAGTGAGGGACCCTGCGACTTGAGCCGCCGCTCGCCAGGACCGGAATTCGACGATAGCTTCTTCCGCATGACTTCTCCACGAATCCGGTTCGCCCTCGCCGGGCTGCTCCTCGCGGCCCTCAGCGTCCATGCCTCAGCTGCCTCCGCTCAGGCGACGGTCGGCACGCTGCTCGACGACTCCCTCCCGCCCGGTGATAACGACAAGTCGCACGACCAAGGCTTCATCGAGGAGTATGCCGACGTGAGTCGCGGCTCCGGGCGAGCGCTGCTCGATGCCTTGGCCCACTTCGCCGCGCGGAGCGGCCTGCTCGGCAGCTATGAGACGCACGTCATCACGCCGGTCGGTGAAGGTCGCGCACCAACAGTACCCACGGCATGGCTGCCGAGCGCACGGGCGGCGCGGCTCTGGGTCGACATCGAGACGGGGCAGCATTGACCGTCTCCCGCCGCGACGCGCTGCGCGCGCTGAGTGCGGCATTCGCGGTCCCGCTGCTGCGCTGGCCCGATGTTCCTGCTGATCCGCTCGGCGGGACGATCGCAGAGTACCAGGCCGGGCGCCTGCGCGGCGAGTGGACGGCTGCCGAGGTGACCTCGGAGGCGATCGCACGCAGTTACGCGTGGAATCGCCAGCTCCACTCGACCGATCTCCTCTCCGATACCGCGATCGCCGAAGCACGCGCCTCCGACGTGCGTGCGCGCAGCGGCGCCCTGCGCGGACCGCTCGATGGCGTGCCGCTCTTTGCCAAGGCGATCTACGATATGCGCGGTCTCCCCACCACGGCATCGAATGCCGAGTGGTCGCGACTCTTTCCGGAAGCGGTGTCGCGCGACGCGATCGAGATCGCCCGGATGCGTGCCGCCGGCGCGATCGTGCTCGGCAAGACGGTCGCCGATGATTTCGCCTATCACGGCAACGGCACCAGTTCGCTATCGGGCCAAGTGCGGAACCCGTATGATCGCACCGGCACCAAGACTCCCGGCGGCTCCAGCGCCGGCTCGGCGGTCTCGGTCGCCTGCGGTGTGGTATTCGCGGCACTGGGGACCGATGACGGTGGCTCCAACCGGATCCCGGCGCAGTTCTGCGGCGTGGTAGGGATGAAGCCGACATTCGGGCTGGTGCCGCGCAGCGGAGTGATTCCCACCTGGCCCTGGCTCGACACCCACGGACCGCTGGCGCGCAACGTCGCCGACGCCGCCCTGTTGCTCGACGCCATCGCCGGACCCGATGGCACCGATGCCCTCGCTCTCTCCGGTGCCTGGCGCCGCGGCGCGCTGGCGCAGCTCGACCGTCACGCACTCGAGCATGCGCGACTCGGCGTGGTGGACGTGCATGTTCCACGAAGTCAGATGAGTGTCGAATCGATCGCCGTCTTCGATCGTGCCGTCGCCGATCTCAAGTCGGCCGGGGCCGTGGTCGAGTCGTGCGCACCCACCGTGACCCGGACGACAGTCCACCGCCTCTTCACCGATGCCGCCACGGCGCGCGGCGATGTGAAGCCCGATGCCAACTCGCCCGCAGCCACCGCCAACGCGCTGCTGCGCTATTTCGAGCGACAGGGCGGCGATGCGCGGCGCAAGGTGGAGCAGGGGCTCGCTTCGTATCGCGCCTTCTACGATGTGCTGCCGGAAACGTGGGCGGCGATGGCGGCGATGATGGTGCAGCCGTATGAGCACGATCCGGCCGGGCGCTCGTTCGCCAGGTCACGCGCGGAAGTAACGGCCCAATTGGCGGAGACATTTCGCGCGCAGCGACTCGATGCAATGATCTATCCGACGATGCCCTTCCCGGCGCCGCGTGCGGTGGACCCGTGGCCCGACGTGCGCACCACGCTGGGCTACGGCAATTGGCTCGGGCTGCCGGAAGTGTCGGTGCCGAGTGGCCTCGGTGCCGACGGCATGCCGGTGGGAAATCTCTCGTTCGTGGGGTTGCCGGGGAGCGATGCGCGCCTGCTCGCACTCGCCCATGCCTATCAGCTGCAGTCGAGGCGCTTTGTTCCGCCCATGATGACATCGGTGGGGTGAGACAGTTGGTCTGCGAGGTCCTCTCCGCTTACCAGCGCCACCACAGTGCTGCGACCAACACCATCGCCGTGGCGGTCATTCCCGAAGCGGCGTAGCGCCGGAAGGCGCCCTTCCCGACGATCAGACTGATGCCGAGCTTGACCATGGTGTTGGCCAGCAGGCCGATGGCGATCGCTTTCGCGGCGATGACCGCTCCTCCGGAATCCTGTGCCATGCGTGCCATCGACACGGTGAGCGCATCGAGATCGGCCAGGCCGAGCACCGCGGCGGAACCCACCACTCCCGAATTGCCCCAGTGCGTGCGTGCGAAGCCAATGGCGAGGAAGCTGAGCTGGAAGACCACTGCCATCTGCAGCGCCGAGAAGAGACGCAGCGGATTCTTCGGCTGTTCGGCAGGTTGCTCCACCGACGCGGAATCACGGTAGAGGTAGACCGAGAAGAGTGCTCCAACGATCAACACGGGGACTGCCATGAAGGCCACTTGCAAGGCGGTGGCCGGATTGAGGGCGGCGCTCACCACCATCACACGCAGCGGCAGCACGGTGCAGGCGGCCATCACGCCGAGGGCGAGTCCGCGCGCGTGCTGAGGTTCCTGTCGACTGATGCGGGAGAATTGCAGCGTGACCAGCGTGGACGAGAGCAACCCGGCAAGTGCGCCGGTGACGCCGTAGCCGCGACCGGGACCGACGGCACGCTGCGCAACGTAGCCGGCGAAGTTGATGCCGGAGAGCATCAACACGATGATCCAGAGTGTCCGCGGCCGGAATCCCCAGAGGGCCTCGTAGGGACCGGTGGGGAGGAGCGGCAGCACCACGCACGCGAGCACCAGGAACTGCAGCGCCGCATGCATCTCGACCCGCCCGATGCGGCTGACCAGCCAGTGCAGCCGGTCCTTTTCACCGAGCGCAAAGACCACGACCGCTCCCGCACCCGCGGCGACCATCAGGAAGCCGAGGCCAGCAAGTCCGCCCAGCCCAACGACCACGAGGGCGGCCGCTTCGGTGGTGCCGCTGAGTGGTTGCTCGGGGCGGCGGACGGCGGCGCCGTAGGCGACGACGTTGAACCCCATGGCGGTGGCGAGCAGGATGCTGCCAGCGAGCGGCTGCTCGAGGGCGAGCAACATGCCGGCGATGCCGCCGATCATTCCGAAGAGCAGGAAGGTCCTCAAGCCCGCGAAGCGACGGGTCGGGCCCGACGCCGGACCAGACCATTCCCGTTCGGTGCCGACCGCGAGACCGATCAGTGCCGCGACGCCGAGTCGGATGGCCAGCGTGGACGAGGTGAGCGCCAGAGTCATGCGCGGAAGCTACTCGGAGGACGGAGAACGGAGAACGGAGAACGGAGAACGGAGAACAGAGAACGGAGAACGGAGAACGGAGGGGTGCGGCGGCCTACATCACCATCCCGGCCATGTCTCCGTGCCCGCGCATCACGGCCGGGCGGAGGCGCAAGTACAGCACCAACCCCAGCGGCGTGCGGCTGCCGTAGGTCGAACGGAGACTCTCCGGGACGAGATTCACCGTGCCGGTGATGCCGAGGCCGAGGGTCGTCCGCCTGTCCTGGACGAGCTCGCGGATATAGCCCGCAGTGAGCGCGCCGACGCCATACCTCCGACCGGCCGGGACATTCTCAAGCACCAATTCCTCGGCGTTCTTCTCGACCATCTCAGCTCGCCCGAACACGGTGTGCCGGTCATTGAGCTCGAGATTGGCCTCCAGCGCGAGACTCGGCGCGAAGCCCGACTGTCCCCGATCGTGATTGGCACCGAAAATCAGGCCGAGCGCGGCTTCGCCGGTGGCACCGAGTGACGTGGTATGCTGGGCCGAGGCGCTGATCCGTTCCTGCCAGCGATCCGGTTCGGTGGCTTCGGGACTCTTGAGGTAGCCGTAGCTGGTGCTGGTGCTCCACGACGGGGAGGGATTCCAGCTGAGGCGTGCGGACCAGGAATCGAAGCGGTGGAAGTCGAAGTCAGTGCGATGCTCATCCGGCTCGCGACCGTTGAAGAACGACCCTTCCAGCTTGACCGCATGGCTGTAGACACCGGCAGTGAGTACACCGAAGGTGATGTGCGTGGCGTCCTGCCAATGATGACCGATGGGGGCGACCGGCATGTTCTGGGCCGAGGCGCGGTGCATGAAGGCGACCGGCCCCATCGCCGGTTCACCCACCGGGGCGGCGTAGAGTGAGAGCGCGACCCGATGCGACAGCGGTGCCTCGTACATCGCGGCGAGTTCCATGAAGAGATCGTGCGGATGCTGATGGTCCTTGAGCGGCGCACCGTTGTTGCTCTCGCCCGTCTGCAGCAGGAGCGGGTAGCCCTCGCCGCCGACGGTGAACGGCTCAGCGCTGGCCATGGCGTGGAGGTGGAGCAGGGAATTGCCCACGGGGTGCATCGCCATGAGCATCAGCCAGCTGGTGCTGACCACTCGCGTATCGCCGCGCGGCCCACCCTGAGTGTCGTAGAGGAGATCGATGTCGCCATGGAGCATCAGGCTCCATTGCTTGGTGGACCAGTGGTAGGCGCGCATTGGGGAGGCTTCGGGGAGCCAGGAAGTGCCCGAGCCGAGGCGGCTGTGGGAGATGCCGAGGGGGCCGGTGAGCATCGCCTGCTGTGCCGTGAGCGGGGCGGCCAGGAGGGAGGCGGCCATGTTGATTCGAGCGGCGAGCAGGCGGTATGCCAGGGACATGAAACTCTCCACGGGAGAGGAGCCCTCCCCGTCGGAAGCTAACCCCCCCCTCGCTCCTCGCTTCTCGCCCCTCGCTCCTCGTGTGTCCTCTTCCGGCTCCGACGTCATGGAGAATACGCTATCGTTCCGATGGCGCTCCGAATTCCAACTGATTCCGTCCCACCCACCCGAGGTGCCGCCATGTCCCCTGTCGTTGTCCGTACCCTGCTGTTCCTCGCGCTCCCGGCCCAGCTGCTCTCAGCTCAGGCCACGACTGCCCAGGGACCAACCACGAGTCTCCCCGTGAGATCGGTGGTGCTCTTCTCCTCCGGTGTTGGCTATTTCGAACATGCCGGCACGGTGCATGGCGACGCCTCAACCGAGTTGCGCTTCAAGACGGCGCAGATCAATGACGTGCTGAAGTCGCTCACGCTGCAGGATCAGGATGGCGGTCGGGTGACGACAATCACCTATCCGTCGCAGGATCCGATCTCGAAGACGCTGCGGAGTTTTCAGGTCGACATCACCACCAACCCGGGCATGGCCTCGCTGCTGAACCAACTGCGCGGCGCCAAGGTCTCGCTGCAGGTTTCGGGTGAGCGACTGAGCGGCACGGTGCTCGGCGTCGAGTCGCGGCTGCGTCCGACTGAGAAGGGCGAGGCGATCCAGATGCCGACGCTCAACCTGCTCACCGGCGCCACCATCCGCTCGGTGGACCTGCAGTCGATCTCCTCACTCACGCTCGATGATCCCATGCTGCAAGAGGAACTCACCAAGGCGCTGGTGGCGCTGAGCCAGTCGCGCGACCAAGACAAGAAGCCGGTGACGATCAACTTCACGGGCAGCGGTGATCGCCGGGTGCGGATGGGCTACGTGGTCGAGACGCCGATCTGGAAGACCTCCTACCGGCTGCTGCTCGACGATAAGACGGCGCGGCTGCAGGGCTGGGCGATTGTCGAGAACCAGACCGAGAGTGACTGGAACAATGTCTCGCTCTCGCTGGTGAGCGGGCGGCCGATCTCCTTCATCATGGATCTCTACCGGCCGCTCTACTTGCAGCGGCCGACGGTGGTGCCGGAACTGTTCGCGGGGCTCACACCGCAGCGGTATGACGAGCAGGCGACCTACCTGAACGGCACCCCTGTCGGTTCGGGTGGGGGGCGTGGCGGCAACGTTCAGGGTGGGGTGATGTCGATGAGTCCCTCACTCAGTCCGCGAGACCAGGTCACCTCGAAGCAGACCATCGCCACCAATGCCTTTGAAGACGCCTCGATCACCACCGGTGCCAACTCCACCGTGCGGAGCATCGCGGCGGCGTCACGTCTGGGCGAGCTCTTCCAGTACGCCATCTCGAACGTCACCCTTGCGCGCCAAAAGTCGGCGATGCTGCCAATCATCACCGACACGGTGGGGATCGAGCGGCTGTCGATCTACAACGCCGAGGTCCTGCCGCGAAACCCGCTTACCGGCGTGCGGCTGCACAACACCAGCGGCAAGCACCTGCAGCAGGGACCAATCACCGTATTCGACAAGAACAGCTATGCTGGCGACGCCGAGATCGACAACGTCCCGCCGGGCCATGAACGGCTGCTGAGTTTCGGGGTCGATCTGGACGTGCTGGTAGACAACACCAAGAACAAGGTCGACGCCGCGATCACCACGGCGAAGATCGTGAAGGGCGTGATGCAAGTCGAGCGGAAATACATCTCGACCCGCGAGTACCAGATCGACAACAAGGGCACTCGCGAGAAGGTGGTGCTGATCGAGCATCCGATCCATCTCGGCTTCACGCTCGCCGAGCCCACCAAGCCGACCGAAACCACGCCCACACTCTATCGCTTTCAGGTGACGGTCGGAGCAGGGAAGGCGACCTCCCTCGCGGTGAAGGAGGAGAGTGTCCGCGAGCAAGGGGTCATGCTCCTCCCAGCGACGCTCGACGATCTGCTCACCTACAGCCGAACTGGCGAGATCCCGCGCGACGTGCGTGATGCGCTCACCAAGGCGATCAGCATGAAGCAAGCGATGTCAGATCTGGAGGCGCAGATCGCCAGCCGCACCGCGCAGATCTCGTCGATTACCGGCGAGCAGGAACGGATTCGCGAGAACATGAAGACGGTGGAGCCGAAGTCACAGTACTACGACCGGCTACTGACCAAGCTCAACGAGCAGGAGTCGAGCATCGAGCGACTGCAGAAGGAGCAGGACGATCTGGTCACCAAGCGCGACAGCCAGCGGAAGGCGCTGGAGGATTACCTGGCGGGGCTGACGGTGGGATAGAGAACGGAGAACGGAGAACGGAGAACGGAGAACGGAGAACGGAGAACGGAGAACGGAGAACGGAGAACGGAGAACGGAGAACGGAGAACGGAGAACGGAGAACGGAGAACGGAGAACGGA
>JBBRBZ010000032.1:0-25366 GCA_038205305.1 Gemmatimonadales bacterium
ATCCTGGACAAGTTCTTCAAGGAGTGACCGGTTCGTCGGTCTCGTCCTCAACCGGACCCTCGGGGGTGGTGGCTTCACGCACCGCCCCCTCGTAGTTGATGGAGGCGCTTCCCAGCAGTTCGCCGAGTCCCCGGACCTTCATCTGCTGCCCGCCGCCGCGCCGGAGCAGCGACTCCATGTAGCCGAAGGTCTCCGCCAGCGAGGTCACGCCGATGCCTCCGGCCTGGGCCTTGAGCTCGCCGAGCAGCTTGAGCAGCGAGCGCACGGCGTGGTCGTCGAGATGATTGGATGCCATCAACTCGACGCTCTTGCGGATTCGCGCCAGCTTGGGCGGCATGGTCGCGAGCCAGGCGGAGCGGACCTGCTGCTGGGGGGACAACTTGACACCCATGACGTGCTCCCGGGTCGGATTGGGGCCGGGCCGTGGTGGCACGACGGGTTGGACCAGCTTCTTCTTGCCGCAAGATAGGACACCAGATGCGCATCTCCGACGTTTCAATCAGCCGGCCGGTCTTCACCTCGATGATCTCGCTCGCCTTGGTGCTCTTCGGCGCGCTCGGCTACCAACGGCTGACGGTGCGCGAACTCCCCGACGTCGATCCACCGATCATCTCCGTGAGCACCACGCTGCGTGGCGCGAACCCTCGGGTGATGGAATCCTCAGTGTCGGACGTTCTCGAGGAAGAACTGAGCACACTGCAGGGGCTCCGGACCATCACCTCGTCGAGTGCCGAGCAGTCGAGCAACATCGTGCTCGAGTTCAACTTGGGGCGGGACATCGAGTCGGCCGCGCAGGATGTGCGGGACAAGGTGAACCGGGTGCGCGGCCGCCTGCCGGTGGACGTCGATGAGCCGGTGATCGCCAAGCAGGAGGCCGACGCGCAGCCGTTCCTCTACCTGTCGCTCTCCTCGCCGTCGATGGATCTGCTCCAGCTCAGCGACCTCGCCGATCGCGTGGTGAAGCAGCGCCTCCAGACCGTGCCGGGGGTGGGCACCGCCTCGGTCCTTGGCGAGCGCCGCTATGCCATGCGCGTCTGGCTCGATCCCGACGGTCTCTCCGCTCGTGGACTCACGGTGCAGGATGTCGCCTCGGCGATCCGTTCCCGGAACGTCGAGGTACCCGCCGGACGCATCGAGTCCACCCAGCGCGAGTTCACCGTGCGCTCCCTCGGGGAATTGCGGACGCCCGCGGAATTCTCCGACCTCGTCGTCTCCAACAGCAATGGGGTTCTGGTCAAGCTCCGCGACGTGGCGCGTGTCGAGCTCGGACCGGCCGATGATCGCTCGGTGACCCGATTCGATGGCACGCCGTCGATGGGAATCGGCGTGGTGCGGCAGTCGAAGGCCAACCTGCTTGATGTCTCGGACGCGATCCGGGCCGCGCTGCCCGATATCCAGGCGCAGCTTCCGGCCGGCGTGCGGCTCACGGTGGCGTTCGACCAGTCGATCTTCGTGAAGCGCTCGATCGCTGACGCCGAGCGGACGCTGGTGGAAGCGGCGCTGCTGGTGATCGTGATCATCTTCGTCTTCCTGCGAAACCTGCGCGCCACCATCATCCCGGCGTTCGCCATCCCGACGTCGATCGTGTCGGCGTTCGCGGTGATGTACTTCATGGGCTACTCGATCAACAACTTCACGCTGCTCGCACTCACCATTGCCATCGGCATCGTGGTGGACGATGCGATCATCGTGCTCGAGAACGCCTATCGACACCAAGAGGAACTGGGCGAGGACCCGATGACGGCCGCGCGTCGCGGCACCAGCGAGATCGGCTTCGCCGTCATCGCCACGACCGCCTCGCTGATGGCGGTGTTCGTGCCGCTGGCGTTCCTGCAGGGGAACACCGGCCGTTTGTTCAACGAGTTCGGCATCGCGGTGGCCGGATCAGTGTTCATTTCCGGCTTCGTGGCGCTGACGCTGACGCCAATGCTCTGTGCCAGGATGCTCCGGGTGCCGCCGAGTCACGGCGTGCTCTACCGGGCGCTCGAACGCGGTTTCGACGGCCTCGCGCGCGGCTACCGGACGGTGCTCGCCAAGGCGCTGGTGCATCCTCTCGTGGTGCTCGGCTTCGCCTTCGGGCTGCTGGTGGCGGCCGGATATATCTTCGGGACGCTCAAGCGGGAATTCATTCCCAGCGATGATCGTGGTGTGATCTTCACGCAGGTGCTGGCCCCCGAGGGATCCACGCTGGCCTACACCGACGGCTATCAGAAGGAAGTCGAGGCTGCGTTCCAGTCCATCCCCGAGGTGGCCCACATCTTTTCGATCATCGGCCGGGGCGCCTCGACCAACGGGGGATTCGTGGTGGGGCTGCTGAAGCCATGGGAAGACCGCAGTCGCAACGTCGACGCCGTCCTCGCGGTGCTGCGGCCGAAGCTGGGTGCCATTTCCGGCGTCATGGCATTCGCGGCCTCGCCACCGGCGATCGGCGGCAACGGCTCGCCGGTGCAGTTCATCGTCCGCAATCCGGACTACGATTCGCTGCTGGCGGGCAACAGCCGGATGCTCGCGGCCGCGCGCAAGATCCAAGGGCTGCTGAACGTCGACACCGATCTCAAGGTGAACAAGCCAGAACTCACCGTCAGCTTCGACCGCAACCGGGCCGAGGATCTTGGCGTGCCGGTGGCCGACGTGGCGGCCACGTTGCAGACGATGCTCGGCGGATCGCGAACGGGGACCTTCACCCGCGACGACAAACTCTACGATGTGCTGCTGCAGCTCGACCGGAGCCGTCGCGAGACGCCGCAGGACATGACCTCGCTCTTCGTGCGCGGCCGCGGCAACAACCTGGTCCGACTCGACGCCGTGGCCCGGATCCAGGAGACCACCGGCCCGCGCGCGATTTCGCACTTTGATCGGGTGCGCGCCTTCACCCTCTCCGCCGCCATCGCTCCGGGATACACCCTCGGTGAAGCGATCGACACGCTCCGCGGCCTGGTGCGGACTGAGCTCCCGGCCGGCACCACCATCGCGCTGGGTGGCGAGTCGCGGGAGCTCTCCGAGAGCGGCAATGAACTGCTGCTGGCGTTCGGCCTCGCTCTGATCGTGGTGTTCATGGTGCTGGCCTCGCAGTTCGAGTCGGTGCTGCACCCTTTCACCGTGCTGATGGCGGTGCCGCTGGCGGTGATTGGCGCCATCTTCACGCTGAAACTCGCCGGCGCCACCATCAATCTCTACTCGCAGATCGGCATGATCCTGCTGGTCGGACTGGTGACCAAGAATTCCATCCTGCTGGTGGATTCCGCCAACAAGCTGAAGGCGGGCGGCCGTGACCTGCTGGAGTCAATGCTCGAGGCCGGCCGCATCCGGCTCCGCCCGATCCTGATGACCTCGGTGGCGACGATCATGGGCGCGATGCCGGTCGCCCTCGGACTCGGTGCCGGATCGACGTCGCGTCGCCCGCTTGGCTACGCGATCGTGGGCGGCATCTTTTTCTCGACGCTGCTCACCCTCTTCGTCGTGCCAGTGATGTGGGTGCTGCTGGAGCGGCTCGCCGCGCGACGTCGAGCGCCCGCACCCGATGTGGTGCTGGCCACGGGGGAGGCACCGTGATCTCTCCCGCCTTCGCCTTGCTGCTCTCGATGCTGGGCGCTCGCGCCGACACACTCCCGGTGGTGACGCTGGCGGAGGCCCTTGATCGGGCCGTGCATCTCGATCCCGCCTACGTGCAGGCGCTGACGCAGGTCAACAATGCCGAAGCGGCCCGGAAGACGGCGCGACTCGCCTTTCTCCTTCCCACGGTGAACGCCAGCACCAGCTTCACCAAGCTGTCGACCCAGCAGTTCAACCTCGGCACCGGCCAGCCGGCCTCGGCCAGCGCGACGGCGTCACTTGACGCGCGCTACGAGCTCTTCAACGGCGGCCGCAACATTGCCGAGGCCAAGCGGAGCGCGGCCGCACTCGAGGCGGCGCGTGCCGGAGAAGTCAGCGCCCGTTTCATGATCGCGGCGCAGGTGGAACGCGCCTACTACGATGTGCTCGGCGCCCGCGAGCTGCTCGAGGTTGGTCGGCAGCGGCTCGCGCGGGCGCAGGAGCAGCTGGTGACGGCCCGGGCGCGTGTGGTGAGTGGCGCCACCGTCCAATCCGATTCGTTGCAGGTGCTGCTCGAGGTGGAGCGGGCCGGCACCGAAGTGCAGCGGCGCACCGCCGATCTTCAGGTCAACCAGCTGGAGCTTGGTCGCCGCACCGGCAGCGATCATGGCATTGATGCTGCGCCGCTGGATACCCTGCCGCCACCGCCGCTCACCCTCTCGCTCGAGGAGGCGGTGCAGTATGCGGCCACGCAGGGGCCGATCTGGCTGCAGGCGCGCGCCAATGAGCGCGCGGCTGAACAGCAGCTGCGCGCCCGGATGGGGAGTTACTTCCCGACCGTGGCACTCACGGCATCGCTTGGCAAGTATGACTCGAAATTCTTCCCCAGTCTCACGACGCGTCGCACCGTGGGCTTCACGATTTCGTTGCCGATCTGGGACGGCGCCCAGCGGGAACTGGCGCTCACCGTCCTGCGCTCCAATCGGACCTTGGCGACGGCCACCCGGGAAGATCTCGAGCGGTCGGTGCGGCACGATGTCACCGCCGCCTACACCGCCTACGAGGTGGCCCGCGGCGCCCTGAGCAGCGCGCTCACCGGCGTTGCGGTCGCCAACGAGATCTATCGCGTGCAGGACGCCCGCTATCGCGCCGGTGCGGCCACCGTGCTCGAACTGCTCGACGCCCAATCGCAACTGGTCCAGGCCCAGGCCGACGTGGTCCAGTCGCGCTACGGCGTGCGGTTGGCCCGCGCGTCGTTGGAAGTCATCCTGGGCCATCGTCTCTCCACCGTTCCTGATCGGAGCAATCCGTGACCGCTCGTCCGAATCCCTGGTGCGTGGCCGTGGTGTTCCTCGCCGCGGCGTGTGGTGGCAAGTCCGATGCAGGCGGAGCCGCTGCCAAGGGCGGGCCCGGCGGCGGTGCACCGCCCACTGCGGTGGAGGTGAGCACGGCGTGGACCGACACCGTCGTCGATGCCATCGTCGCGACCGGCCAGATTGAGGCGATCCAACAGATCCAACTCCGTCCCGACATCGAGGGGCGGATCGTGAGTCTGCTGGTGCCCGAGGGCGCCATGGTGGCGAAGGATGCGCCGTTGATCAAGATCGATGACGCGGAGTTGAAGGCCCAGGTCGAGCGCGCCCGAGCCGACCGCGACCTCACGAAGCAGGCACTGGATCGCACGCAGCAGCTGCTGACCCAGAAGGCGGCGGCGGCGGCTGACCTCGAACGGGCCGAGGCGGCGGCGCGCGGCTCCCAGGCCGCGCTCGACCTGCTGGAACTGCGGCTGGCCCGGACCGTGGTGCGCGCGCCGTTCGCCGGGGTGGTGGGACAGCGTCGGGTTTCGCTCGGCGATTATGTGACGACCAGCACGCAGCTCCTCACCCTGCAAACGGTGGCGCCGGTGCGGGCGACCTTCTCGGTGCCGGAACGGTATGCCGCCGAGCTCAAGTCGGGACAGCAGGTGGAATTCCAGGTCGCCGCGCTCGACACTCAGCGCTTCGTGGCGACGGTGGATTTCGTGGACCCGGTGATTACGCTGCCGGGGCGCACGATCACGGTGAAGGCGATCACGCCCAACAGTGCCCACACGCTGCAGCCCGGCATGTTCATCGAGGCGCGTCTCGCCACGGCCCATCGCCCCGAGGCAGTGATCATTCCCGAGGAGGCGATCTCGCCCACCGCCACCGCGGCGTGGGTGTGGGTGGTGGTCGGTGGCAAGGCCACCCGGCGCGAAGTGGAGCTCGGCGTCCGCACGCCGGGATTCGTCGAGGTGCGCAAGGGCATCGAGGTCGGTGATGCCGTGGTGATTGGTGGCCAGGATCGTCTCTTTGAGGGCGCACCGGTGAACGCCACGATTGTCGATCGCCGTCCGGCCCGCACCGTCGACCGATGATCCGACGCGCCGTCCTCGGTCTCCTCCTCGCCCTCGCCCCGGCCCGCTCGACGCCAGCGGCGGAACGGTGGGAGCTGGAGATCCGTGGGCCGGCGACTATCGAGCACGGCGAACTCCAGTTCACCGGGGTCACCGGACGCCTGCTGCTCGAGAGCAACGACAGCGTCTTCCTTCCCCTCGCCCATCTGGTGCGCGTCGACAGCTCCGTCTCGTTCGATCTCCTCGCCAGCCATCGGCGCTTCACGGGCCGGGTCCTCGGTGATCAAATGGGCGGCACTGTGGTCGATGCCGATGGCCCGCGCTTGATCTGGAATGCCGCGCGCATCCCCGCCGGCGCCAATCGCTGGCCGATTCCGCCGCGCCTCACCGTGCGCCAACTCGAGACGGGAAGCGACCGCGCCCAGGTCGTCATCCCCGGGGCGTGGCGCGCCGCGCTGCCCGACACCACGCGACTGGTCGCCGAGTACGACAGCATCGCCAAGGCAGCAGGATTCGCCCGGTGGCATGGCGAGCAACTGCAGGCGCGGGCCGAACAGATGCAGCTCGGCCTCGATCGCACGGTCTATGAATCGGCAAAGCGGACGCTGGTGGCGATCTCGAGCACGCCCGCGGCACGCACTGGCTTCGAGCAGCTTTTCCGCGGTGCCCGCGGCTGGCGTGTCACGCTGCACGACATGGCGATGGAAACGGCACTTCGTGGCGATCCGCACTTCAGTCTCGATGCCGCCATGACACCGATCTGGAAGCTCGCGCCCGGCAGCGCACCACCGCTCGACTCCGCAGCCGTGCTCGGAGTCGCCTGGCGATTCTGGTCCAGGTACAAGAGCGACTCCACCATGCCTCCTCGGCTCGACTCGATGCAGGTCGACGATCCGCGTGGCGTGGCCAGTGCCCTGTTGCTGTTGCGCGCCTACGATATCGCGGCGGCGTGGTGGCTGAATGCGGTCCACTGGCTGATGACCGAAGCCTGGATCCACACTCCGGCCGGCGACCGGTCGCCGGTCCAGCTGGTGGCGGCTTTCTGGGGGAAGGACTCGCTGCGGCTGCCTTCAATAGACGTCGAACATTTTGGCAGCCCGCAGGCTGTGCCCGCGCCTTCCATCCAGCCCCTACTCAGCCGACTCATTCGGCCGGCCAACGCCATTGCCGCCGACTGGCTCCGCCAGGCCGACCAGCATGGCCGCGCGCCGGGGGGCGATGGCCGCGCCGATGTGATGGCTGCCTGGCGCACTCTCGATTGGGGCGAGCCCTTTCGCGTGGTGGTGAGCGGCCATTCGCGCTACCTCACCTCCCCCGCCGTCGAGGCACGCACCCACGGCGGGAGCCTGATGGAATCGGGGAGTCGCATCCTGATCGAGCCGGGCATCGCCCCGGTGCTGGCCGTCGCCACGCTGACGCACGAGTGGCAGCATCTCATCCTGACAGAACGCCGAATGGAAGGGACTGCCCCCGGTGTCCGTGAGAATGCCGACGAGGTTCGCCTGCTCGAGGAGGACCCCTGGCTGGCTGAGGGCGCGGCGGAGTGGGCGACGGACCTGATCCTGGCCCCGTGTCGGGCGCAGGCGCCGGTGATCCTCGCCATTTCCCAGGCTCGGCGGCTGTCGATTCAGGGGCGGACCAGCGACGATCCGCACGCACTCGGCTATCGTTTAGTCCGGGCTGCGGCCAAGCACGCGGGAAATTCGCAACGGGTCCGCGACCGGCTGACGCGATACCTGCATGATCTTCCGGCGTTCGCGAGGGTGTCGGGGCTGTCGGGCAGGGGGACTTTGCCGCCGCTCACGCTAGTGCGTCCGGTGAACGCAGCGGTGATTCCCGAGGTGACGTTCGTCTACGATGGTGGTGCCGCGCTCGATGTGCACCGCCGGTTCCGTGTCTCTCTTCCTCCGCTGGAGCACTGATGGTTTCTCGTTGCCGCTTTCTCGCCAGCGCGCTTGGCGCGCTCGGAGTTCTCGCTGCCCCGCTGGGCGCCCAGCAGACCACCGCGGAGCGCACGCACGGTGCCCTGACGTCAAGCCACGCCGACGTACTCGCGTTCATCGACTCGTTGAGCCATCGGGGCGCCCTGATGAAGGTGGGCACCTTGGGGACCTCGCCCCAGGGAAAGCGGATTCCCTACGTGATTCTCGCCCGACCGATGGTGACGACGCCAGCGGCGGCGAAGGCGACCGGCAAGCCGATCTACTACATCCAGGCGAACATCCACGCCGGAGAGGTGGAAGGGAAGGAAGCAGTGCAGATGCTGATGCGCGACCTGACGCTCGGCAAGCTCAAGCCAATGCTCGACAGCATGATCGTGCTCTTCGTGCCGATGTACAACACGGACGGCAATGATTCGTGGGGCCCCGAATGGCGCAATCGCGGCGAGCAGCTCGGCCCGGCGGTCGTTGGCCTCAGGCCGAATGGCCAAGGTTATGACCTCAACCGCGATTACGTGAAGCAAGAAGCCCCGGAGACGCGGGGTGCCTTCGACCTGATTCGTTCATGGGATCCGGATCTCTTCATGGACCTGCACACCACCGACGGCAGCTTCCACGGCTACGCACTCACCTGGTCGCCGGGACTCAACGCCAATCGCACCGCGACGAATTCCTGGGTGCAGGACACCGTGCTCGAGTCGGTGCGTGCCCGGATGCGCTCGCGTGACCATTTCGAGACCTACCCGTACGGCAACTTTTCCGGAGGTGCCACGCCGACGCGCTGGGACACCTACGAGTCGACGCCACGGTATGGCAGCAACTTGGCGGGAATGACCCGACTCTCGATCCTGAGCGAGGCGATGAGTCATGACTCCTTTCCGCGGCGGATCGATGCGACCTATGCCTTCGTGCTGGAGTCGATGCGCTACTTGAACGAGCACAAGCGCGACATGCGGCGCCACGAGGTGCTCACCGCCAACGCCCGTCCCGACTCGATCGTCGTGCGCGGCAACCTGCTGGCCGCGTCGAAGCCGCGCATGGACACGGTGCTGGTGGCGGTGACGCGGACCCTGCCGGCCGCGCCGCGCGACACCACGGCGTCCTTCGTGCGGGCGCCGGTGATTCAGGACACCATCGGACTCTGCAGCATATCCGCAGCGAGTGGCGCCGGTGGTCGCGGGGCAGGGCGTGGTGCTGGCGCTGCCGGAGGACGCGGCTTTGGGGGCGGTGGTGCTGGGGCGGCGCGCAGCCAGACCGAGTTGACCGGAGCGTCGAATCCGGTCTACATGCAGGTGTTCGATCGCTTCGATGCGGTGCGCCAGGAGGCGCGGCCTGCGGCCTATCTCTTCCCGGCGTCCTACACGCCGGTGGTCGAGCGGCTTCGGCGTCAGGGGATCACGGTACTCAAGACCACCGCACGCTGGGTCGGGCCGGTGGCCCACTTCCCGGTCGATTCCATCGTGCGTCCCACCCGTCGCTTCGAGGGGCATTGTTCGCCCATCCTCGACGGCTCATGGCGCGCGGCTGCGACCGACACCATCGCGGCCGGGAGCTTCGTGGTCTCCACCGACCAGCGATTTGGCAGCCTCGCCGCCTTCCTGCTCGAGCCGGCGTCAGAGGATGGCTACGCCACCTGGAACTTCTTCGACGCCGGCCTCGCGCAGGGCGCCAACGCGCCAGTCCGCCGCGTCATGACGATGCCGAAGCTGACCACGACGAAGGTACCGTGATATCCGAAGAGATACGGATCCTCTCTGCGGGGATGATGGCGCCAGATTTCACGGCTCGTGCCGATGACGGGGCGCTGGTGTCGCTCGCGTCCCTTCGGGGAACGATCGTGGTGCTGTATTTCTACCCGAAGGACAACACGCCGAGCTGCACGGTCGAGGCCTGTGAGTTTCGCGATGCCTGGCCGGAGTTTGCAGGCGATGACGTGGCGGTGTTCGGCGTCTCGACGGACTCGGTCGCATCGCACGAGAAGTTTCGCCAGAAGTACCAGCTTCCCTTTCGGCTGCTGGCGGATGAGGATCATGTGATCGCGAGTGCATACGGGGTCTGGGCGCCGAAGAAATTGTTCGGGCATACCTTCCTCGGTGTCAGGCGCACGACCTTCGTGATCGACAGGTCCGGGGTGATCCGCGAGGTGTTTGAAAAGGTGCGGGCACGAGGGCATGCCAAGGCGGTGCTCGACGTGGCTCGAGGATAAGATGAACTTCAACGGGGTGAGGTGTGTGATTCGTACCGTCGTGAAGCTGCTTGCTGCTGCCGCGCTGGTGGGCTGTGCCCAGCCAGGGAGCAATTCGTCCGGGTCCGCCACGCCGGCCGCCGCCGGCAAGGCATCGCCGGTGATCTGGGCGCCCGAGATCGGCGAGACCCATCTTGCCAATATTCGTCAACTCACCTTTGGCGGCAACAATGCCGAGTCGTATTTCTCGAGCGACGGCAAGAAGCTGATCTTCCAGCAGCAGTTCGCGGTCGACACCGGCTGTGATCAGGAGTACGTCATGAACATCGACGGCTCTGACCTGCATCGTGTCTCGAACGGCCTCGGCCGGACCACCTGCGGCTACTTCTACCAGCACAACACGCGAGTGCTCTACTCCTCCACCCAGGCGCATGATCCCAAGTGCCCGGCGCCGCTCGACAAATCGCTTGGCTATATCTGGCCGTTGGGACACTTCGAGATCTACAACTCGAAGCTCGACGGCACCGACATCCACCAGTTGACCGACAACGGTGCCTACAACGCCGAGACCACGGTGTCGCCCGATGGCAAGCACCTGATCTTCACGTCCACCAAGGACGGCGACATCGAGCTGTACACCATGAACCTCGATGGCTCCCACGTGAAGCGCATCACCCACCGCGTGGGCTACGATGGCGGAGCCTTCTTCTCCCCGGACGGATCAAAGATCGTCTGGCGCGCCCAGTACCCGGTGACGGCCGCCGACTCGGCCGACTATCGCAAGCTCCTCGGTGAGCGGATGGTGCGGCCGAGCAAGCTCGAGTTGTGGGTGGCCGACGCCGACGGTTCCAATGCCCATCAGATCACCAATCTCGGCGGGGCCAACTTCGCGCCGTTCTTCCACCCCGATGGCAAGCGGATCATCTTCTCGTCGAACTACGAGAATCCGCGCGCCGGCAATTTCGACCTCTTCCTCATCAACCTCGATGGCAGCGGGCTGGTGAAGGTCACCACCTCGTCGGAGTTCGACGGCTTCCCGATGTTCTCACCCGATGGGAAGAAACTGGTCTTCGCCTCCAACCGGCACGGCCGCACCACCGGCGAGACCGACCTCTTCATCGCGGACTGGAAGAATTAGCGCGTGACCACGGCGACGAAGACCCCCCTCTGGCGCTGGCTCTATGAATGGGCCAAGTCCATCTCCATCGCGCTGGTGGTGTGGCTCTTCATGCGTACCTTCATCATCGAGGCGTTCCGCATCCCCTCGGGGAGCATGCAGAACACGCTGCAGATCGGGGACTTCCTCTTCGTCAACAAGTTCCTCTATGGGGCCGAAGTCCCCTTCATCCACACGCATCTCCCGGCGCTTCGCGAGCCGCAGCGCGGCGACATCCTGGTCTTCGATTCGGTCGAGGAAGACCTCAAGGTGGTGAAGCGCTGCATCGGGATCCCAGGGGACACCATCGAGATGCGCCAGGGGCGGGTCTATCGCAATGGGCAGCAGCTGGCCGAGCCGTACACGCTCAACGATGAACCACTCCGCAGCGAAGATCCGATGATGCGGGCCAAGATGCGCGACTGGCAGGTGCAGCATTTTGCCGGACCGGTGCCGACGGGCTACGCCCCCGATCTCCACCACTGGGGACCGGTGGTGGTGCCGAAGGACTCGCTGTTCGTGATGGGGGACAATCGTGACGGCTCCTACGACGGGCGCTACTGGGGCTTCCTGCCGCGAATCAATGTCCGGGGCACGCCCGAATTGGTCTATTTCAGCTACGATCAGCAGAGCTTGCAGCCGATGGCGTTCTTCCGGACGGTGCGCTGGAAGCGACTCTTCTCGGTGCCGCACTGAGCCTGGCCGGTCAGTGGGGGGTCGGCACCTCGGCCCGGTCGATGTAGGCCACCACCCGCCCGCAGGCGGCGCACTCGAGGGAAACCCGGCCCGCGACCGGCAGCCCCTCTTTGGAGCGGCAGGGGGTGCGCACGACGGTTCCCCCGCCACAACAGGGGCAGGGGAGGCTCTTTCCCTCGCGGTCGGCGATGATCAGGCTGAGCGCCTCATCGGGCCGGAACTCCTTGACGTGGCGACGGCCCATGGCCGGTCCTCTCCACGAAAGTGCGTCTCCCGGCGGTTCGGGAGGCATCTGGGATCATTCTTAGCTAGGGCCAAATCGGGGCATCGTCAAGAGGCGGGAGGGTGTGATCTCTTGACGCGGCGCCCCCGGTACCACAACTTCGCGCCAACCTGAGGGCACGAATGACCGAACTTGCTGCACCACAGATCTCGTCACTGATGGAAGCGCTGCCTGGAATCGCGGCCGTCCTGCGCAGCCCGGTGGCCAACGCCATCGTGGCGCTTTCCCGCGCCGGCGCTGGTCTTGAGGAGTTTCGGGCCGCCGAGGCTGAGGAGCTGCTCCGCTATGGCGTCCGCCGGAATCTGCTGAGCCAGGACGAGGTGGACCGAATCCTCGCCGAGATTCGCGAGGCGCTTTCGCACCGTCCGGCCAAGGCTGCCGCCCCGGTGAGCGAGAAGCCGAAGAAGGCGTCTCCAGCAGAGACCAAGCCAGCCGCCGCTGCCAAGCCAGTCGCTGCTGCCAAGCCAGTCGCCGCCAAGCCAGTGGCCGCCAAGCCAGTGGCCGCCAAGCCCGCGGCGCCCAAGCCCGCGGCCCCCAAGGCTGCTGTCGTGGCCAAGCCGGCCGCCAAGCCCGCAGCGGCCAAGCCGGCCGCGAGCAAGCCGAAGCCGGTCGAGAAAAAGGCGGCGGCCAAGCCGGCCACCGCCAAGAAGAAGGTTGCCAAGTCGGCCCCCGCGAAGAAGTCCGCGGGGAAGAAGGGGCACAGCTAGACCCGGAATCCCCGGACCAGGCGAGTCAATCGATCCGCCGTCGCCACGACTGTTGTCGCGGTGGCGGCGATTTCCTTGGTGGCCCCCGACTGCTCCACCGCGAGGTCGGTGACCTCCTGGGCGGCATCGGCGTTGGTCTGGGCCGATCGGGCGACATCGGCGGCGGTGGCAGCGAGTCGATCGGCAAGTTCCCGGTGCGCGGCGGCCTCGCGCGCTACCGTCCCCGCGGCCTGGCTCACCTCCTCGACCGAGCCGACGATCTGGGCCAACGCCTGGGTCACCCCGCTCGCGATGCCCTCGACACCGCTGACCCGCTCCTTCCCGGCGGCGACCGTCGCGGCCACCACTCGCATCTGCTCATCGAGCGTCGCCACCGTGCGGGCGATGCGGCGCGCCCCCTCCGAACTGGTCTCCGCCAGTTCGCGAATTTCGCCAGCCACCACCGCGAAACCTTCTCCTGCCTCGCCGGCACGAGCGGCCTCGATGGCAGCATTGAGCGCCAGCAGCTCGGTCTGGGCGGCCAGCTGGCCGGTGAGTGACACGAATTCGGAGACGGCGGCCGCCGCCGCCGTCAGTCGCTCGACCGAGCTGGTGGTCTGTTCCACCACTTGGTGCAGTTCGAGCAGCGTGGCCATGGCCGCGCCGAGCTGCTTCTGGTGGGTCGCCGCGGTGCGACGGATTCCGTCGGCCACTGCGACAACCCGTTGCCCCGCCCCGGCGCTTCGGGCCGCCGCCGAGCGCAGGTCGCCCAGCAACGCATCGCTCTCCCGCATCCCCGCGGCCTGTCGTTCAGCACTGGCGGACACTTCACCAATCGCTCGCGAGACCAGGGTGGCACTGTCGGTGAGCTCATCAGAGCGGGTCGACAGTTGCTCGGCGTTCTCGGTGAGCGAGGCGGAGACGTCGGCGACGCTGCCGACGATGCCCCGCAATCCCTCGCTCATGTGGCGCACCGCGACGCCGAGCAGCCCGAGTTCCCGCGGCATGGGACCGAAGTCGATCGGGCGGAGGTCACCGGCACCGACGCGTTCGGTGGCCTCGACCACGCGCTTGAGTGGCTGCACCACGGCCCGTACCGTGGCGACGCCGGAGCCAATCCCCAAGAGCAGCACGCCCGCGAAGACCAGCCAGATTTGTTCGCGGCGGTGGGCACTCCCGGCCGCGAGGAGGGCCGCGCGCTCCGTGCCGGCCGCCTGCTGCACCGCCACGAGCGCGTGCACCTCCTCGAGCAGCGAGTCGGCGACCGCGGGGCGCCGGCCGGCGGTGGATTCGAGTGCGGTTTGCGTCCGGAGCGATCGCGCGAGCACCATCAGCCGCTGCGATGTGCGTCGCTCCATGGGCGAGAGATCGAGCTCGCCATAGCTGCGATTGGCCACGCGGATGCCCACCATCGCGCTGTCGAGAGCGAGGAGGTCGAGTGAATCGGGGCGAAGGGTCATGGCGTCGGCAGCGCGCACCGCCGCCACCACCTGACGCGTGAATTCCTGGGCCAGCATGGTGCGCTCGCGCATCACATCGAGCTCTTCCTGCACCGCGCTGTCGAGGGAGTTCATGGCCGAGACCCCCAGCAGGGTCATGGCGAAGACGAGGAGGAGCAGCAGCGTCGTCCCGGCAGTGACGCGGCTCCTGACTGATGGCAGATCGGTCATGCCGGGACGCGAATCACGGCCGCTGCAGTTGGCGTGGGTGACGTTGGCAGCCTGAAGCCCCTTCGCATCGTTGAGCCATTTCCCCTTTCCGTTGGGTAGAGCACGTTGCTGAAAGTGGCGATCGGACCCGAGCTGAGCAAGCGCGTCCCCCTACCCCAGCTTCCCGGCCGGGTCTATCATCCCGATCATGTCCGCACCGACGACGCTGGTCATCAAGAGCTACACCGATCGCGCCGAGGCGCTTTCCCACTGCATCCTGCGTGCGGGAGAAGCCCCGCGTGTGCTCGCCTTCGACGATGCGGTCGGCTGCCCGATCGAGCAGGCGCTCGCCGCCCTGGAATGGACCCGGGTGGTCGGCGTGCTCCCCGACGACGATCTCCTGCACGCTGGACGGCTGACCACGGAGACCGCGGCGGCCGTGATCGAGCGCAAGGTCCCCGAAGGTAGACGATACATCTTTCTCGGTCCGCGGCTCGACACGCCACAGATCGATCCCTATGAAGGGGAACTGTTGCTCGATGAACCGGGGGTGCTCGCGATCGGCTTCGCCGACCGGGCCTCGGCACTGGCGCACTTCCTTCGTGCCACCGGCGGAGGCGGAGCGCTGCTGGCCCAGCTGGGCCGCCGCGCGCCCGAACTCCGCCACATGCGCCGATGGCTCGCCCCCATCGTCCAGGAACTCGATGGCGCACGTCGTCTCATTGCCGGTTGGTTCGCCGCGTCCGCCGGCGGCGCCCTCTTCCTTGGCGAGGACGCCGGGGAAGCCACCTATCGCTATATCGAAGTCGGGATTGATTCATGAAGTCGTTTGCTGGCCTTGTCCTGCTCGCCCTCTTCATCCAACCGCTCGCGGCCCAAAGCACCCCGCCGAAGCTGTCCCCCGAGGCCCGGGCTGCCGCCCAAAGCCGCCTGAGCCAGGAAGCCTCAACCGCCACCTCGCAGAAGCTCGATGCCGCGAAGCAGCAGCTGCGAGATGCCGTGATCATCATGCGCGACTCCATCGAGACGATCAACTCCACCGCGGCGCTGATTCGGCGGGCCCAGGCCACCAAGAGCGTCGGCGTCGAGCTCTCGCAGGCCCGGCACCTGAGCGGCGAGTGCGCTGCGGCACAACGCACCGCCGCCGCCACGCTCACCAAGATCGCGTCGTTGCACACCGACAACGCCATCGGCATCAAGCTGCTCGACGAGTACCGTGGCACCCTGGAGGACGTGCGTCGCGCGACCGGCGATTGCCAGACCCAGCTGGCGACCATCTTTGACGTCTCCCCGGCGAGGATCAGTAAGCTCGGTCCGGTCGTGGACGGCGTGGTCGCTCTCTCGGCGAAGCATTCGACGGCGCTTCGGCAGCTCATGGGCGGGATGGAGATCTATCTTCGTCCCTGAACCAGTTCTGCCGGAGGAGATCGGAGCCATTCCGATGGCCCACGAGGGCGACGGGACTGGGGTTTCGGGATGTGGGAATGTGGATCAACATCTCCACATGGCGTGGACAAAGCCGCTAAACGACGTGGCGGCTGCAACTTCGAAGTCACATTTTTGTCCATCTGAAGTGAGCTAACCCGAATAAAATCAGGCACTTGCGGGATTTTCGCCGATCGGTAGCTTGGATAGACCGATGGGGCGTTTCGCGCGTCTCATCCTCTCCGATTCGGCGCCTCGGAGAGCCGTGTGAGCGAGCGGTCCGCGAGCCACTCTGACTCACAGCGCTCATATCGCCGCAACGCCCCCGAGCGTTTCGACGACATGCGAAACGGTCGATCAGCTAGTCTGGTCGGCCGTTTCTTTTTTGGAGAACGGAGTACGGGCTTCCGTTCACCGTTCACCGTTCACCGTTCACCGTTCTCCGTTCTCCGTTCTCCTCCCAAAGTCCACTGGCATCTTCACCATCCAGCGATTGTCGAGCTGCCAGACTCGCTTGCTCGAGACCCGCGCGTCGCCGGGGAAGAGCTCGTTGGAGGCGTAGGCATCGCTGATGGAGGCGGTCTTGGCGCTGGCGTCGTCGGCGAAGTGGAGGATCTCTGCTTCGAGGGTGAGCGGGCGGACCGGGGAACCGAACTCGAGCTGCCCGTGATGCGAGAGGATCATGTGCTCGATGAGCAGCCGCTCATCTGGGGTGCAGGGCGGGGTTTCGGCTTGGGCGAAGGCGTCGCGAAACATGATCATCCCCTGTACCACGTGCCCAACCATGCGGCCGCGCTCATTGGTGTCGAAGACACCCGTTTCCCAGGTGTAGCACTCCGTCTTGCCGATGTCGTGGAGCAGCGCGGCAGTGAAGACCAGCTCCTCGTCGGCGCGGGCGACCTTGGCCATCTGACGCCCGATCAGCGCCACCTCGCAGGTGTGCTGCAGCAGGCCACCAATCGAGGCGTGGTGCCCGGTGCCGGGGGCGCCGGGGCACTGCTCATATCGCTCGCGGAAGCAGTCGTCGGCGTAGAACAGGTCCAGCACGGCGCGCAGGCGCGGTGCCGTGAGCTTGGCGCGCGACTCGTCAATGAATTGCCAGTATCGATCGACTGGCCCGACGCTCGGCACCAGGTCGGCGAGCGGGACGCTGCCCTTGGGGAGCGGGCGAATGGAAGTGACTTCGAGCTGCAGCGACTCGCGGAACTTGGTGGTCTTGCCCACCACCTGGGCCAGCATCCCCTTGCCGAGCCCGCGAATCATCTCGTCCCGACCGGCCCAGAACGGGGCGGTCTCGATCCGTCCGGTGCGATTGCCGAGCAGGAGAGTGGTGCGGGGGTGATCGCCGCCTCGGGCGACCACATCGAGCACGAGCAGCGGATGCTGGATTTCATCGCCGGTGGAGAGCGCGCTGATGTCGAGCAATTTTTCCACGGGGACTCCCTGCCGCTTGGCGCTGGCCCGCTGTTGCGGGCGACGCGCCGAATCTATACCCGCGCTGCGACCGGCGCGTTGGCGGCTTCGTGGTGGCCCCCGGCGCGAATTGGCAGTAGCATTGGCAGAATGGATCCCCTGCATATCCGCCTGATCGTCAGCGATCCCGAGCGGGAGGACGTCGGCGCGCTCCGTGAGGCGCTCCGGGCCGCCGGTCATGTGGTGGTGCACGATGACAGCCGCCCCATGCCTCCCGGGGTCGACGCGGGTGCCCACTTCGTGGTGACGGAGGCAGCTGCCATGCCGACGCCAGAGTCGCTGGAGGCCGCCGAGGCGCGACACATTGCGGCGATGCTCCGATTCACGCGGGGGAACAAGCGGAAGGCCGCCCTGCTGCTGGGCGTGGCGCGCTCCACGCTGCTCGCCAAGATCCGGCGGTACCAGCTGGGCTGAGGGCTGGAGGACGGCGCCCGCTCGCGCGATGGTTCCTGGATCACCATGTCAACCTCCCCAGTCGCGAAATCACCACTTGGCGCGACGCGCTCCCCTTGGACAGCACGATGGTCCGATTCGCCGCTCCCATGGCGACACCAGACGGCCCGAAGAGCATGGGCTGGCCCGCGTTGGCGAGGTGCACGCCATGTCGGGCTGGCCCCCCGTCGCGCCACGCCACGACGGACTCGGTAGCGATGGTGGCTTCAACCAGATAGCCGCTGTCGGCGAGGGTAAGTCGCGCCACCACACCGAGTCGCATGGCGGCGCCGCGTGCCGCGTCGAGCGCCGAGACGAGGGTGGCTGTCTCGGCGTGGACCGCAGCGGCGTCGAGGAGGGCAACCAGGCGCGGGGTGGCGATTCCGCTGAGGAGCCCCAGCAGGACGCAGACCAGCAGGAGCTCGACGAGGGTGAGGCCGCGAGTGGACATGCGGGGAAGATCGGGATGGCGTCGTCTGCGGCGCGGAGCGTCGCAACGCGGAGTGGGGCAGGAAATCGGCGATCGGCGGGGCAACCAGGTCAGGCCGTCGACGATCGGCCCGGCGGGTTCACTCCTCGGGCCGGGCCTCGTCGAGGAAGACCAGCGCCTTGTTGCGCGAGACCACGGCCTCGAGGGCGCGATGCACCTCGCCACCGACGACGGTCCCGACCAGGTCGCCCATGCGGGAGACAGCCTCTTCGGGTGTCATCTTTTCTTGGTACGGCCGCGCGGTGGTCAGGGCGTCATAGATCTCGGCAGCACCGATGATCCGGGCCCCGATGGGGATGGCTTCGAGGGCGAGACCGTCGGGGTAGCCGGTGCCGTCGGCGCGTTCGTGGTGGGAACGGACGTAACCAATCACTTCGCGGAGGTGGGTGAGCGGGGCGAGGATCTGGGCGCCGATCACGGTGTGCGTCTTGACGTGATCGAACTCCTCCTGGGTCAGTGGGCCGCGCTTGTTCAGCACCGACTCGCGAATGCCGATCTTGCCGATGTCGTGCAGTCGCCCGGCAGTGCGCACGAGCTCGATCTGTTCGTCGGAGAGTTTCATCTCTGCCGCCACCATGGCGGACATGTCCGCGACGCGCGCCGAATGCCCGCGGAGGAAGGGGTCCTTCGCCTCGAGCGCGTTGACCAGCGCCTCCAGGGTGGCGACCGAGATGCGCTCGAGATTGCCGCGTTCCCGGCGGAGGTCAGCGCCGCGCTGCACCACCTCGTGCTTCAGCCAGGCCTGTGTCTGGGCCTGCTCGATCATGTCGCGCCGGCGCGACAGGGCGCGGCTGATGGCCCGCTCAAGATCGGGCAGGTCCACCGGCTTCACCAGGTAGTCCATCGCCCCGCGCTGCATGCACATCGCCGCCGTCTTGGCGTCGTTGATCGCGGTGAGCATGAGAATGGCGGCGTGCGGCTCCAGGTCGAGCAGGGTCGGGACCAGGTCGAGTCCCGAGGCATCGGAGAGCCGAATGTCGAGCAGGATGCAGCTGATCTTCCGGCGGCGCGCCTCCATCAGCGCCTCGTTCGCCGTGGAGGCGAGGATCACTTCGTGGCCGATGCTGGTCAGGAAGCGGAGGAGCGGGGCGCGGACCGATTCTTCGTCATCGACCACCAGGGTGATGGTGACCGAGGTTTCGGCGTCGAGCAGGGCGGAAGTATTGGCGTTCATGGCTTCTCCGGGGGTTGTGGTCCGGCCATGGCGACGGGCCAACGCAAAGATACATCTGTCTGGGCGGGGTCGGGGTCGGCTTCGCTCGCGGTCCCGGCATTCGGGATTAGTTTTCTTCCCTTGCTCCCCCGAGGCCCGGCGATCCGCTTCTCGTCGGGTTTGGTCGCGCGGTCGCGGTCTCCGGCGAGTACGCCTTCGTGGGCGAGGCCATCTCCGATCCGCTGAATCGGCACGGGGTGGCGTTCCTCGACTCCTACCCGGATGCCGACAACTGGCCGGCACTGTACCGGGCCTGGAGCAACTACCCCTACTTCCAGAGCGGCACCATCATCATCACGTCGGCCACCGAGGGACTGTTCATGATCAAGGACCGCAGCCAGAGGATCGTGCCATGAGCAAGTCATGGCGGGGACCTGCGTTGGTGCTGGCGGCGGCGTGTGCCGGCGGGGGGGCTCCTGCTGGTGCCCCGATACCGGCGGCGGACGCCAAGCTCTACATCGTCAACCAGTCCGGTGCGTCGATCACGGTCGTGGATCAGGGCCGTCTGGCCATCGATACGGTGATCGACCTGCAGAAGATGGGTTTCTCCGCGAACCCCAAGCCCCACCACGTGGCCGTCGAGCGGGACGGCTCCGCGTGGTATGTCTCGCTGATCGGCGATGGCCGCGTCCTGAAGTTCGACCGCAGCAATCACCTGCTCGGGCAGGTGCGGATGGAGTCGCCCGGACTGCTCGAGATCGATCCGATCCACGATTCGCTCTATGTCGGGCGGTCGATGACGGCGCCCAACCCGCCCAAGTCGGTGGCGGTGATCAAGCGCTCGACGTTCGGCATGGTTGAGGAGCAGGAGGTCGAGATTCCACGGCCGCATGCCCTGGTGACCACCCACGACGGCCGCTACACCAGCTCGGCCTCGCTGGCCGAAAACCGGATCGCGACGATCGATGCGGTGACGGGGCGAGTCACCCTGACCACGATTCCCGGGGTGTTCCGTTCGCTGGTGCAGTTCACCATTTCGCCCGATGGCAAGACGATGGTGGCCGGCGGCGAGTTGTCCAACACAGTGCTCTTCTTCGATGTCTCGAAGCCGCCGCCGTATCCGCCCGTCCGTGAGGTGCCGGTGGGTGGCAAGCCGTGGGATCCGGCGTTTTCACCCAATGGCAAGTTCGTCTACTTCTCGCTCTTCGCCGACAATGCGGTGATCGAGTTGGACGTCGCGACGGGCAAGGTCACTCGTACTTTCACGGGTGGGTTGGCCCAGCCGTACGACATGATCATGCGCCGTGACGGCAAGTATCTCTTCGTCGTCAACCAGAACACCGGCGCCACGCCCACGGCGGGGCAGAGCGCGCACGACGCGATGCCGGGGATGACCGGGATGTCGGCCACCTCGGCGAAGAATGGCTGGCTCGCCATCATCAACGTGGCGACCGGCAAGGTGGCGAAGACGCTGATGCTGGGGAAGAGTCCGACGGGCATGGGAGCTGCCGGCGCCCGATGAGAGGTTCCCTCAAGCTGCTGGTGATCGTACCACTGCTCGGCTCGGTGGTGACCCTCCTCTGGCCGTCGGCTACTGGGCCGTGGCAATTCGAGCGGGTGGTGCGGGCGGCCGAGGTGCGGGACACCGCGGGCACGCCGCTGGCCGAGCCGTTCCTGGGCGGCTTCAACCTGCCCAGGCCCCAGCTGGTGGACATCGACGGTGATGGTGATCTTGACCTCTTCGTGCAGGAGGGTCGGAACGACCTGATCTATTTCGAGAATGTCGGCGGTGGGCATTTTGTCTGGCGCAGCGACGACTTCCAGGGCGTGAAGGTGGGCGAGTGGTTTCGCTTTGCCGACCTCAACGGCGACGGCGTGGTGGACCTGCTGGCCGAGGAGCCGATCGGCTACATCAAGGTGTACCGGAACGTCGGCACCCGCACGGCGCCCAAGCTGGTGGCGGCGGTGGATTCGCTGCGCGATGCTGACGGGCGACCGATCTTCGCCGATCCGCAGAACATCCTCAATGTCTCCGACATCGACGGCAACGGCCGACTCGATCTCTTCATCGGCCGGGTCACGGGGACGATCGACCACTTCGAGCAGGTCTCGACCGACTCAGCGGGCTGGCCGCGGTTCCGGATGTTCGACGAGCGCTGGGAGGACATCGAGATCGTCGGCGCGATGTCCGGTGCGCCGCCGACCATCTCCGACACCAACGCGCGACGCCCGACCTTTCGGCATGGCGCCAACACCATGGCCTTTGGCGACATCGATGGCGATGGTGACCTCGATCTGTTCTGGGGCGACTACTTCGAGGCGGGGCTGCTGCTGATCGAAAACCAGGGCACGCCACAGGCGCCAAATCTCCGGACCACGCCGCGGCGCTTCCCCATCGGCGCGCCGGTGATCACCAGCGGTTACAACGCCGCGACCATCGGCGATGTTGATGGCGATGGCATCCCCGATGTGGTGATGGGCGTGGTGGGCGGTGCCTTCCAGCCCAACAACACCAGCATCGACAACCTCTGGTTCATCCGGCAGGTGACCCGCGGGATCTTCACGCCGGTCACGTCACGGCTGATCACCATGATTGACGTGGGGTCGGAGAGCGTACCGACACTCGCCGATGTGGATGGCGATGGCGATCTCGACCTGATCATCGGCAGCAAGATCGCGCCGCGCAGCGACAACTCCGGCACGGTGACCTGGTTCGAGAACACCGGCACCACCAAGGCGCCGGCGTTCCGCGATCGCGGCGTCCTGCCGATTCAGGGAGAATTCGGCTACGCGCCGGCGGTGGCCGACCTCGATGGCGACGGGTTGCCGGACCTGGTGCTGGGCACCTGGACCGACCGGGTGCAATGGTACCGCAACCACGGCACGCGCACGGCGCCGTCGTGGCAACTCGCCGACACGGCGTTGGTCACCATCACTCGCGGCAGCAACACCACCCCGACCTTGGGTGATATCGATGGCGACGGGCTGCTCGACATGGTGGTGGGCGAGGCCTCGGGCCAGCTCAACCTCTATCGCAATGTCGGCAGCCGGACCGCGCCGAAGTTCGAGCTGGTCTCGGACAACTTCCAGGGGATCGATGTCGGTCGCCGCAGTGCCCCGCACTTGGTGGACATGGACGGCGACGGCAAGCTCGATCTGCTGGTGGGCAACGAGGATGGACTGGTCCAGCTCTGGCGGAACGTCGGCGGACGTGGGGCCTTCAAGTTCGTGCTCGACAGCAGTTTCGCCCTCACCTCGGGCGACGATGACAGCGCGCCAGCCGCCGGTGACCTTGATGGTGATGGCCGTCTCGAGATCCTGATGGGTGGCGCCGGTGGTGGGATACGCTGGTTCGTGAATCGAACTCCACACAAGTAGCCAATTTCTTTTTCCATGGAGGCCCGCATGAGGCGACCGCTTGTCGCTCTGTCCGTCCTGTCACTGGCCGTTGCGTCGTTGGCGGTCCACACTCCGCTCAGCGCCAGTACTGATCCCATCGAGGGCCGGATGATGTCCGGTTTTGGTGCGGCAGTGGCCGTGGCCGGCGACGCCGTGCTGGTCGCCGAGGTGGCGCCCAAAGGAACTGGCGGGGTGGTGCACATCTACCGCCGCTCGCCGGCGGGGCTGTGGCGTGACGCCGGAAAGCTCGTCCCGTCGGAGAGCACGAGCGGCGACGGCTTTGGTTCAGTGATCGCAGCCGATGCCAACACCGCGCTCGTCAGCTGGCATATGGGCAACGCCGATTCGTCCCGCGGCGGCGTGTTGGCCTTCCGCAAGGCGGCCAACGGTAGCTGGAGCAGTGCCGGGACGGTGGGTCCCGACCTGCCGGTCGCCAAGGGCCAATTCGGATCTGCGCTGGCGATCTCGGGGGACTACGCCTTTGTGGGAGCGACCGCCGAGTTGCCGCACGGCAACGTGCACCTTTTCCACCGCACCGCGTCGGGGTGGGATGACCAGGGAACGCTCACTTTCGCCCCGGGCACCGAACCGGGTGCTGCCGACCAGTTCGGCCGCACCATCGCTGTCGATGGCGACTGGCTCGCCGTGGCCGCGCCGTTCCGTGAGACGAAGGGTGCCGTCTACCTCTACCACCGCAACGGCAGTGGGAAGTGGGTGCCCGAGAGTGCGCTGCTGACGGGCCGGAACGTGCCCTCCGGCGGTCAACTTGGCTTGTCGCTGCATCTTGAAGGCTCAAGGCTCTATGCCGGCGCCCCGGTCGCGAATTCGTCCACCGGGATGGTGGTGGTGTTCGAGCGGAACGCCACCACGGGTAGTTGGGCCGAGGCGCGCACCCTGCTCCCCTTCGACGGTGGCCCGGCGCGCTTCGGTTCCGCCATCGGGATGGCGGGTGGCGAATTGTGGGTCTCGGCGCCAGCCTCCAACAAGAACATCGGTGCGGTTTATCGCATGCGGCCGATCACGTCGGGTGGCTTCAGCGGCGTGACCCGCATGGCCGACGATTCGGCGACGGGCACCGCGCTGTACGGCAATGCGATGGCGTTCGGTGCCTCGGTGGTGGCGGTCGCGATGCCCCTCGAGGGTGGTGGTCTGGGGACGGTGGTCTTCTACAACAAGACGGCCACCGGCGGCTGGGTCACGGCCAAGCGCGTCTTTCTCCCCGCCCAGGAGTTTGCGGCGGTGACCGGCGCGGAGGCGCACTGCGCCAAGGGGATGGTCAAGGAATTCCAATGCAGCAACACCTCGTTGATGTCGTTTCTGCCGATCTCGGCCGTCGGGGGCAAGCGCGGCACGGAACTCAATGACAACTGGGGCTGGACCGACCCCAAGGATGGCCGCGAGTACGCCCTGATCGGACGAAGTGATGGCACGTCGTTCGTAGACATCACCGATCCTGTTCGGCCGCGCTACCTGGGCGACCTGCCGCTTACCGCCGGAGCGAACTCCGCGATCTGGCGCGACATCAAGGTCTACAAGGACTTCGCCTTCATTGTCGCCGATGGCGCGGGTCCGCACGGGATGCAGGTCTTCAACCTGGCCAAGCTGCGCGGCGTGAAGGTGCCCAAGACCTACGAGGCGGACTACGTCTATCGCGATGTCGCCAGCGTGCACAACATTGTCATCAATGAGCAGAGCGGCTTCGCCTATGCGGTCGGTGCCAATTCCGGAGGCACCACTTGTGGCGGTGGCCTGCACATGATCGACATCCACGATCCGATGCACCCGACCTTCGTCGGCTGCTTCCAGGACACCCAGACCGGCAACAAGAAGACTGGCTACAGCCATGACGCGCAGTGCGTCATGTACCACGGGCCCGACGCGCGCTACACCGGCCACGAGATCTGCATCGGCTCCAACGAGACGGCGATCAGTGTGGGCGATGTCACCGACAAGAAGCATCCCGTGGCGGTGTCACACGCGAGCTACCCCGACGTCGGCTACACCCATCAGGCCTGGTTCGGCGACGACCAGAAGTATCTCTACGTCGACGATGAGCTCGATGAAATGAATGGCAAGGGTGAGGCGGCGAAGGGCACCCGCACGCTGGTGTGGGACCTGAGCAAGCTCGACGATCCGGTGCTGCTCAAGCAGTACATCGGCGTCAGCAAGTCGATCGATCACAATCTGTACGTCAAGGGCAATCGGATTTATCAGGCGAACTACACCTCGGGGCTCCGGATCCTCGACATTTCCGATCCGGTCAACCCGCGCGAGGTGGGCTTCTTCGACACCTTCCCTGACGGTGATCCGGTGGCGTTCGACGGCGCATGGAGCAACTACCCCTACTTCAAGAGCGGCACGATCATCGTGACCAGCATTGGGCAGGGCGTGTTCTTCGTGAAGGATAGGAGCGCGATCGTTCCGTGAACTGATCGAGCAGCGAGAAGCGGGGTGGGGGGGGGGGGGGGCGAATAAGAGAGCGCCCAGAACGGAT
>JBBRBZ010000033.1:0-24240 GCA_038205305.1 Gemmatimonadales bacterium
TCTATGGCGGTGAGCCCGCGAACTTCCTCGACATCGGCGGCTCGTCGAATCCCGAGAAGGTCGTCAACGCGCTCAAAATCATCACCGCCGATCCGAACGTGAAGGTCATCCTCTTCAACATCTTCGGCGGCATCACGCGCACTGATGACGTCGCCAACGGGATCGTGGCCGCGACTCGACAATTCAAGGTCGACGTGCCGATCGTGATCCGCCTCACCGGAACCAACGAGAAGGAAGCGTTCCGGATTCTTGAAAGTGTGGGGATGTCTGCGATGAACGACATGGACGCTGCCGTGTCCCGCGCCGTGACGCTGGCCGGGGAGGCCGCATGAGCATCTGGATCGGGAAGGACACACGGCTGGTCGTGCAGGGGATCACCGGGCGGGAGGGTTCGTTCCACGCCCGGCAGATGCTCGAGTATGGCACCAATATCGTGGCCGGCGTGACCCCGGGGAAGGGCGGCCAGCAGTTCGAGGGGAAGGTCCCGGTGTTCAATACCGTCGCCAACGCGGTCGCCGAGACTGCCGCCAACTGCGCGGTCATCTACGTGCCGCCCGCAATGGCGGCGGGAGCCATCGAGGAGGCATCCGACAGCGGCATCCCGCTCGTCGTCTGCATCACCGAAGGCGTGCCGGTACTCGACATGACCTTTGTCATGCCGTTCCTGGCGGAACGCGGGACGCGGCTCATCGGGCCGAACTGCCCCGGGCTCATCACGCCAGGCGCAGCCAAGGTGGGGATCATCCCCGGCTCAATCTGTCTCCCTGGCCGGGTCGGACTGGTCTCGCGGTCGGGGACGCTGACCTACGAGGTGGTGCACCACCTCACCGCCAACGGCTTCGGCCAGAGCACCTGTGTCGGCATTGGCGGTGATCCGATTGTCGGGAGCAACTTTATCGACGTGCTGGAGGCCTTCAACGCCGACCCGGACACGGATGCGATCGTCATGATCGGCGAAATTGGCGGGACGGCCGAGCAGGAGGCGGCCGAGTACGTCCGGGTCAATGTCCGAAAGCCAGTTGTTGGCTTCGTGGCGGGGCAGACCGCTCCCAAGGGGCGGCGGATGGGTCACGCCGGGGCGATCATCAGCGGTTCGTCGGGCACGGCCGAGGAGAAGTTTGCCGCATTCGAGGCGGCCGGAATCGGCATCATGCGTCGCCCGGTGGATGTAATTGATCTGCTCAAGGCGCGCCTGAAGTAACAGGTTACATTAGAGAGATCAAGTATTTGTTGTGTCGGTAGTTACGCGGTATTATAACGGGTTGCCAAATCCTGGGAACCGGCGACCCATCGATCTCACAGGAGCTCCAACGCATGTCTGGTACCGCCACCTTTGCCATGATCAAGCCCGACGCCACTGAGTCCGGGAAGAGCGGGGCGATCCTCGCCCACATCCAGCAGGCCGGGTACGGCATCCGTGCCCTCCGGATGGTCCGGCTGACCCGGGTGGAGGCCGAAGCCTTCTACGCTGTGCATCAGGGGCGGCCCTTCTATGGCGAGTTGGTGGACTTCATGAGCTCCGGCCGGGCGGTCGCGATGGTGCTGGAGAAGGCGGATGCAGTGGCGGCCTGGCGCGGCACCATCGGGGCGACCGACCCGGCCGAGGCGGCTCCGGGGACGATCCGGAAGCTTTTTGCCGAGTCCAAGGGGCGGAATGCTGTCCACGGGTCGGACAGCGATGAGAACGCTGCCCGGGAAATTGCTTTCTTCTTCCCCGAGCGGGAGTTAGCGCTACTCGACGGTTGACCGGTAGGGGGAGCGGCCGCTAGCTTTGATGGCTATGCTTCGGGTCGATATTCGCCAGCTGGAAGAGGGTCCGGTCGAGACGACCGGTCAGGTGGAGTCGACCGATCCAGAACTGGCCGGGCTCGATCTGCAGTTGGTCGAACCGGTGATGGTGATGGGTGAGTTGCGCGAGACCGGCGGGGGAAACTTTCTCTGGCGGGGCCAGATTGGCGCAGCGGTGTCGGGCGAATGTGTCCGGTGCCTCACCCCGCTGATCCAGCGCGTCGATGCGGCCGTCGACGTGATGTTCTCGTCGGATCCCGACCTGGTCGACGATCCGAGTGTGTACGTACTCGCGCCCGAGGTCAGAAGCATCGACCTGCGGGAGGCGGTGCGGGAAGAGTTGGCCCTGGCGGTGTCGGCGTTTCCACTGTGCCGTCCCGAATGCCGGGGGCTGTGCGCCACCTGCGGCGCGGACCTGAACGCCGGACCATGCGCTTGCATGGTGCCCGGCTCGACTGACTGAGGCACTGATGGCTGTCCCGAAGAGAAAACTCTCCAAGTCACGCAAGCGCCTGCGCCGCGGTCACCACCACGCCAGAGGCATTCCGGCCCAGGCCTGCCCGCGGTGCAGCTCGCCGAAGCTGTCGCACCGGATCTGTCCGTCGTGCGGCTACTACGGCGGCAAGAAGCGACTCGAGGTCGAGGACAACTAGGCCGTGATCCGCGTCGGGCTCGACGCGATGGGCGGCGACAACGCCCCGTCGGCAGAAGTCGACGGGGCTGCGCTTGCCCTTCAGGTGCTGCCTCAGGATTTCACGATCACCATGGTGGGTCGCACCGCGGAGATCGAGAAGCACTTGGCGCGGCACCTTGGCATTGACCGGACCCGCCTCGTCATCGTCGAGGCGCCCGACGTGATCGGCATGGCGGAGAAGCCGCTCTCCGCGGTCCGCAAGAAGCCAAAGTCCTCGCTGGTCGTGGGTCTGCGGCTTCATCAAGCCGGCGAGGTCGACGCCTTCATCTCCGCGGGCAACACCGGCGCGGCGCTCGCCGCCGCCACCCTCATTCTCGGCCTCTGCGATGGGGTGGATCGTGCCACAGTCGCCTCGTTGCTGCCCACTGCCGATGGCTTCGTGCTGGTGCTCGACTCCGGCGCCAATGTCGATTGCTCCGCCAAGGAACTGGTGAACTTCGCCCGCCTCGGCGCGATCTACGCGCGCGACGTGCTGCGGCGGCCCGAGCCCCGGATCGGCCTGCTGAACGTCGGCGAGGAAGAGGGGAAGGGCGGCGCCGTGCTGCGTGAGACGCACTTGGCCCTGAAGGCGCTTCCGCGCCTCTCCTACGTCGGCAACATCGAGGGACGCGATATCGTCATCCCGCATCCCAAGCATGGCCGCATCGACGTCGTGGTCTGCGATGGCTATGTGGGCAATGTGGTGCTGAAGTTCTACGAATCGATGGGCACCCTGCTGGGCCAGGTGCTTCGCCTGCAGGATCCGGCACTGACCAGTGCCTCGGTGTTGCGGCCGATTCTCGCCTTTCTCGATGCCTCCCAGTACGGCGGCGCACCGCTCCTTGGCGTGCAAGGGATTCCGTTCATCTGTCACGGTCACTCCAACGCCACGGCGATCTGCGCGGCGATCAAGCAGGCGGTGGGTGCTGTCCGCGGCGGGTTGCGAACCCACATTGCCGCCGAACTGGCGGCCCTCAACTCGGCCACTGCGACATGATCTCACGTCCGGCGGTTTATGTCGCGGGAATCGGTTCGGCCACGCCCGGCCGGGTGGTCACCAACACCGATCTCGAGCAGACCCTCGACACCTCCGACGAGTGGATTGTCGAGCGCACCGGCATTCGGCAACGGCATTTCGCCGACATCAACGAGACGCTGACCAGCTACTCACTGGTCGCAGCCAAGGAAGCGATCGCCAATGCGGGGCTGACTGCTGCGGACATTGACGGGATCATCTTCGCCACAGTTTCTCCTGATCATCGCCTGCCCTCGACCGCGTGCGATCTGCAGGCCGCCTTGGGCGTCGCCGGTGGCTGGGCCTTTGATCTGGTCGCGGCCTGTCCGGGCTGGGTCTATGGCGTGGCGGTGGCGGAAGGGATGATGCACGTCGGACTCGGGGACACCGTCCTCGTGGTGGGCGCGGAAAAGCTCTCCTGTATCACTGACCAGAGCGACCGCGGGACCGCCATCCTCTTCGGCGATGGTGCGGGCGCGGCGGTGCTGCGTCGCGGATCGCCTGACGGTCGTGGCATTCTGGCCACCTATCTCGGTGCCGATGGCACGCTTGCCCCGCTGCTGCACATTCCCGGCGGGGGCTCGGCCGACCCGCTCACCGAGGAACTGGTCCGCGAGAAGCGCCACCTGATCAGGATGGCCGGGCGCGAGGTGTTCAAGGCTGCGGTGCTGGCGATGAGTCGCTCCACCGACGCGGCGCTCAGCCGTGCGGGGCTGACCTCGGCCGACATCGACCTGATGGTGCCCCACCAGGCGAATCTCCGGATCATCGAGGCGACGGCCAAGCACGCCGGCATCCCGATGAGCAAGGTGTTCGTGAATCTCGATCGCTACGGCAACACCTCCTCGGCCTCGATTCCGCTGGCGCTCGTCGATGCAGTCAAGGAAGGCCGGCTCCAGCCTGGCATGATCACCATGCTGGCGTCGTTCGGCGCCGGGTTTGCCTGGGGAAGTGTGGTGCTCAAGTGGTGACCATCCTGCTCTTTCCAGGGCAGGGTGCGCAGAAGGTCGGCATGGCGAAGGACATCGCCGGAGCGTTTCCGGCCGCCCGGGAGGCACTCGAGCGCATCGATGATCGCCTCGGCACGCGGCTCACCGACGTGATGTGGGAAGGGCCCGAGGCAGACCTCCTCCTCACCCACAACACCCAGCCCGCGATCCTGGCCCATTCGGCGGCGGTCCTGGCAGTCGTGCAGGCGCGGCTCGGCTCGGTGGTGGCTGCGGCTGGGCATTCGCTCGGTGAATACAGCGCGTATGTGGCCGCCGGGGCGCTCGATGCCGCCGAGGCCGCAGTCCTGGTCCGGCGACGTGGCACGTTGATGTTCGAGGCGGGCCAGAAGCGGCCTGGGGCGATGGCGGCGGTGCTCGGGCTCGCCACCGATGCCGTGGTCGCTGCCTGCGCGCAGGCCTCCAGGGAGGCCGATGGCGTGGTCGTGGCAGCCAATCTCAATGGCCCGGACCAGACCGTCGTCTCCGGCGATCCCACGGCGGTGGTGCGCGCCGGCGAGCTCTGCCAAGGGGCGGGTGCGAAGCGCGTGCTGCCGCTGAAAGTCAGTGGCGCCTTCCACTCGCCGCTGATGGAACCGGCGGTGGCTGGATTGGAGGAGGCGCTGCATGCCGCGGCCTTCGGCGAGCCGGCCTTTCCGGTGATGGCGAATGCGACCGCCTCGCTCGCGACGACGCGTGCCGATGCCCTGGGACTGCTCGGCGCGCAGCTTACCGCGCCGGTTCGATGGGTGGAGTCGATGCGCAACCTCGCCGCGCTCCATCCCGAGGCACGCTGGCTGGAAATTGGCCCCGGCAGTACCCTTGCGGGCTTGCTCAAGCGCATCGTGCCTGGTGTGACCGCCACACCGCTCGGTACGGTGACGGACCTCGAAGCCTGGCTGGCCCAATGAGCCTGACGATCGATCTCTCCAATCGCGTGGCGTTTGTCACGGGCAGCACCCGCGGCATTGGCCGAGCCATTGCCGGCGCCCTCTACGCAGCGGGCGCCAAGGTGGCGGTGGTGGGGCGATCGGCCGACACGGCCGCGGCCGTCGCAGCAACGCTCGGGGACCGCGCGCACGGCTTCGCCTGCGACATGCTCGACAGCGAGTCGGTTCGGCGGGCGTTGGGTGAGGCGGAGCAGGTGCTCGGCCCGATCGACATTCTGGTCAACAACGCCGGCCTGACCAGAGACAATCTGTTGATCCGCCTGAGCGAATCGGAATGGGACGATGTACTGGTCGCCAACCTGAAGGGGGCTTTCGTGGCCACGCAGGCGGTGATCAAGGGGATGATGAAGCGGCGGAGCGGCCGGATCATCAACATCACCAGCGTGGTGGGCATCACGGGCAACAAGGGGCAGTCAAACTACGCTGCCAGCAAGGCCGGTTTGATTGGGTTCACCAAGTCGGTGGCCAAGGAATATGCGGCGCGCGGTGTCCTCGCCAACTGCATCGCCCCTGGGTTCATCGAGACGGACATGACCGGCGCCTTGCCCGAGGCGACCCGAGCCGCATTATTGGAGGCGATCCCGCTGGGACGGTTGGGGGCTCCTGCAGACATCGCGGACGCGGTAGTTTTCCTCGCGTCCGACATGGGGGCGTACATCACGGGGCAGGTGCTCGTGGTCGACGGTGGCATGATCGGTTGAAGGTTCATTCATCATCATTTCTGGATCGAGGCAACAAATGAGCGACGTGGAGGAGAAGGTCAAGGACATCATCGTCGAGGAATTGGGTGTCGAGCGCGAGAAGCTCGCCCCCGAGGCCTCGTTCATGGAGGACCTCGGCGCCGATTCGCTGGATACGGTCGAGCTCGTCATGGCATTCGAGAAGGAATTCGACATCGACATCCCGGATGAAGATGCCGAGAAGATGCGCACGGTCGGCGATGCGATGAAGTACCTCCACGACAAGCTCGGGAAGTAGCTGGATGCGTCGAGTCGTCGTGACCGGATTGGGCCTGGTGACCCCGGTGGGGCTCACTGTCGAAGAGACCTGGCAGAGCTTGCTGGCGGGCACGTCCGGCGCGGCGCCGATCACGCGCTTCGATCCCTCCCGGCATCGGGTGAGGTTCGCCTGTGAGGTGAAGGGCTTCGATCCGCAGCTCTACATGGACCGGAAGGAGTCGCGGCGCTTCGACCTGTTCGCCCAGTTCGCGCTGGCGGCCGCGGCGCAGGCCGTGACCCAGGCGGGACTCGAGGGGAAGGCCAAGGACCCCAGCAAAGTCGGCGTGGTGCTCGGGACCGGCATCGGCGGCATGCGGACGTTTGAGGAAAACTGCGAGGCCTACCTCACGCACGGCCCCGACCGCGTCTCGCCGTTTTTCGTGCCGATGTTCATCGCCAATATGTCGGCCGGACTGGTCTCGATGCGATACGGCTTCAAGGGGCCGAACTTCGCTGTGGTCTCGGCGTGCGCCAGCTCCGCGCATGCCATCGGCGAAAGCTACCGGATGATTCGTGACGGCTTGGCCGATGCGATGGTCACGGGTGGATCCGAGGCCTCGGTCACCGGCCTGACGATTGCCGCCTTCAGCAACATGAAGGCGATGTCCACGCGCAACGACGACCCGGCGACGGCGAGTCGCCCGTTTGACATCGATCGTGACGGATTCGTGCTGGGCGAGGGCGGCGCCGTGGTGGTGCTGGAAAGCCTCGAACATGCGCTCGAGCGTGGTGCCACGCCGCTAGCCGAGGTGGTGGGCTATGGACTTTCCGGTGACGCCTATCATATGTCCGCTCCTTCTCCCGAGGGCGAGGGCGCCGCGCGAGCGATGCAGATGTGTCTCGATGACCAGCACATCGACCCCAGAGACGTGGGCTATGTCAATGCGCACGGGACTTCCACCCCGCTGGGCGATGCGGCCGAGACGCAGGCAGTGAAGTCCGTCTTTGGCGAGCATGCCTACGACCTGATCTTTGGCAGCACCAAGAGCATGACGGGGCACCTGCTGGGCGGTGCGGGTGCGCTGGAATTCGGAATCGCGATGCTCTCGGTGACACGCGGCTTCATCCCGCCGACCATCAATCAGTTCAACGCCGATCCGAAGTGCGACCTGCCCTGCGCCCCCAACGCGTCGGTCGAACGCCGCGTTGCCGTGGCGATGAGCAACGCCTTCGGCTTCGGCGGACACAACGCGACCCTCGCGGTGCGGGGGATGTAGACTCGGTCCTGCCGCGGCCGGCATGGCTGCGGACGGGGGCATCGACTCCCACTCCATGCCCTCTGCTGGGTGAGCGACAGCCGGATGGAGACGCCGATGCCCACGACGGAACATCGAGAAGCACCACCTCCGCCACCGGCTATGTCCGTCGGCGACCCCATCACATCGCGATCCCGCGGTATCGTGGCAGCGATGATCGTGGGTGCCTTGGTGCTCAGTGCTCTCATCTTTGGTCTTCCCGCACCCGGCGCACCGGCCGCCAAGGATTCTCCGATCCTGGCCGTGGATACTCTCGCGCCCCAGGGAGGGGCGTTGTCGTTGCCGGGACACGGCAAGACGCCACCTCCCGCGCCGGATACTGCACCCCACCAGCCCGTCTCCGCGCCAGCAGTGCGCCCACCGGTGAAGGATTCCGTGAGGCACGCTCCTGCGGCACCAAAGTCAGTGACGCCCAGGCCAGCCGCCCGACAGACCGCGGCCCCAGCCGATTTGCCGCGGACGTCCGCAGCCATCGCACGGAAGGCAACGAGACCGACTTGTCGCGCGATGATGGAGGCCGAGCGCTGGGACGAGGCGTTCACGCGCTGCAGCACTGAGGCGAACGCCGGCAAGGTGTCAGCACAACGTGAGCTCGGTGAATTGTTCGAGCGCGGCCGTGGCGTGACCAAGAATGCGGGTGAATCAGCACGCTGGTACACCAAGGCGGGCGAGGGCGGGGACCGCGACGCGATGTTCCGGATTGCCGTGGCCTACGAGCACGGTCGCGGCGTGAAGAAGGATGGTCCGACGGCACTCGCCTGGTACACCAAGGCGGCAAGTGCTGGCGGAATGGATGCGCAGTTTACCGTGGGTCAGGCGTTCGAAAAGGGAAAGCTCGGCGCCAGGAAGGACAAGGCTGCGGCGCTGGTGTGGTATCGCAAGGCCGCCGCCCAGGGGCATGCGGAGGCGAACAAGCGCGTCAAGGCACTCTCCGGATGAAGCCGCGCAGTGTCTGGGCTGCAGGCGTTCTGGGGTTCACCGCCGGCGGCGTCGCCTGGGGAATCGCGGGATGGTATCCAGCGAGTGGGTTGCCCGCCGTAGCATATCCGCGCCTCGATCAGATTACGCTCTGGCTGATCGGGAGCGTGGTCGGCGCCGTGGTGTTCGGCAGTCGAGCGCACTGGCGCGAAGAGGCGACCGTCAGCCACACGCTCCTGGGCGGCGCGGTTGGTGGTGCGACTGCCCTGCTCGTGGGAACGGCCCTGATCGCGTGGAGCCATGTCGGGGTGCTCGTCCCCAGCTTTCCCCTGATGCGCGCGATCGCCTGGTCGGGCACCGCCGGGTGCGTGACGTTGGCGCTGGCGAGTTCCGCACCAGGAATGGTACGGCGCACCTTGCACTCCGTCGGCGCGTATGGGCTTGTGGGTGGTGCGATTGCCGGTGCCCTGATGGCCGCGCCAGGACCGACCGAGCTGTGGCAGGCACTGGCATTTGTAACGGTGGGAACAGCGATTGGTGTTGGCGTTGCGTCATCGTCGGTTCGGGGTGCCGTTGCAGTCGCCGATCGCGTGCCCCGTCGAGGTTCGGTTCCCGGTATCCTGACCCTGCGCGAGCAGGCGCTCTTCGAGGGCCGAGCGATCCCGCTGGGTGGCGCGACATTGGCATGTCAGGATGGGCGCCTTGCCCTCTATCCACCGGCCGACGGCGTGGTCTTCAACGGCAGGGTGGAGATGGGACCACTCTTCCTTCATCGTGGCGGCACCGTCCTCGTTGCAGGGGAGCGTTTCCGGATCCAGATGCTGCGGGAGCCGCGGTGAGGGTCTTGTGCCTCGCGCTCTTGCCACTCGGATGGTTGGCGCCGCTGCCGCTGCAGGCGCAACAGGCAGACGCACCGTTGCGCCTGGTGCACTGCACGCCGGCAAGCCGGGCCTCCTGTCTCACCGCCACGATTCGTCTGACACCCGCTGCACGTCGGGCGACGGCCAGCGTGGACAGCGTCACCGAAGCGGCGGGCTGGTCGGGAACGCTTGCGGGCACCAGCCTGATCGGCCCGGGAGTGGTACCGGTCGGGGCGAAGGTCCCGGTCTTGGCAATGGCCATCGCGTCGGATTCACGAATCCTGACCTTCGAACTCGATGAAGCGAATTCCCCGGGCTTGGCCAGGTCGGCGTGGACGGGAATGGCGCGCCTTCGCCTGAACGGTGACACCGTGGCCTCCGTGCCGCTCACCTGGCGACCCCCGCTCTTCGCGCTGCCGGCCTTCGCGGGCACGGCCGAGCCATTCCAGCTCACGCAACGGATGCGCGAGTCGGTTGGGAACGAGGCCACCCTGCTTTCCCAACGGGGACTCGTGGGGCTCTGCCTCTTCATCAGTATCGCGGGCCTCTGGCTCTTCGTCCCGCGGCTCATCTGGATTCGCGGTGCGGACGTGATCGCGCTCGGCGGGATGCCCCTTCCTGCCAGTCCCACCCAGCAGATGGTTGCGTTGGGGCGCGGTATCGTCGGTGGAGAGGACGTGAAGGAAGCCGCTGCACGGCAACCTGATGAGATCACCAAACAGACCGCGCGACGGAGCGCCAGACGTCGATGAGAACCCCGCGGGGCGTGCTCTCTCTCCTTGCCTTGGTGCTGGCGATCGTTCCTGCGACGCTCGCGGCGCAGCGGCAGGTGACATCTAGGAGGTCACGCACCGCCGCTCCGACACCGGCTCGGCAGGAGAGCGAACGGGCTTCGCTGCTGCGCTTCTGCCTCCAGACAGACTCGACAGCCGCGAGAACTGTCGAAGGGGTCCGGCTCCGCACCGATTGCTGGAAACGAATGCAACTGCAGGGGATGGGGGACTCGCTCGTCGCCGCGCGATACCAAGCGGCGCTCGACGACTTCGTTGCCGCGGCAAGAGCCGACTCGACGCGCCGCGCCAATGACTCGAGTGCCGCCGGCGTGGCTGGCCGGATGGAGGCGATTCAGAGGGCGCTGCAGGAGTCCCGCATCGAGGAGGCCGACCGGCTGGTCACTGCGGTGCTCCTCATCCAGCCGGAGAACCAGCGCGCACTCGCGTTTCGCGACCGCGTGCTCGCCCTGAAGCGTACTCGGCGACTCCGTACGACGTTGTTCGCCGTGGCAGGGGTCGTGCTGCTCCTCGGACTTGGCCTCGGGATTGCTGCGCGAATCCTGGCGAAGCGACACGAGCAGGAATCGGCGGCTCGGCGCGTGATCGAGTCACAGCGGAAGGCGATGGTCGAGATCGTCGATGGCGTGGGCCGGGGCAAGATCTACACGGTCGAGGGGCCCATCTTCCGGATCGGCTCGGCGGCATCCGAACGCCCGGAGGAACGCAATGATCTCATCCTCAGCGATGAGGGCGCGTTCATTTCGCGATTCCATTGTTCCATCGTTCGGAAGGACGGACGCTATTTCCTCATCGACTCATCCCTGAACGGCACTTACCTCGGCGATGAACTGCTCCAACGGGGCGAGCACCGTGCCCTCCATGACGGCTCCGAATTCTCCATCGCGGGAATGGCGCGGTTCAAGTTCCTGCTGATGTGAACCCGCCGTCCGCGGTCGAGCGGGCTTGGCGGAGCGGCCGATGAGTGGCAGCAGCAGGGAGACCGTCCAGCGGTCACGGCGATTGGCGAACCGGTCGATGTGCAAATGGAGCCCGGTACCGGCCCGGTCGAGCAGGCCGGCCTGCATGGCCGCCTGGATCTGCCTGCGCAGAATGGAATCCTGGGAAAAATCCTTGACCCGAATGCCGAAGACGCGGCATTGGTTGATCACGAAGTCCACTTCTCGTCGGCTCATGGTCTTGGTGCGAAGATCGAGCGCGCCGCCCTTGCCGTAGAGCGCAACGTGTTCGGCATGATCCCGGCCCACGACGACGATGGTGTCCTCGAACGTGCGCTGGAAGGCGGCCGAGAGGCGCGTGAACGCCTCGGCGAAGTTCGCTCGCGACAGGGACGCCTCACGAAACTCCTCCTCGGGCGCTGCCGCCTTGGCCGACGCGTACGCCTCAGGCACCTGCAACTTTCGCTCGCGATAGATCGCGGCGACGGTCGCCTCCAGTGCCTCGATCCGCGGCTTGACCTGCGGATGGTCGCGGAGATCGCTCAGGGCGAGGGTGTTCACTCCGGTCACGAATTCTGCGATGGCGGCGTCGCCCAGGCCCAGTTCAAGGAGCGTCCCGCCGCGCTCGATGTGATCGTACGCCACGACCAGCAGCGAATCGAACCGACCGGCCTCCTGGTCGGTGAGGACATCAGGGGAGCGGCCGGCCTGGAAGAGCCCGAACCAGATCACGCCGATCCCCATCGCAAAGAGCAGGACGGAGACGGCGACGACTGCGATTGCCACCACCGGACGCTGCCTTGGGGACTTCGGCATGGTGCCGGTCTGAGGCCGGGGCGGGGCGATCATGTCGGCCGCCGACTCCATCCGGCGGGTGCGCTTCTCCCCGCTCACGAACTCGAAGCGGCTGTGACTGGCAAGCTCGATCACGTCCCGGTCGCACAGCCGGTGGAGCCCGCGAAGAGGGACCCCGTTGATCAGGGTCCGGCCACGCCCTCCGCTCAGGTACCAGCCATCCGCGTGCGCCTCGAGGGCCGCGTGATGGTCGAGCACCCCCGTCTCCTCGCTCCGGACGAGGCAATCCGGGCTCGAGCCGAGCCAGGCGGCCGTGAGCCCGGCGAGCGGGTGCGACTTCCCCTGGGTCGGCGGGATCGGGGCGATGGAGGGCTGAGGCATGGGCCCACAAGTATGGGAAGATCCCCACCAGAGAGCCAGAGCGGGGCCCCATGTGCCTCATCTGCCGGCGAGGGCTAAATTGCGAGGATGGATACCCTCCCGAACGCCTCGATCCGGCCCACACCGGCCGACCTCGCCCCCGGGCGCCTTCGCGACGCCGCACTCCACCCGATCGCGGAGAAGGTGGTGGCCGGAGAACGGCTCGATGCCGCCGACGCGCGCGTCCTCTATGCCACGGATGACCTCATCGGCTTGGGGAGTCTTGCCGACTTTGCCAATCGTCGGACCAACGGGGATCGGGTCTTCTTTTCCGCCAACCAGCACATCAATCCGACCAACGTCTGCATTCTCAGGAACACCTGTGTGTTTTGTTCCTTCGCCCGGATGCCGAAGGAAGAAGGGGCCTACACCAGGTCGCTCGAAGAGATCTATCACGAGGCGGAGCAGGCCACCGGTGGCCCAACCCGAGAGTTCCACATTGTCGGCGGGCTCCATCCCAAGATGGGGCTGAGCTACTACACCGACATGATTCGTGGCCTCAAGGAGCGCCATCCGCACATCCAGGTCAAGGCACTGACGGCGGTGGAGATTGCCCATCTTGCGCGCATCGAAAAGTCGAGCATTGCCGACGTGCTCCAGCGCCTGAAGGACGCCGGCCTGACCTCCCTCCCCGGTGGCGGCGCCGAGGTCTTCTCCACGGCGGTGCGGGCCACGATTGCCGAGCGGAAGCTGACGGGTGAGGAGTGGATCGAGGTGCATCGTGTGGCGCACGGACTCGGGATTCCGACCAACTGCACCATGTTGTATGGCCACGTGGAGACGGCGGACGATCGCATCGAGCACCTGTCGATGTTGCGCGCGCTGCAGGATGATACCGGCGGATTCCTGACCTACATCCCGCTCGCCTACCATACCGAGAACAACGAGCTGGGGGTTTCGCTCGGACGCGTCGGCACGGCCACGACGGGTTTTGAGGACCTGAAGAACATCGCCGTCGGGCGACTCTTCCTCGACAACATCCCGCATGTGAAAACCCACTGGCCGATGGTGACGCCGTTCATCTCCCAGATCGCCCTCGCGTTCGGCTGTGACGATGTCGAAGGGACGGTCGTGTACGAACGGGTCTACCACGAGGCCGGGGCGCAGACCGACATGCACATGCCGTATGAGGGGCTCGTGGCACTGATCCGCGATGCGGGCAAGGTGCCGGTCGAGCGTGACTCGCTCTACCAGCCGGTACGCACCGATTTCAGCTCGCTGGTGATCCCGTTCGGCGGCACTCGCCGGCCTGGCCTGCCGGTGGTGCACGCCGCATGAGACTCGGCCGACTCCCCTGGATCAACACGGCCCCGGTCTTTGCCGGGATCGACCGGGGGATCGTCCCATGCTCCGCCGAGGTCGTCACCGCCACGGCGGCCGAACTCAACGACTTGCTTGCAGCGGGTGAGCTCGACGTCAGCGCCGTGTCCGCGGTGGAATACGCGCGGGCAGCGCATCTCTACCACCTGCTGCCGAATCTGGCGATTTCCTGCGACGGCCCGGTGCACAGCGTGGCGCTCTTCAGCAAGCGACCGGTCGCGGAACTCGACGGTGCGACGGTACTGCGGACGGCCTCGTCGCGAACGTCCGTCCTTCTGCTCGAACTGCTCTGCACGCATGTCTGGAAGGTGACACCGCGTTTCGCCACCGTGCGTGCCGAGTCCAACGACCTCGCCGGACTCGAGGCGCTGCCGCACGACGCCGTCCTGGTGATCGGCGACGCTGCGCTCCATCTTCGGGCAAGCGGGCGTTACCCCGTCTTCGAGGATCTCGGCAGTTGCTGGCACGCGTGGACCGGGTTGCCATTCGTCTTTGCGGTCTGGGCGGCTCGTCGTGATGCCGATCGGGCCGGGGCGCTTGCGCTGCACGAGCAACTCCTTGCCTCACGCGCCTGGGGCATCGCCCACCTTGACCTCCTTGCCGAGGAATCCGCGGCCCGCACCGGCATCCCGGTGCACACCTGTCGCGCGTACCTCGGCGATCTCGACTATGAGCTGTCCTATCGGCACCTCGCCGGGCTGACCGAGTTCTTCGGGAAGCTGGCTGGTGATGGTCTGGTGCCGGACGGCTCGCTGACCTTTCTCACGGCGGCCTGAATGCAATCGGTCGATCGAACCAGTCCCGAATTTCGTGAAGCGCTCGCACGCTACGAGACGGCGCCACTCCTTGAGCTCGGTGCGCTCGCCGAGGCGGAACGGTGGCGACTTCACCCGGATCCGGTGGTGACCTATATCATCGATCGGAACATCAACTACACCAACGTCTGCGTGGCCGATTGCCAGTTCTGTGCCTTCGCCAGGCGACCGAAGCACGATGAGGGCTACGTGCTCTCCTTCGAGCAGATCGGCGCCAAGATCGATGAGTGCCGCGCGATCGGCGGCATCCAGATCCTGCTGCAGGGAGGCCACAATCCCTACATTCCGTTCGAGTGGTATCTGGAGTTGATGCGCTACATCAAGAAGCACCATCCCATTCACATCCACGGCTTTTCACCGTCCGAAGTGGTCTTCTTCTCCGAGCGTTTCGGCATGTCGGTCCCCGATGTGGTGCGGCAGCTGCGCGCGGCGGGACTCGACTCCATTCCGGGTGGCGGTGGCGAAATACTCGTGGATGCCATCCGGGAGCGGGTTGCGAAGAAGAAGGCGCAGACCGAGGAGTGGCTCGGCGTGCAGGAGGAGGCGCACCGCCAGGGGATGAAGACTTCGGTGACCATGATGTACGGGCTGGGCGAGACCAACGCCGATCGCATCGAGCACCTCTTTCGCGTACGCGACGTGCAGGCCCGCACCGGGGGATTCACCGCGTTCATCTGCTGGCCGCTGCAGCCGGAGGGGACGCCCGGGCTCAGTGACCAGGTCAAGACCGACGCCGTGACCTACCTGCGGACGCTCGCCATGGCGCGGCTGATCTGCTCGAACGTGCCCAACATCCAGTCGAGCTGGGTGACGATGGGCCTCAAGGTGGGGCAGGTGGCGCTCAAGTTCGGGGCAAATGATTTCGGCTCCCTGATGATGGAAGAGAACGTCGTCTCGGCCGCGGGGACCACCTACCGAGCGACCATCGAAGAGATGGAGCGAGCCATTCGCGACGCCGGACTCACGCCCCGTCGTCGTCGTCAGGACTATTCGCTGCTCGACGAGCCGCTGGCAGCGGTCGCCTAGTGCGCGTCGGAATCGGCTACGATTCGCACCGCTTTGATCCCGCCCGCCCGCTCGTGCTTGGCGGGATCACCATTCCCGGCACCGCTGGGCTCGTTGGCCATTCCGACGCTGATGCGATCTGTCACGCACTCACCGACGCCATGCTCGGAGCCGCCGCATTGGGGGACATCGGACGACACTTCCCCGATAGCGACCCCACGTGGGCGGGGGCGAACTCCGTTGTGCTGCTGCAGGCCGCGCACGACATGGTGCGGGAGGCCGGCTGGACGCTCAACCAGGCCGACGTGACCGTCATCGCGCAGGCACCCCAACTCGCCCCCTTCGTGGACGCGATGCGCGCGCGCCTGGCAACGGCGCTTGATGTGGGCACCAACGCCATCTCGATCAAGGCGAAGACCAACGAAGGAATGGGATTCATCGGGCGCGAAGAGGGGATCGCGGTCATGGCGGTGGCCACGCTCGTCGCCGTGTGATCGACCAGCTCATCACCTGGCTGTCCGGACTTCCGTCGCTCGCGGTCTACTCGGTCGTTGGCCTGCTCTCGGCGGTGGAGAATGTCTTTCCGCCCGTCCCCGCCGATACCGCCGTGGTACTGGGAGCCTTCCTCGCGCATCGCGGCGTGACGACGCCATGGCTGGTCTTCGCCGTGACGATGGTCTGCAACACCGCCACCGCCATGGGGATGTACTGGCTCGGGGCACGGCATGCCACAACGCTGTTTCAGACCTCGCTCGCGCGCTGGCTGCTTCCCACCGATGGCGTGGCATTCGTGGAACGCGAGTACCAGCGTTTCGGCCTGCTCGGCCTCTTCCTCGGGCGATTGCTGCCCGGCTTCCGCGCGATCATCTGTCCCTTCGCCGGCATGGTCCACCTCGGGTTCTGGCGGACGATCGTGCCCGTGGTCGCCGCGTCAGCGCTCTGGTATGGTGGGCTGGTCTATGCTGCGGCGAAGCTTGGTGAGCATTGGGAGGAGCTGATGCGCCTCGTGAGCCGGCTCAATAGCGGCTTCGGTATCGCCGCGCTCATCGTCGCGATCCTGCTCGGGGTCAGCCTCTGGCGTCGGCGTCATGCCGCCCGCTCGGTGACCTGATGACCGGACCCCTCGACGCCGAGGACCTGGCGGGCTTTCACCTCATGGCGTTCCGGGATCATCTGTCGCTTGAGGCAGGGCACAGCACGCACACGCTGGAAGCGTACCAGCGCGATCTCCGGCGGCTGGCCGAGTTCGCCGTGAGCAAGGGCGTCCGCACCCCCACCGCGCTTACGACGCAGCATTTGAGGGACTTCGTTTTTCTGCTGAAAGACCTCGGGCTCAGTGGCGCGACGATTCGGCGCACCATCTCTGCGGTGCATACCTGGTTCGCCTTTCTGACGAACGAAGGGCTGGTGGTGAAGGATCCCAGCGAGCGACTCGAGACCCCGAAGCGGTGGCGCGTACTGCCGGAGACGCTCTCGGTAGCGGAGGTCACCCGCCTGCTCGAGGCGCCAAAGGTTGAAGAGCGGCTCGCCTGGCGTGATCGAGCGCTGCTGGAATTGGCGTACGGGGCGGGGCTGCGCGTCTCGGAATTGTGCGACCTGGGAATCGTCGATCTCTTCCTGCAGGAGAACTTGGTGCGCGCATTCGGGAAGGGGAAGAAGGAACGGCTGGTGCCGATCGGGCGTGCCGTGGTGAGTTCCCTCTCGGTCTATCTCCATCAACTGCGGCCGGAGTTGGACAAGGGGGCCTCAAAGGGCCGAGTGCTGCTCAACGCGCGCGGCGAACCGCTCTCACGAGTCGGGGCCTGGGGCATCGTGAAGAAGCGGGCAGCCCAGGCTGGACTCACCAAGCGGGTGACACCCCACACCCTCCGGCATTCCTTCGCCACACACCTCCTGGAGGGTGGAGCGGATCTGCGGGCGGTGCAGGAGATGCTCGGACATGCCGATCTCTCCACCACGCAGATCTACACCCACGTCGATCGCGATTACCTTCGAAGCGTGCATCACAAGTTCCACCCGCGCGGGTGAGATCCACATGCTCTTCGTCCTCGACAACTACGACTCGTTCACCTACAACCTGGTCCAGTATTTCGGCGAACTCGGAGCGGAGCCGCTCGTCGAGCGGAACGACCGGGTGAGCGTCCCGGAGGTGCTTGCCCTTCGCCCCAGCGCCATCGTCATCTCGCCCGGGCCCCGGACGCCCGCCGAGGCCGGTATCTCCGTGCCATTGGCCCTGGCGGCAGGGAACGCCGGGATACCGCTGCTAGGAGTCTGTCTCGGCCACCAGGCCATCGGTGAGGCGTACGGCGGGAAGGTGGTGCGGGCCGATCGGCAGATGCACGGCAAGGGGACCGACATCGTTCACTCGGGCGACGGACTCTTCGCCGGCATTCCGGCCCCCATGCCAGTGATGCGGTACCACTCGCTCATTGTCGACCGATTGACCCTCCCGGACTCGCTCGAGGTGACTGCTTGGTCGGGCGATCGGCCTCCGGGCGAGGAGATCATGGCAATGCGGCACCGCCAATTTCCGGTCTGGGGAGTTCAGTTTCACCCGGAATCGGTGGCAACCCCGGCCGGAAAGCGGCTTCTGGAGAACTTTCTCCTCATGGCCCGCGACCGTTCCCCTGTCGCGGCTCCAGCTGGGGCGGGCTTGACCGTCATCTAGGGGCGGGAGGGTCTTGCCAAGCTGTTGCTCTCCATGTACTTGCGATCCGCGGAATGGTTCCGGCACGACTTTTGACACGAGAGCCTTCACCCTGTAGCTTAGGTCGTGCCTGTCCTGCTTGTCGTTCCCGCTCGCGTCGGGTCGACGCGACTCCCTCACAAACCGCTTCAGCCTCTCGGCGGAGCGCCCCTTATCGCCCGCGTTGTCGAACGCGCCCGCGAGGTTGGGGGCGTCGACCGACTCGTGGTGGCGACCGATGCCGAAGCGATTGTCGCGGCACTGCTCCCGTGGGGTGTCGAGACGGTCATGACGGGGTCAGCGCATGAAAGCGGGACGGATCGAGTGGCGGAGGTGGCGCGGCGGCCCGAGTTCGCGCGGTACGACATCGTCGTGAACCTCCAGGGGGACGAACCCTTCATGCCGGCCGACGCGGTGGCCGGCTCGATCGCCCGGGTCCTCGGTGGAGACGCCATCGGCACCGCGGCTGCTCCCCTCGACCCCGTGATGCGGGATGATCCAGCCCGGGTGAAGGTGGTCTGTGACGCGGACGGCCGGGCGCTCTACTTCTCGCGGGCTGCGATCCCGTTCGTTCGGGACGCTGCAGACCTGCCGAATGCGCGATGGTGGCAACACCTCGGCGTCTACGCCTACCAGCGTGATGCCCTGATGGCGGTCACCTCACTTCCGCCAGCCCCACTCGAACTGCTGGAGCGGCTGGAACAACTCCGTGCCCTCGACGCCGGCCTCCGGATCGGCGTCTCGCTCCTCGATCGACCGGCCCCTGCCGGGATCGATACCCCCGACGATCTAGCCGCCGCCGAGAGCCGGTGGCGCGACCTGATGGAGACCACCAGATGACCACTCCGCCTCGCACGACCAAGTTCATCTTCGTGACCGGCGGGGTCGTCTCGTCCTTGGGGAAGGGGATCGCGGCGGCCTCACTGGGGCGATTGCTGGTCGAGCGCGGCCTGTCGGTCACGATGCTGAAGTTCGATCCGTACATCAATGTCGATCCCGGCACGATGTCGCCGTTTCAGCATGGCGAGGTCTTCGTGACCGATGATGGTGCCGAGACCGACTTGGATCTGGGGCACTACGAGCGATTCATCGACCGTGCCCTGTCTCAGCAGAACAACATCACGACCGGGCGGGTCTACCAGACCGTCATCGGCAAGGAGCGTCGCGGGGAGTACCTCGGCGGCACCGTGCAGGTGATTCCGCACATCACCGACGAGATCAAGTCGGCCCTGCGGCGTTCCGCCCCTGGGCACGACGTGGTCATCACCGAGATCGGCGGCACGGTGGGCGACATCGAGTCGCTCCCGTTCCTTGAAGCGATCCGGCAGTTCCGCTCGGACGTTGGGCGCGAGAACGCGATCTTCATCCACCTTACGCTGGTGCCATTCATCGCCGCCGCGGGAGAGCTGAAGACCAAGCCCACGCAGCACTCGGTGCGCGACCTCATGCAGGTCGGCATCCAGCCCGACATGCTGATCTGCCGAAGCGAGCGCCCGCTCAACGCCGACATCAAGCGGAAGATCGCGCTCTTCTGCAACGTCGACTTCGGCGCAGTGATCGAGAGCCCCGACGTCAAGAGCATCTACGAGCTTCCGCTCCGCTTTCATGCACAGGGATTTGACCGGGAGGTCTGTTCCCGGCTCAATCTCGAGACCAAGGAACCCGATCTCACCGCCTGGGCCGCGATGGTCGAACGGATCCTCCGGCCACGCTCAGAAGTGCGCGTCGCCGTGGTGGGCAAGTACACCGACCTCTACGATGCCTATAAGTCCGTCAGCGAGGCGCTGTTGCACGGTGGCATCCCGCACAATGTCGGCGTCAATGTCGAGTGGATCGCGAGTGATCGGTTCACCTCGCAGGAGGCGGCCGGTGAGTTGCTGCGTGGCTATGACGGGCTACTGGTGCCCGGAGGATTCGGCGAGCGCGGGATTGAGGGAATGATCGAGGCAATTCGTTGGGCCCGCGAGAACAGCCTGCCGTTCTTCGGTATCTGTCTCGGACTGCAGGTGGCCATCATCGAATTCGCCCGCAACGTCTGCGGCATGGACGGCACCACCTCCACCGAGTTCGAACCTGAATGTCCCGACCCGGTGATTGCACTCATGGCTTCGCAGCGGGACGTGACCGACCTGGGCGGCACCATGCGTCTCGGTGCCTACACGGCGAGACTGCGCCCCAACAGTCGGGCAGCCGAAGCCTACGGCACCACGGAGATCTCCGAGCGGCACCGGCATCGTTGGGAGGTCAACAACGCCTATCGCGACTTGCTCGTCGAACACGGGATGCGCCTCTCGGGGCAATCGCCCGACGGTTCGCTGATCGAGGTCATCGAATTGCCCGACCATCCGTGGTTCCTGGGCTGCCAGTTCCATCCGGAACTCAAGTCGCGCCCCACTCGGCCACATCCGCTCTTCACGGCATTCATCGGCGCGGCGCACGCGTCCCATGGCGGGGGCGCGTCGACCAGCCAAGCCAACTCCCCCGCGTCCGCCTCCTCGTGACCCACTGGTGCTTCGGTCCGGGACCGTTCCTCATCGCCGGTCCCTGCGTCGTCGAGACGGAAGAGACCATGCTGCGGATTGCCGACGCATTGGCGACCCTCGGTCAGGTCCACGGCATCCCGGTCTGCTTCAAGGCGTCGTTCGACAAGGCCAACCGCGCGCGGGGCGACTCGCCGCGCGGCCCGGGTGTGGATGCCGGGCTGGCGGCCCTCGAGCGAGTGCGCACTGCGACGGGTCTGCCGCTGCTGACCGACATTCATGAGAGTCACCAAGCGGCGACTGCTGCCGAGGTCGTGGATGTGCTCCAGATTCCAGCCTTCCTCTCGCGCCAGACGGACCTGCTCGTCGCCGCGGGCGCGACGGGCAAGCCGGTGAACATCAAGAAGGGCCAGTGGATGCAACCCGACGCGATGATCGGGGCGGTCGACAAGGTGCGGAGCAGCGGTGCGAGCGAGATCGCCGTGACCGAGCGCGGCACCTTCTTCGGCTACGGTGATCTGGTCGTTGACCATCGTTCGTTTGCGCGGTTGAAGGCCGCCACCGGTTGCCCGGCGATCTTCGACGCGACGCACAGCGTGCAGCAGCCGGGGCAGGCCTCGGGAGGGGCCAGTGGCGGTCTCCGGGAACACATCCCCGCGCTCCTCGCTGCTGCCGCCGCTGCAGGGGCCGATGGCTTCTTCATCGAGACGCACCCGGATCCTGCCCGCGCCCTCTCCGATGCGGCGACGCAATGGCCACTCGATCGGCTCGATTGGCTGATGACCCGCACGCTCGCCGTCTGGCAAACGGTCCAGGAATCCGGCGATGCTTGATCGCGCCCTCGCCCGTCGCATCCGACTCCTCGGCCTCGATGTCGACGGCGTCCTCACCGAGAACGACACGTTCATCGGGGTGGTCGGCAGCGAGCGCGTCGAGTTCAAGCGATTCGATATCCAGGACGGGCTCGGTATCGCACTCCTGCGAGGTGGTTCGATCGACATGGCGTGGATCACCGGTCGCGTCTCACCCTCCACGCTGTCGCGCGCGCAGGAACTGAAGGTGGAGAAGGTGCTGACCGTTTCGGCGCACGCGAAGGTTCCCGCCGTCGATGCACTGCTTGCGGAAAAAGGAATCGGGTGGGACGAGATGGCCTACGTTGGCGATGACATTGCCGACCTGCCGGTGTTGCAGCGGGTCGGCCTGCCAATCGCCGTCGCCAACGCCCGTGATGAGGTCAAGGCCGCCTGTGTCTATGTCACGCGCGCTGCCGGGGGACATGGTGCGGTGCGCGAAGTCATCGACCTCCTGCTGCACAGCCGCGAGGAGTGGGACGCCTCGCTGGCGCGCTTCTTCGCGCAAGGCCACTCGGGGGCGCCCTCGTGAACTCCGCGATCGTCACCGGCAGGCGGACCCTCCGCCTCGAGGGGGAAGCGATCCTCGCCGCCGAGGCGCGGCTTGATGGCGCGTTTGATCTGGCGGTGGATCTGCTCGCGGGGAGCGGTCGCGTCATTGTCAGCGGCATCGGGAAGTCGGGCATCATCGCGCAGAAGATCGCGGCGACCTTGACCTCGACCGGCACTGCCGCCACGCACGTTCATCCCATCGAGTCGTTGCATGGCGATCTCGGCCTGATCGATCGGAACTCGGTAGCGATCCTGCTCAGCAAGAGTGGCGAGACCGAGGAACTGTTTGGGCTGCTCGGCGCACTCGCGCGCCTGCAGGTACCTGTGATCGCGATCACCGGCGTCCGCGACTCGTCCCTCGGTCGCGCGGCCAGGGCGGTACTCGATGGCTCGGTGGATGAGGAGGCCTGCCCGCATGACCTCGCGCCCACCACCAGCACCACGGTGGCGCTGGCGCTGGGCGACGCGCTCGCCGTGGCGCTCCTTGAACGCAAGGGATTTCGCCGCGAGGATTTCGCGGCATTGCATCCGGGTGGGGCGCTTGGTCGTCGGCTCCTGCTGCGGGTGCGCGACGTGATGGTTGATGCCGAACACCTCCTGCCACCCGAGGCCACCATGCAGCGCGTCGTGATGGCATTGGCGCACGCCAGGGGGCTCGCGGTGATCGCCGTGGGCGGAAGTGTGGTGGGTGTGATCACCGCCGGAGATCTCACGCGGCTGGCCGAGCGCGACGCAGACTACCTGCTTCGTCCGGCGGAAGGTGTCATGACCCGTACACCGAGAACGGTTCATGCCGAGGAGCTCGCGGCGAACGCGTTGGGACTCTTTGAGCAGCATGGCATCATGGCCGCACCGGTGCTCGATGACGCGTCGCAGATCGTCGGCGTGGTTCACCTGCACGACCTGCTTCGCTCGGGGGCCGCATGAAGTGGCTGCTGCTGGCGATCGTCCTGCTGGGTGGCTGTCGTCGGCCGGGGATCGTGCCGCAGAAGGCTGCCGTCGCCGACAGCCTGGCCCCGGATCAGGTTGTCTGGGGCATGCGGATGTACATGGTGCGCAATGGTGTCAGGGTCTCCTTGGTGGAGGCGGACACCGCCTTCATCAATCAGCAGACCAACATCACCAACATGCTAGGCGTACGGATCACCTTCTTCGACAGCCTGACCGGTCGCACCACCTCGACTGTCACGTCCAAGACCGGCGTCTACGACATGCGGAACGAGAGCTTGGACGCGCGTGGCTCGGTGGTCGCGCTCACCAACGAGAACAAGACGCTTCGGACCGAACATCTTGTCTACGACAAGGTGCAGAACCAGATCCACTCCGACTCGGCCTTCACGGTCGTGAGCCCGACGGAGCACATGTCGGGGAACGCCTTCGAGGCGGACCCCTCGTTCAAGACCGTCACGGTGGTCAAGCCCCGTGCTCGGGAGAAGGCCGCTTCGGCCAAGCGTCCACCCACCAAACCGAAGGTGCCGAAGTGATCGTCCGCGCCCTCGTGCTCGGCCTGCTCATCCCCGCTGCCCTCCCGGCACAGAAGGGGAAGCGGTGCCTGATTGAACTCGTCCGGGTGGGGCACGAACTCCGACATGTCGAGCAGTTCGGTGGCAACACGACTGAGTACATGGGCGGCGGGGTCCGCTTCCGGTGTCAGGGGCAGAATGTACAGATGGGGAGCGATTCGCTCCAGATCGTCAACGAGAACATCTACATCTGGATCGGGCACGCCTCCTACCGCGACAGTTCACTCTCTGTCACGGCGGATTCGCTCACCTATCTCAAGCATGCACCCGATCCGAAGCAGGACGAATCGATCCTGGCCCGGGTGAATGTGGTGGTGACTGACCGGAAGAGCGGCTCGACGTTGAAGGGCCCCTCGGTCGATTTCCTGCGCGGGGTCAAGGGTGTCCGCGACAGCGATGACGTCCAAGCGTCGGGTCGTCCCGTAGTGCGCTACCTGCCGACGACCACCGGAAAGGGCGCCAAGACGCCGAAGCCCTGGAGCATCACGGCCGATCACCTGCGCGGCTTCGGCCAGTCCCGGCTCTGGGGCGGCGGGACCGTGGTGGTCGATCGCGACTCACTCCTCGTGAATTCCGACTCGATCGACGTGGAGGAGGGGAAACATCGCTCCACCAACTTC
>JBBRBZ010000034.1:0-24189 GCA_038205305.1 Gemmatimonadales bacterium
CCAACGGCGCCGCGACAAGGCGCATACCGATGGCCAGGTGCCGCGCAGCCAGGAGTTCATGACTGCCGTCCTGATTCTCGCCGGGGGTATGGTGCTCTCGTCCTTTGGTGGTCCGATGCTCGGGGCCAGCGCTGAGGGGACGCTGCGCGAGGCTGTCGGCTGGATGAACCTCGGGCCGCTCACCGAAGTCGGCGCGACCAGCATTGTGCGGGACATCACCAGCGCCACGTTGCTCGCCGTGCTGCCGGTGTTGCTGATGATGGTGGCGCCGGTGGTGTTGGTCGGCGGCATCCAGGCCCGGGGCATCCTCTCTGCCAAGCCGCTCGCGCCTGACTTCTCCCGCATCGACCCCCGGCAAGGGATCAAGCGGGTGATTGGGCTGCAGGGCGTGGTGACGTTGCTCAAGTCCCTGCTCAAGCTGGTGGCCCTCGGCAGCATCACCTGGGTTGCGCTCTCGGGCGCGTGGCAGGGATTCGCCGCCCTCACCGGTGCCGACGCACCGATGGTGATCGCCGAGACGCGCTCGACGGTGTTGCGCCTGGTCTTCCTGACCGGCCTGGCATTCCTGGCCACGGCGATGGCGGACTATGCCTACGAGATCTTCAAGCATGAGAAGCAGCTCAAGATGAGCAAACAGGAGCTGATCCAGGAACACCGCGAGACCGAGGGCGACCCGATGGTGAAGAGCCGGATGCGCTCGCTTGCCATGGCGATGACCCGCAAGCGGATGCTCCACCGGGTGAGCGAGGCCGATGTCGTGATCGTCAACCCGACCGAGATCGCCGTGGCGATCAAATACGACGGTGGCGAAGCGTCAGCGCCGATCGTGCTCGCCATGGGCCGACGCAAGCTGGCCCAGAAGATCCGCGAGCTCGCCACCAACGCCAAGGTCCCCATCGTGCAGAACATTCCGGTGGCGCGCGCACTCATTGCGAGTGCCGTCGTCGGCAAGCCGATCCCGCCGGCGCTCTATGCTGCCGTCGCCGAGGTGCTCGCCTTCGTCTACCGGATGCGCGGCAAGCTGCCCCAGGCACTGCAGCAGCGTAGGAGTGCCCGATGAGCGCCCCCGCCGTCGCCGCTCCCGCGACCTCGCGTCTGGCCGGCAGCCAGCGCTCCACCGGAGCCGCCGCCACCCGGGGCAACACACCGACAGGGGCTTCTCCCAAGGGCCGTGGTTTCTCGCTGCCAGCCACCGCCGAGACCTGGCTGGCGTTCGGCGTGATCATCATCGTGGCGCTGCTGGTGGTGCCGCTGCCGCCCGCGGTGCTCGACGCGCTGCTGGCGCTGAGCATTGCCCTTTCGCTCGTGGTGCTGCTGGTCACGCTGAACACCAGCGATCCGATCGAATTCTCGTCGTTCCCGTCGCTGCTGCTGCTGCTGACACTGCTGCGGCTCGGCCTGAACGTCAGCACCACCCGCCTGATTCTGGGGAAGGGCTACGCCGGGCACGTCATCGACGCCTTCGGCCACTTCCTGATCGGCGACAATTTCGTCGTCGGCATCGTGATCTTCCTGATCCTGATCGTGATCAACTTCATGGTGATCACCAAGGGCGCGGGACGCATCGCCGAAGTCGCGGCGCGCTTCACCCTCGATGCCATGCCGGGCAAGCAGATGGCGATCGATGCCGACCTCGGCGCCGGGCTCATCGACGAGACCGAAGCCCGCCGTCGCCGTCAGGAAATTGCCCGCTACGCCGACTTCTTCGGGTCGATGGACGGTGCCGCCAAGTTCGTCCGCGGCGATGCCGTGGCTGGTCTGGTGATCACGGCGATCAACCTCGTCGGTGGTTTCATCATTGGCATGGCCCAGCAGGGAATGGGGGCCGGCGAGGCGATGACCACCTACAGCGCCCTGACGGTGGGTGACGGTCTCGTCACCCAGATCCCGGCGCTCATCGTCAGCACCTCGGCCGGCATCATCGTGACCTACGGGTCGTCGACGACGGGCATTGGCCAGGCGCTGTCGGCCCAGCTCATCAAGCATCCGCGCGCCCTCTGGATGGCGACGGTTGTTCTCGCTGGCCTGGCGATCCTGCCCGGCATTCCGGCGCTGCCGTTTCTGATCCTGAGCGCCGGGACGGCGGGCCTCGCCTGGCGCGTGACCGAGACCAACAAGATCGAGACGGCCACGGCGCTTCGTCCGGCGCCGGTGTCGGCGCAGGTGGCCCAGGGCCAGCAGATGAAGGAACTGCTGCACGTCGAGCCGCTCGAGGTCGAGATCGGCTACGCCCTGATCCCACTGGTGGACGAGGCGCAACAGGGCGACCTGTTGCAGCGGGTCGGCGTCATGCGCCGCCAGCTCGCCTCCGAACTCGGCATCATCGTGCCGCCGGCTCGGATTCGTGACAACATCCAGCTGTCGCCGACCGAATACGCCATTCGCCTGCGCGGCGTGCGCGTTGCCGGCGGGGAAGTGATGCCCCGATACCTGATGGCGCTGGACACCAACGCGCATGGTGCGACGATCGATGGAATTCCCACGACCGATCCGAGCTTCGGCATGCCGGCCGTCTGGATCACTCCCGACAAGCGGGTCGAGGCGGAAGCCCTCGGCTACTCGGTGGTGGAGTCTGCCACGGTGCTCTCCACCCACCTGATGGAGACGATTCGCCGGCACGGCGGGGATCTCCTGTCGCGCCAGGACGTTCGCGAATTGCTGGATGGTCTCAAGGAGACCCATCCCGCGCTGGTGGACGACGTGGTGCCCGCCAAGCTCTCGCTCGGGGCGCTCCACCGGGTGCTGCAGCGGCTGCTCCGCGAGGGGCTCCCGGTACGTGACCTGGTCACCATCCTGGAAGCGCTCTCGGACGCGGCGGACAGCACCAAGGACCCCGAACTGCTCACTGAGCATGTTCGTCGGGCGCTGGCCAATGTGGTCGCCCAGCTGTACTCCGACTCGGATGGCACGGTTCGTGGTATCACTATCGGACCACGCCTCGAGGCGGCCCTGATGCAGCTCTTCTCCCCCCGGGCCGGGCGTGACGCCACCTCGGTGCTCGAACCTGAGCAGCTGACCGCGCTGCTCCGTTCGTTGAATGACCTGGCTACGAATGCCCGTCGCGACGGCCGCAGTCGTCCGCTCGTGACTCCTCCGGCCCTCCGCGTCGGCATCCGCCGACTGGTCGAGCCGATTCTGCCCGACCTGCCGGTGATCTCGCTTGGCGAGTTGCCGCCGCAGATGCCCGTCCAGAGCCTTGCAATGTGGGAGCTCAACCATGTCGTTTGAGACCTTCACCGGCGACAGCGTGCCGGCCCTGATGACCCTCGCGCGTGAGACGATGGGTCCCGAGACACGGATCGTCGAGGTGCGCCGCAACGGTGGCCGCTTCGAACTGGTCGCCACCGACGAGACCCAGGCGCCGCCGACGCGAATCGCCCGCGCCGAGCCCGACTTCACCGAGTTCGGATCGGTGCTGGCCGAGAAGATCATGGCCGAGCCCGCCGAGGAACTGGTGCAGCCGGTGGGCCGTGCGCGCCGCCGGCCGCGGATCATCGCGCTGGTGGGGCCGACCGGTGCCGGCAAGACCACGACTCTCGCCAAGCTCTCCGCGCATCCTTTGGCCTTCGGTCGCCACAACGTCGGCTTCCTTGGCTTCGACACCTACCGCATCGGTGCGGTCGAGCAGCTCGAGACCTACGGCGAGTTGGCGTCGTCGCCCGTCGAGGTGGTCTACACCATCCGCGAACTCGATCGCGCGGTCAATCGCCTCGCCGATCGCGACGTGATCTTGGTCGACACCCCGGGGCGTGGTCCTCGCAATGCCGAAGACATCGCCGCAATCCGTGATTGGCTCGAGTACCTGACCCCCGACGAGGTGCACCTCACCCTGCCCGCAGGCCGGATGCCGATCGTCACGCGTCGCACCATCGAGACCTTCCGCCCGCTCGGGATCACCCATGTGCTGGCGACCAAGATCGACGAGTGCCCCGACGATTTGCGGCTCTTCGACGTGGCCGTCGAGGCGGGGCTGCCAGTGCGCTGGCTGACCGATGGCCAGGAAGTGCCGAGCGATCTGCGTCCCGCGGACGAGCGGATGCGTGCCGCCGAGGCCCGCGTGGCGATGCATCGGCAGCAGCGGGGCGCGGCATGACCGACCAAGCGGCGCCGCTTCGCGCGCGCGCGGCGATGCGCTCCTCCGAGGTACAGATCGGAGCCGCCGAGACGCCGTGCATCGTGGTCGGCAGCGGCAAGGGTGGCGTCGGCAAGTCCGTCGCCGCGGTGGCGTTCGCCACCGCCTTCGCAGCCTCCGGTCGTCGCACCCTGCTGGTTGATGGCAACCAGAATCTCGGCAACCTCCACGTGCTGCTCGCCGTGCGTCCGCAGCTGACGCTCGAGGCGGTGGTGCAGGGTGAAGCCGAACCGGCCGACCTGGTCACTCCTGTTGCTGACAACCTCTGGCTTCTCCCGGCGGCGTCGGGCGATGCGATGCTCCACGGCCTCAACGCCACCGACCGTGCTCGACTTCACCGGCGTGTGTCGGCGCTGTACGGCGATTACGATGTCGTGGTGGTCGATGCGGCGGCGGGACTCGAGAGCGCCATGCGCTGCGCCGCGATGCGCGCCACGCGCCTGGTGGTGATCACCATCCCTGAGCCGACCGCACTCACCGATGCCTACGCGCTCATCAAGATCGTCACTTCCCAAGTGCCCGACCTCCCGGTGGACATCCTCGTCAATCGGGTGACCGAGCCCACGGAGGGCCGTGGGGCGTTCGATCGCCTCGCCGCCGCTGCCGATCGTTTTCTCCATCGCGAAATCAACTACCTCGGCGCCGTCCCCGAAGACAACGGCATGCGCAACGAAGTGCGCGATCCCCAGCGTCTCATGGATGTCTCCTCGGCGAATCACGCGCTCGCCACGCTGCGCGCGATGGCAACGATGGGGCTGGCTGTTCCCCGGGACATGGCCCAGGCCGAGGCGAGTGCATGAACCAACGCGGAATGTCTCCAGCGGCCGAAGCGCTCTGGCGTCGGTACAAGGAGCGCGGCGATGCTGCGGCCCGAGCCGAATTGCTTGAGCAACACCTTGGGCTGGTGCACCATGTCTCGCGGCAGATTGCCGAGCGTGTCGGCGATGCACTCACCTATGACGATCTCGTCAGCGCGGGCACCATCGGATTGGTCCAGGCACTCGAGGCCTTCGAGCCGGCGCGCGGCAATGCCTTCACCACCTACGCGCTGCAGCGGATTCGCGGAGCGGTGCTCGATGAGTTGCGGGCGGCCGACTGGCGTCCGCGCTCGGTACGCTCGCGCGGGCGGCAAATCTCCAATGCGACCGCAGCCCTCGAAGCCCGGCTCGGGCGCAAGGCGCGCCCGGCGGAAGTCGCGGCCGAACTCAACATTGATGTGCAGACCTATTTCGAGTGGCGCAGCGCCTTCGAGAGCGGCGGCAAGGTGTCACTCGAGAGCACCGGCAGCGATGGTGAGGCCGGTGGCTTCGCCCTGGCCGACCGGATTCCCGATGAACAGACGCCCGCACCGGATGCCGGCATCGATCGTGATGAACAGACCGCGGCCCTGCTTGAGGGCATGGCGCAGTTGCCTGAACAGCAGCGAATGGTGCTGTCGCTCTCCTACTACGAAGAACTCACCCTCCGTCAGATCGCAGAGATCCTGCATGTGACGGAGTCCCGGATTTCCCAAATTCGTACCGCCGCGCTGCGCACCTTGCGCACCCGCCTGACTGAGGAATTTGCCGCATGAAGAGCCCCGCCTTTCGCGCCCTGACCGGCGCACTCGTCCTGATCATTGGTGCAGCCGAAGGGCCGACCGTGGTGCGCACCACTCGCGCCTGGCTCGCCACCCGTTCCTGGCCGGCGACTCGCGACGCCATCAACGAGACGCTCGCGCGCGTCGGCACCTCGCTCAACTGGTCCCGACCGGCGCTGATCGCGGCGGTTGCTGTGCTCGCGCTCTCGGTCGTGGGCGCCATCTACCTCTTCCACCGGCAGCCAAGGGAACTCGCCGCCGAGCCGGTGGTCGGGGCGAATCGTCGAGGCCACGTCGTCCGTCTCGCTCGGATGGGAGGCACCGTCGCCGAGATTGCCAGGGAGACCCGGATGGCCCAGGACGCCGTGCGCGGGATGCTCGCCGCGCGCTGAGGTTGCCGGGTTCCCGGACAGAATTGCCGGGAAGCGGTGCCGGGTTCCAGCGGCGTTCCAGGAGGCAATTGGTAAGATGTTGCAATACAAGAGGTTAGGAAGTGATCCGGCGCGGCACATCGCTTGCTTTTAAGTAGGCCGGACCACCTTGGAGGGACTCGTGAATTTGCACGGCATCATCAACAGCGCTCGGTCGCTGTCGTACTACACCAAGCTGCAGAACGCCGTGGCGAATAATCTTGCCAACGCCGGCAGCGCGGGATACAAGGCCGATCGGGTCACCGCGCGAATGCTCGCCGGGCAGACTCAGCCGATCGCCGTGAACACGCTCGATCTCGCACAGGGCAACATCCGGGATACCGGGCGTTCGCTCGATGTGGCACTCCAGGGCAGCGGTTTTCTGGTGGTGGACACTCCCAATGGGGAACGGTTCACGCGGGGGGGCTCGCTCGCCCTCGACGCCTCGGGTCAGCTCGTCGACCAGCACGGCAACGCCGTCCTTGGCACCGACGGCCCCCTGATCCTCCACGGCAAGCAGATCGACATCCAGCCCGATGGCACCGTGAGTGTCGACGGCAAGGCCGTTGGACAGCTCAGGCTCGAGACACTCAAGGATCCGGGTGCGCTCAAGAAGGAGGGTGCGGGACTGTTCGTCAGCGATACGCCCGGCGAACCCGGCACCGGCCTCAGCGTGCAACAGGGTTCACTCGAAGACGCCAACGTCGATCCCCTCATGGGGACGGTCGACTTGATCAACATCCAGCGCGCCTACACAGCGAACATCGATGCCCTCAAGGCAATGGACAGCGTGATGGCAACCGTAACCAGCGACGTCGGCCGGGTCTAGGCCCGATCGTTTCACGACAGGGAGCAGACGATGAATCCAGGATTGCGCGCCTCGGCAACGGGGATGATTGCCCAGCAGAAGATGGTCGACGTGATCGCGAACAATCTCGCGAACGTCAACACCACCGGCTTCAAGCGGAGTCGTGCCTCGTTCGAGGACATGCTGTACGAAACGGTGCAGGGCCCGCACACCGGCGCCAATGACGCCCAGCTGCCGGCGATGCAGATCGGTCACGGAACGCGGCTCGCCGCGATCACGCGCATCGATTCGCAGGGTGCGGCACAGGCGACCAATCGCCCGCTCGACCTCACCATCGATGGTGAGGGCTACTTCCAGGTGTCGATGCCCGATGGCACCATGGCGTATACCCGCGACGGCTCCTTCAACCTCTCCGACACCGGCCAGCTCGTCACCCATGACGGCAACGCGCTGGTGCCCGACATCGTCATCCCGCCCGACGCGACCAACATCGCGATCGGCTCCGACGGCCAGGTGACCGTTTCGAGCGGCACCGGCAACAATGCCATCGTCGTGGGCCGAATCCAGCTCGCGCGGTTTGCCAACACGAGCGGTCTGATGTCGATCGGTGGCAACCTGCTCACCGAGACCGCCGCTTCCGGGGCGCCGACCTGCGGCAATCCACAGGAAGATGGCTCGGGACGCGTGGTCCAGGGGATGCTCGAGTCGAGCAACGTCGAAGTGGTGACCGAGATGACCGACATGATTGCTGCCCAGCGCGCCTACGAGATCAACTCGCGCGCGATCAAGGCGGCTGACGAAATGATGAGTTCGATCAGTGATCTCATTCGCTAACCTGTTGCTCACCGCGTCCGCATTCACCGCGACGCCCACGGATACCGTGCCGGCCATGCTGGTGGGGCAGGCGCGGATGCTGGTGGCGCAACAGTGGCAGGTCCCCTCCGACCGGGTTCGCCTGGCGTGGGGAAAACTCCCGGTGCTCGGCCCCGCCGACACCAACCTCGTCCTGCGACTGGCGGGGTGGGGTAGCGACGGATGGTTCGCCGCGATTCTCGAACGGCCGGGCAGCGCCCCGCGTGCCGTACGGGTTCGCGCCGGATTGGAGGATTCGCTCCCGGTGGCCACGCGCGCGCTGCGCGCCGGTGACACGGTGGGAGTGGAGGACGTCACGGTCACGCTGGAAACGCGCTGGGGGAAGAGCGCACACGAGATCACGCGTGACATTGCGGGGTGGGAAGTGCGCCGCCCGGTTGCCCTGGGTGAGCCGTTGATCACGCCGTACATCGCACCGCCAAAGCTGGTCTCGACCGGCGATTCGCTCCGGCTGACCTGGTCGCAGGGTGCGATCAACATCGAGACGATCGGCATCGCGCTGGGACAGGCCCGACTGGGCGAACCGGTTCGCGCCAAGGTTGGAGAGTCTGAACTGTCAGGAATCGTTACCGGGCCGGGGATGGCCCGCTTGCAATCGAGGATCCGATGAAATCGATCACGACCGCCCTCTGCCTCACGGTGCTCGGCCTGGTGCCGCTCGCCGCCCAGGCGCCGGGCAATGCTGCCACGCGGGACACCACCGCGCGAGACAGCACCGCCAAGCCTGTCGTCACCGCCACTCCGCGGTATTCCTGGCTGGGTGACCGTCGCCAGCTCCGGGTGGGCGACCTCATCACCATCGTGGTGGACGAGCAGACCCGCGCCAACGAGCAGGTGAGCACCGTCGCCAACAACAACCGGAAGCAGGCAGGCTCACTCACCGGGCAGATCATGCCGGCCAAGCTGAGCAGCATCGGCATCGGCTACGATGCCACCTCCAGCAATGGCGGCACCACCGGACGCGCCGGGGGCCTGAGTGCGACAGTCACCGCCCGGATCACCGAAATCGAGCCGAGCGGGGTGGCACATATCACTGGCACACGCCTCGTCGTCATCGACGGGCGCAAGCAGGAGATCTCGCTCACCGGCCTGATCCGCTCGCAGGATGTCGTTTCGGGTAACCTGGTCGCCTCGAGTCGGATCGCCGAAGCCAACATCAGCTACAAGGGGAAGGGGATCTCTCCCAAGAGTGGCCTCTTCGGCAAGCTCCTCGCGGCGTTCTGGCCATGAAACTCCCCCACGCGTTCCTCGCCCTCACGGCGGCGCTCACGCTGGCCGTTCCGGCTGCCGCGCAGACTCGTATCCGCGATGTCACCACGCACGATGGCGACGTCCCGATGCGCTTGGTGGGCTATGGCCTTGTCGTCGGCCTCAGTGGCACCGGCGACCGCTCGTTCGGTTCGCAGTCTGGCGCGATTCACACCGTCCGCTCGGTCACCAACCTGCTCCGTCGCTTCGACATCGAGGTGCCGGAGAAGAATCTTCGCCTGCGCAACGTCGCCGCCGTGGTGATCACCGCCGAAGTGTCGCCCTACCTCCGGCCCGGTGGCCGCTTCGACATCCAGGTGGCGTCGCTCGGCGATGCCACCTCGCTGCAGGGCGGTGTCCTCTGGATGGCCCCCTTGATGGCAACTCCCGACGGCGAGCCGTTCGCGACCGGGCAGGGGACCTTCACCATCGGCAATGACGACCGTACCAAGACGGGCTACTACTCCCGCCGGGGGAGCGCCTCCGGGCGGATCTCCGACGGCGGCGTCCTGGTCTCCGCCCTGCCGGTCGTGGCGAGCGCCGGGGCCAACCCCAGACTCGCCATCAAGCAGCCCGACCTGATGCTCGCCTCCCGCATTGCCGCGGCCATCAATGCCGCCGCGGGGGCCGGGACGGCGCGGGTGGAAGATCCGGGTTCGATCGCGCTCAAGGCCCCCACCGGTGGTGCCGATAGTCTCCCAACGTTCCTCGCCTCGCTCGACACCCTCCCGGTGGAGGTGCCGACCGACCAACGGATCGTCATCGACGCCCGGAATGGCGTGGTGGCGTCTGGCGGGGACCTGACAGTGGGCAATGCCTCGGTCACCTTGCGCGGGATCACCGTCAGAATCGGTGACACCACGACGACCCAAACGCCCGGCCTGATGGCGTTGGCCAAGGGGGCGACGGTTCGGGACTTGGCGGCGGGGCTGCATGCGATGGGGGCGATGCCCTCGGAAGTGGCCTCGGTCTTCGACGCACTGAGGGCCTCCGGGGCCGTGACGGCCGCGGTGGTGATCCGATGAACGGCGTGCCGCCGCTCGGGACCCCGAAGCCGGACCAACGAGCGCAGCTGAAAAAGGCGTCGCAGGACCTGGAAGCGGTGTTCTACGGACAGCTGCTCCAGTCCATGCGGGAGACGGTGCCGGATAGTGGCGGCATGATGGAGAAGTCCCAGGGCGAGCAGATGTTCACCAGCATGCTGGACGACCAGATCTCCAGACTCGCCTCCGGGCGCAGTGAGCATGGACTGGCCGAGTCACTCTACCGGCAGATGAGCCGGAATCTGGCACCGGAAGTGGTGCCGGCGACTTCGATGGGGAGCACGAGCAAGTGACCGCACCTGCCATGGAGACCACGAGCGTCGGCGGAGAAGATCTGGTGGCCGCGCTGCACCTCGAAGCCCGGCTCCTGACCGAACTCCGCAAGTCGCTCGCGCAGCAGCGCGCCGGTGTCGCCGACAGTGATGCCGACCTGCTCGATGCCTCCACCCGCGCGGTGTCCCGCACGGTGCTCACGCTGGAAGAGGCCCGGCGTCGTCGGGCTCGCCTGAGTCAGCTTATTGCTGCTGGCGAAGCAGACGCCGACGAGGCACCGCATGATCCGATCGACCCGCCTGGCTTTGCCACGGCGCGAGTCGAGCTGCGGCAGATTGCCGCCGACACCATCCGGGAACTCTCCCTCAATCAGCTGATCCTCAAGCGCGCCATCCGCGCCGGGGACGCCTGCCTCCAGGAGATGTTCGGTGCCGGAGAACCCTCGGCAGGCTATGCCGCCAACTCCCGTCAGACGGTGAGCGCTGTGGCTGGCGGCGTCGTCGTGAACCGGAGGGCGTGATCATGGGACTGAACTCCCTCTTCAGCATTGCCCGCTCCGCGTTGGTCACCCAGCAGCGGGCGCTCGATACGGCCGGGCACAACATTGCCAACGCGACCACGCCGGGGTACACCAAGGAACAGCTCACGATCACCAACGCCGTTCCCTTCAACACGCCGAACGGCACGGTTGGGCGCGGGGTGACCTCCACGGCCGTCTTCGCCAACCGCGATGCCTTCCTGGATGCCTCGTACCGGCAGGAGCAGGGCCACCTCGGCAACTCGACGAGCTTGAGCACGCTGCTCCAGCGGGTGCAGGGTGTCTACGGCGAACCTTCCAACACTGGCCTCGGCGCAACCCTCGACAACTTCATCAATTCGTGGAGTGATCTCGCCAACGATCCCTCCAGTGCTGCCTCGCGCGTAGCGGTTCGGCAGGCGGGCCAGACGCTGGTCGATCAGGTGCACACCATCACCGCGCAGCTCGATGCGATCGGCGCTGATGCGGCCAGCCAGTTCACCGCCAAGGTCGGCGCAGTGAACGACTTGGCCACCCGGATTGCATCGCTCAACCGACAGATCGTCTCGCTCGGTGGGCCCCAGCACACCGCCCCCGATCTCGAGGATCAACGCGGCGTGCTCATCGACCAGCTCTCGAACCTGATGAACGTGCGAGTGCTCCAGCACGGCGATGGCTCCGTCGGCGTCATTGCCGGCGACACGCTGCTCGTCGACGGCAACTACGCGCAGCAACTGGATGTTGCCGGCGTCTCCGGCGGAGGTTACGGCCTCAAGCTGCGCGGATCGACCACGTCGGTGGATCCAGTCTCGGGCCAGCTCGCCGCGCTCTCGGATGTGACCACGACGCAGGTGCCTGGGGCCCGCGCGGCGCTCGACCAGCTCGTCTCGTCACTGGTGAGCGGCGTCAACGCCCTGCATCAGAGCGGCACCACGCTCGCCGGGGCGACCAACACCAACTTCTTCGACCCAACCGGTGTGCAGGGCCAGACGTTCGCCCTTGCCGCACCGATCGCCGCCTCTGCCCAGAACATCGTGAGCGGCATGACGTCCAATTCCGGCGACGGCAGCCTCGCGCTCCAGATCGCCGCATTGCGCTCGACGCCGCAGGCCTCACTCGGTGGCGTGTCGTTCAGCGAATACTACAGCACCATGATCACCAACATCGGCAACGCCGCGAGCACTGCCGACAACAACGTCGCCGCGGCGAACACGCTCGTGGCCAGCACGTCGGCCCAGCGTTCATCGGCCAGCGGCGTTTCGATCGATGAGGAGATGGTCTCGCTCATCACCCACCAGCAGGCCTACGCCGCCGCCGCGCGCGTCGTCAACGTGGCCAGCCAGGTGCTCGATGACCTGATCAAGATGGGCGCCTGACGCCTGTGCTGGTCCTCAATAGGCAACCTGGGGAAGCGATCGTCATTGGAGAGGGCATCCGGATAGTGGTGCTCTCCTCTGACCGTCGTGGCGTGCGCCTCGGCATCGAGGCCCCGCTGTCGACGGTGATCTTGCGGGAGGAGTTGGTGCGGGAAGTGGCATCGGAGAACGATCGCGCCAGCAACCCCGATGCGGCGGCTGCCTGGGTCGCCCGACTACAACCCCGAAAGGACCACCGCGACTGAGTGACGACGCCAGTACGGCACCCGGTAGCTCGCCCGGAGCTCACCGGCATCGGTCATCGACGCCTGCAGGTCCCCCGCCCAATCGCGCAGCAGCGTGCGCGCCTGACTCACCCCAAGACTCCATTGCTCCAGCAGTTGCGCCCCTTCGGCCCGCACGTCGCTCACGATGACCAGTTCGAGATACTCGGGCTGTTCGGTCGCGGTGATGCGGACGCTGCAGCGCCGGCGTGTGGGGGTGAGCTCGCCCATGGCGCGGAGCAGGGCGAAGAGTGATTCGGCCAGTTCGGCCTCGATCCCCGCGCACGGCTTCAGCGAGCGAGGCACATCGGCGGTGACGTCGAGATGCGCCGTCCGCCCGCGCCGAGTGGCCAGTGCCGTGGCGGTCTCGACCGGGTCGGCCGCCGCGAACGGGGCCGGTCGCGTGCCAGGAGGGAGCAACGAGCGTTCGACCCGCTCCAGCAGATGCAGCAGTGAGTCGTTGGACTGCGCGATGGCATCGCGGTAGACCGGCTCGACCGACGGATTGTGATGAATGGCGCCACTGGTGATGCCCAAGACCTGCGCGATGTTGCGCAGCTCGTGGGCGGAGTAGCGAAGCAGGGCCGCGAGCATTTCGCTGCGCTGTGCCCGACGCATGATTTCATCAGCTGACACTGGGCCAACTCCTTCAGGCGGCATCGCGCCGCCTTCCGAAGTGTAGCGCAAGTCCCTGGATGTGCCACTGGTCATGCTGCACTCCGGATCGGAACACCATGTACCATCGGATCGCTCTCGTGCCGCTGGCGAATCGTCTGCAGGGCAATCCCTGAAAGGACGCTCCCGGCGGCGAGGACCTTCACACCTGACGCGGCATAGAGATCGCCTGCGAGCACCATCCCTTCGCGCAAACGCTCGACCGGTATCATTTCGCTCCTCCCGCGCGTGTCGCGATGCCGCACCACGATCTCCAGGGCAACCACGATGGCCGGGTCATACCACGACCCCACCTTGGTGGCGATCACTTCCTTTGCCTTGACGAACGCCTCGTCGGGCGGCAGCGAAGAGCGGTGCGCACTCGCCAGAAAGTCGGCGAGGGTCCGCAGCATCCGCGACCGCAAGGGGATCTGGCCGTGCTGCAGCTCGGGGCTGCCCGAGCCATCCCAGAGCGCGCCCATTCCCTCGACCAATTCCACCACCACCTCTAATCCGGGTATCGGACGGAGCATCGCTCCTGAGGAGGTCGCCAGTCGTGAGATGCCGCTGGCGTCCTGGGGGAGTGACTGCTTTCCGGGCATGGAGAGCCTGCCGATTTCGTGCAGCTTGGCGGCGAGCTCCAGGTCGCGAAAGAGTTCCGCCGGCAAGTCGAATTGCGAGGCCAGCATGGCGGCATAGTGGGCCAGCTCGGCGCCGCGCTTGGACGCACCCGGGAAGGCGGCGTCGAGCCCCTCGAGTACCAGCTTGACCATGGCGTCGCGGGTGCTCTCCTGGGCAAGGTGCGCGGCCCGGGCGAGCACGAGCTCATTCCGCGCGCGCACTCGCGATTCGATGCAGGCCACCAGTCCGTCAATGTCCACCGGCTTCTCGAGCACGGCATCGGCCCCGAGGTGCCACGCTTCCGCACGGGCTGCCGAATCCATGGCAGCGGAGAGCATGATGAACGTCACGTCGCCGCCGCGAATCGAGCTGCGCAGTTCGCGCAGCAGCACCAGCCCATCGCTGTCGGGCATCAGGTAGTCGGAGACGATCACCGACGGCACGTTGCTGTTGAGCCAGGTCAGTGCTTCCGCGACACTCGCGGCCGAGTCCACACGCAGCGATCGAGTGCGCCCGAGGCGGTCCGAGAGCAGGCGACGCTGGGCGGCATCGTCATCGACCAGCAGGATTTGCAGGAAGCTCATGGCGACGACGCACTGGCGATGGCCTGATCTTTCGCATCAGGCGCGAGTTTGACGGTGATGGTGACGCGCCGGTTCTGGGGCGCGCCCGGATCGCCCGGCACACTGGGGTCGCGCTCGGCCAAGCCACGCACCGATTGCAGTTGGTCCTCGCGCAGCCCGCCAATCACCAGGGCGCGACGGGCGGCATTGGCGCGATCGGCACTCAGCTCCCAGTTGCTGTAGGCCTTGCCATTGGCGTACGGATGGGAGTCGGTGTGTCCCTCGATGGATACCGATCCACCGGATGCGGCCAGCACGCTCCCGATCGCCTCGATCAACTGCTCCGCCCGAGGCAGCGGCGTGGGCGAGCCGCTCATGAAGAAGACGTCGGTGGAGTCTTCCACCAGAGAAATCCGGAGCCCATCGGGGGTGACTTCCATGATCACATGCGAGCCGAGGTCGTCCTTCCCCTGCGCACCATCCTTGCCGGCGGCACCGCTCAGGGCATCGCGGATGTCCTGCGTCAGCCGGGTGAGCTTGGCGTTGGCGCCCTGCGTCATCGACATCGAGATCGTCGGCGCCGGGGCCATCGTCGTCTGGCCCTTGCCCGGGATCGGCGACGTCCCGAACTCGTGCGCGCGACCGAGGGGATCCTGGAAGTAGCCGGCGATGGCGGAGCGGACCTCGGAGCTCTGCGTCACCAGCCAGAGCACCAGGAAGAGCGCCATCATCGAGGTCATGAAGTCGGCGAAGGCCACCTTCCACGCGCCGCCGTGATGCGCCGCGTGCTTCCGCGGCCGCTTCACGATGTGGATGACCTGCTCGCGATCATTCTTCATGCGGCTACCGAGAGCGGCGTGCCGTTGGAGGTGTTCTTGGTCGCCTTGCAGGCCGTCTCGAGTTCGCTGAACGACGGTCGCTCGTCATTGCCGACCGACTTGCGGGCGAATTCCACCGCCACCATCGGCGGCAGGTTCTTGGCGAAGGCGACGACACCGGCCTTGAGCACGAAGTAGAGCCGCGTCTCCTCGGAGTCACGCGCCTCCATCGATGAGGCGAATGGCGACACGAAACCGTACGAGAGCAAGATGCCGAGGAAGGTGCCGACCAGCGCGGAGGCGACGTGGTGACCGATCTGTTCCACCGGGCCACCCAGCGATTGCATCGTCACCACGATGCCGAGCACGGCCGCCACGATGCCGATGCCCGGGAGTGAATCAGACACCCGTTGCAGGGCAGCGACCGCGCGTTCGGACATCGCATGGTGCACTTCAATTTCGGCCTCGAGCATCGACTCCAGGTCGAACGCCGGCACGCTGCCGACCAGCACGGTCCGCAAGGCGTCGCAGAGGTATTCGACGGCGTGATGTTCCTTGAGCACCGTCGGATACTTGGCAAAGAGCGTTGATGTGTCGGGATTCTCGATATGGGACTCGATGGCGATCACGCCGTCGCGGCGGGCCATCTGGAAGAGTTCATAGAGGAGCTTGAGGACCTCGAGGTAGAACGCCTTCGAGAACTGCGAGGCCTTGATGACGTTGGGCAGCCGCTGGAAGACCCGCTTGAGCACCGGGGTGGGGGTCGAGATGAGCATGGTCCCCAGGCCGGTCCCGCAGATGACGACCCATTCCGACCATGCCAGCAGCACCCCGAAGGGGCCGTGGGACATGGCGAAACCGCCGAGCACTGCCGCGAATACGACAATCAGACCGACCAGAGCAATCACGCCGAGCTACCCCCAACAGATGTGGAGCTGTGCCTTCGATGCACCTGTTATCGGCAGGGAGGGCCGGGGCATTACCCCGAGGAGGGCGAGGGGAGAACGGAGAACGGAGAACGGAGGATGGTGGATGGTGAATGGTGGATGGTGAATGGTGGAGGGTGGAGGGGCGGAGTCGGCGTGCATTCTGGCTCCTGCCGGAGGATTCACATTGGTTCGTTCCACCGTGAACCGTGCCCCGACGGCGTCGCACCGGGTCCGCGGGCGCTTACCAACCCCTCACCCTCCTCCCGACCCCGAAGCCGAACGGAGTGAGGGTGAGGGCGGAGGGACCTCATTTGGGTGGGGGGATTGACCTCAAATTGGGAACACCATCGCCAGATCGATCACGCACCGCTCTGGAATGTCCGGGTGCCGCCATTCGATCCGTTCCCGCTCGACTCGACCCGCGGGAAGTGCGCCTCGGGTGTCCAGATCTCCACCTGGGCCAGTTCGATGTCCACGACCCAGTATTCCGGGATGCGCCACTCCTGATAGAGACGGCGCTGCACGTTGCGGTCGGTCCGGGAGCTGGAGGTGAAGTCTGTCGCGAAGAGGTCGGGCTGTACCGCGAGTCGTCGGAGAGGGAGATGTCTGCCGGCGAGGCGGCAATGTCGTGGAGCCCGTGGCGAAGGAGACGGCTGCCAAGCTGGAGGTGGAGCCTGCTCAACACTCGCTGGTGCGCCACACCCCTGATGGCGTCACCAGCAGTTCGCCACGCACCGATGTGAGGAATCGGGGGCGATCACGCCGGCCAGACGAGGAAGAATGTTACGGCCGCCGCGGCCTTTCTGGGGCCCGGAGGGACTCTGCCGTTGACCCGAGGCCCCTTTTTGGGTAGTATCGCCCGCCCGCAAGGGCCTGTAGCTCAGGTGGTTAGAGCGCACGCCTGATAAGCGTGAGGTCGGAGGTTCAACTCCTCCCAGGCCCACTTGTCCCGAGCCCAAGCGAAGGACCTCAAGTGATCGCCCTGTCAGCCGTTGCACGGTTGGCGGGGCGTCTTGCTGTGTGGAGAAGGGAGCGCGGTGTCCAGTGTGGTGTCCATTGGTCCCCCTCACCCTGTGCGAGGCGAAGGACTTCCCAGCGTCGCGACGAGCCACACCATATTGCTTGAGGTGGCCGCTTCGGGTGCCCTACAACAACGGCCCCAGCAACCGGAAGGTGTCCTCCACGAAGCGTCGCCAGGCCGGCCGCCCGCGCCACGCTGCTGGATCGAGTCGCTCGGAGGCCTGCACGTACTGCTCCTGCAGCGCACGCAGCGCACCCGTGAACTCGGCATCGAACACGAACAGCGAGATCTCGAAATTCAACCAGAGACTGCGGATGTCGAGGTTGACCGAACCAAAGACCGACGTCTCGCCATCGATCGTAAGACTCTTGGTATGGAGCAGGCCGCCGTGGAAGCGCTCGATGCGAACACCAGCCGCCATCAGATCATCGAAGTGCGCCACGCTGGCGTAGCGCACCATCAGCGAATCGTTGTGCGCGGGCACAATCAACGTCACCGCGACTCCGCGCAGCGCCGCCGACAGAACGGCGGTGAGCATCGACTCCTCGGGCACGAAGTACGGCGTGGTCAGCACCAGCTCACGGCGGGCCGAATAGATGGCGCCGAGCAGCAGCTGGTGAATCGCCTCGGGATGCGGCCCCGGCCCTGATGGCGCCACCTGCACCAGTGCACCTGAGGCAGCCGCTTCTGGCACGGCGGGCGCCGTGTAGGCATCATCGGTTTCGATCGACCAGTCGAGCGCGAAGACGCCGGCCAGCGCCGTTGCCGCCGGTCCCTCGAGCCGAATCATCGCATCGATCCACTCGCCGACCCCCGCGCCTTGATGGAACCAGCGGGGGTCGACCAGGTTCTGGCTGCCGGTGTAGGCCACCTGGCCGTCGATCGCCATGATCTTCCGATGATTGCGCAGGTCGGCCCGCGCGAAGATGGCACGGAGTGGTCCCGTGGGCAGGGCCACCGTGACCGCGACCCCTGCCTCGCGGAGGCGCGCAATCGCAGGGCCACGGAGAAACTCCTTGCTTCCCATGCCGTCGGCCAACATTCGGCAGCGCACGCCGCGCTGAGCCGCACGCATCAGCGCCTCGAGCACCTCGCCCGCCTGACCTCGAGTGTCCCAGATGTAGAAGGCGGCATCGATGGTCGACTGGGCAGCTTCGATGTCCCCGAGCAGCGCTTCGAAGAACGCCCCGGCATCGGTGAGCAGCGCAATGCCGTTGCCCGCCATCACCGGCTGCCCCAGCACCCGCTCCGCCTGGTGGCTGAGCGCCATTGCCGCGCTGCCGCCGGGGACTTCGAGTGTGGTGCGCGGGAGGCGCGCTTGCCACGCGGTCGCCTCCGGTTCGCGCACCGCCATGCGTGCGACCCGGTTATGACCGAGACGCGGTTCCCCAAAGAGGAGGTAGATCACCACGCCGAAGAAGGGCACGCTGAGCAGCACCACCAGCCACGCCATCGACACCCCGACAGGGCGACGCCGAAGGATCACGCGAACCGAGAGTCCGGAGGCGATGATCCAGTGACTGAGCAGGATGATGGTGGAAAGCAGGCCCCGCCTCCGAGTGGTGGACCCCTAAGTGTACCCCCGAGGCTAGGCCACCGTTCCCTCGAGCACCCTGCCGTCGAAGATTTCTACCGTTCGATCGGCATGTCGAGCATAGCGTGCGTCGTGGGTCACCATGCAGATGGTGCTGCCATTCTGGTTCATCTCGCGCAGCAGCTCCATGACGGCCTCGCCGTTCGTGGAGTCGAGGTTGCCGGTAGGCTCGTCGGCCAGCAGGATGGCCGGGTCGCCGGCCACCGCACGCGCCACCGCCACGCGCTGCTGCTGCCCGCCGCTCAGTTGGGCCGGGAAGTGCTTGGCGCGGTGGGTCATCCCCACCCGGTCCAAGGCGCGGGCGACGCGGTCCCGACGCTCGCTCGCTGCCATGTCACGATAGGTCAGCGGCAGCTCGACGTTCTCGAACACGGTGAGGTCACCGATGAGGTTGAAGGCCTGAAAGATGAAGCCGATCTGCCGGTTGCGGACGCGCGCCCGGTCGACCGGGGCGAGCCGTGCCACGCGCTCGCCGGCCAGGATGTAATCGCCGCTCGTCGGCGTATCGAGCAGTCCGAGGATCGAGAGCAGTGTCGTCTTGCCGCACCCTGATGGGCCGCTGATCGCGACGTACTCGCCTTGCTGGATTTCGAAATTCACGCCCTCGAGCGCGTGGGTCTCCACCTCGTCGGTGAGGAAGACCTTCGTGATGCCTTCGAGCTGGATGAGCGGCTTGCCGTCGTCTTGTGATGCCATGGTTGGTTTCCCTTGAAGGTCGTGATTACCTGATGCGCACCTTGGCCGCATTGGCGTACTGCGACATGTCCGAGACGATGATCTGGTCGCCCACTTCGAGTCCGCGAATGATTTCGATGACGTTCATCGCACTCCGCCCGAGTTCCACCGGCACTCGCACGGCCGCCTTGCCCCCCTCGACCACCCTGAACAGCGATACAGTGCCCGATCCTGCACTGAACGAAGGGCGACCGGTATAGAGCACGTTCGTGAGCCGATCGATCACGATGGTGCCATCGACATTCAGGTCGGGCACCGCACCACTGGGGAGCGTGCCATCCAGCGCGATGTCCACGAGCACATTGCCGCCCTGCGCCGAGGGATCCTTGCGGGTGACATGACCGGTGATCAGACCGTTGTGGGTGTCGATGGTCGCCTGCTGGCCCAGGTTCACGTCCTTGGCCTGATTCTCGGGGATGCGCAGGACCGCCTTGAGCTGTCCCGGCTGCACCACCTTGGCGAGCGTGGTGCCCTCGGGCACCCATTGCCCCAGTTGCAGGGTCAGGTCCTGGAGCACGCCGGCATCGGGTGCGCGGACCGACAGGGACCGAAGCCGGTTTTGCTGGTTGGCCGCGATCGCCTTGAGTTGCTCTACCTGGCCGGCTTGGGTCGAGATCTGCGAATCGATAGCCTGATCCATCAGCTTGAGTCGTTCCCGTTCCACGCGCAGCCGGGTGGTGAACTCCTGCGCGCGCGCGCGGGCGTTGTTCGCCTCGAAGGTGGAAATGAGCGACTGTCTGGCCAAGGAATCGGCGGCGATCGCGTCCTGGGATGCGGCCACGAACTGGGTGTTGGTCGTCGCCACCACGCCCTGCTGGGTGAGTAGCTGGCTCTGCAGGTTGGTCTTGAGGTTGAGCAATTCGATTTGCGCCTGCCGTACCTGCTGCTCCGCTTGCATCGTCTGGATCTGCAGGTCGGGATTGCTCAGTTCGAGCAGCAGGTCGCCGGCAGCGACGCGCCGACCCGACTCTGATGTCAGTCGCTCCACTCGCGCGCTGGCCTGTGCCGTGATCCAGCGGATGTGTTCCGGGACCAGCGAGCCGGACCCACGCACGTCGCGCACCACATCGCCTTTGCGGACGGTGTCGATCAGCACCGCCGAGCGCTCGATCGACTGTGAGGCCGGCTCGAGGCGCAGTGTCCAGATGGTCAGGGCCCCGACCAGCAGCACGCCGCCTCCAAGGATCAGGTTGCGTCGTGTCCGCTTCGGGGGCGTGCGGGTGATATCCATCTCAGTCGTACCGCAGTGCGTGCATCGGGTCCACCTGTGCCGCCCGGCGGGCAGGCAGCCACCCAGCGGCCAGGGCGACGCCCGTCAGCAACATGGCGGCCAGGATGATCGCCACCGGATCGTAGGGCTGCAGCTCGAACAGGAGCGAGCGCGCCAAGCGGCCCAGAACCATCGCCCCGATCAGGCCGATTGCCCCACCGACGAGCAGCATCACGCCCACCTGCTTGATGATCATCGCGCGGACGTGGTCCGCGTTGGCGCCCAGTGCCATGCGCACGCCGATCTCACGGGTCCGCTGCGCGACCGAGTAGGCCAGCACGCCATACAGCCCCACACCGGCCAACAGCGTCGCCAGGAGCGCGAAGGCGCTTGAGAGAATGCTGATCATCCGATCAAGGAAGACGTTCTCTTGCACCGTCTGCGACATCGTCTTCAGTTCCTCGACCGGAAGGTTCGGGTCGATGCGCTTCATGGTATTGCGCAAGGTACCAAGCATCTGTTCCGGCGGCAGCGTTGACTTGACGTAAAAATAAAGGTCGCCGGTGTTGGCATCCTGGCGCCACGGGGTGTAGTACACCGGCGGGACCGAGTCCTTCACCGAGCTGTACTTCACGTCGCGCACCAGGCCCACAATCTGGGTATCCAGCGAATCGTCGCTGTTCTGGCCTATGAACCTGCCCACGGCATTATCGCCGAGCTTGAATTTCTTGGCGAACGCCTCATTGACGATGGCGACCCGCTGCGAGCCGTTCAGGTCGGCGGCGGTGAATTCGCGTCCGCGCTTCAGCGTCACGCCGAACGTCTTGAAATAGTCGGTGCCGATCTCGTTGAATCGGGAGCCACAGTCGACTTCGGGGCCGCAGGGGTATCCCTGCACGTGGGCATCGTTCCCCCAGTTATCGCCGCTGAGCAGTGGCACCATGCCGCTGGTGACTCCCGTCACCCCCGGCAGGGCCACGAGCTCCTGCTCCACCCGGTTGAACAGCACCATACTGCGGGCGCTGTCATATCCGGCGCGCCGTGGCACAATCTCGAAGCCGGCGATTTGCTCGATCCTTACGCCGAGGTTCACTCGGCTCACGTTCATCAAACTCTTCAGGAAGAGGGCGCTCATCACCAGCAGCCCGGTGGAGAGGGCGATCTGGCTGGTGACCAGCGCGGTGCGAAAGCGCCCGGCTGCCCGGCTGCCGGCAATCTGCCCGGCGCCCGCGCGGATCGTGGTGATGAGGTCGCTGCGGGTGCTGTGCAGCGCAGGGAAGAGGCCGAAGAGGAAGCCGGTGAGCAGGGCCAACAGAACCGAGAAGCCAATCACCATGCCGCTGATCGAGAACTGCATCGACTCCGAGGCATCCGGCGGCAGCAGCGACATGATCACGCCGAGCGTCCACCGGGCGACGAACAGCGACGCCACGCCGCCGACCAGGGAGAGCAGCATGCTCTCCGTCAGCAGTTGCATCACCAGGTGACGGCGCGTGGCACCCAGCGCCAGCCGCACGCCCATCTCCGTGGCGCGATTGGCACCGCGGGCGAGCAACAGGTTGGCAATGTTGGCACACGCGATCAGCAGCACGATGGTGGTGACCAGGAAGAGCATCAGGATTGGCGTCTTGGCCTCCTTGTGCATCTGGCTCTGGCCCCGCGCGCCGGGCTCGACCACGAACGTCTTGGCCTTGAACGCCGCCAGCGACTTGTCGCTCATCCCGGTCTGCAGCGGTGCTTCAATGTCGGTGATGATCGGACGGTAGACCGCGTTCATCGCGGTGGCCGCTGCGGTCATGCTCATCCCCGGCTTGAGCCGCGCAAAGAGGTAGATCCAGTAACTGCGGCGGTCCTCCCAGTCCTTGAACCGCTGCAGCTCGCTTCGCATCGAAATTGGCACGTAGACCAGCGGGTTTTCGCCCACCGTGGTGCCGCTGAACCCTGGCGGGGCCACGCCGATGATCTGAAACGACTTGCCATTGACGACGATCGCTTGGCCAACCACTCCCGGGTCCTTGCCGAAGTTGTTCGCCCAGAAGGCGTAGGAGAGCACGACAAGAAAATTGGAGCCGATCACCCGGTCATCATCCGGGGTGAAGAGCCGGCCGACCACCGCGTGCAGGCCGAGCACGGGAAAGTAGGATCCGCTCACCATGGTCCCTTGGCCAGCCATCGGCTCGTTGCGCACGCCCAGGGAGGCGCCGAAGGAACGGTGTGCCGCGATGCCAGTGAACGGCGTCTGCCCCCGCTCCAGGTCGCGGAACATGGCGTAGGAGAAGATCACGGTGCAGTCGCCGGCCTGACTGCACGATTGCGAGCCGGGGTTCGGTCCCGGGGCCGAGAGATTGACCAGTCGGCCGGGCTCGGGCACCGGCAAGGGACGCCGCAGCAGCTGATCAAACATCGAGAAGATGGCGGCATTGGCCCCGATACCGAGCGCCAGCGAGAGGACAGCGATGGCGGTAACAAATGGGGTCTTCAACAGCATCCGGGCAGCGAGCGTCAGGTTTCGCATGCGGAACGGCGCTCCCGAGGAAGGTGAGGGTGAGGCTTCAGGCGGATTCGACACCCAGAGGGTGCCAATGGTTGCAGAGGCAGACGCAACGGAGTTGGATAAGTTTCAAAATGGAAAGTGTCGCGCCACGGAGCACTCGACATGTTGGATGGAGTCCGCCATACTTTCCGGCTCGGTCCGGCGCCGACCTGTCCCCCGCTCTCGATCAGCGCAGCCCCGGTTCCTTTGCTCCTCTCTGCCTTCAGGACACCGCCATGCCCCGCGCGACCCTCCGCTTCCTCGTCGCCGCCTTTCTGCTGGCGACGCCGTGCCTTGCCGCCCAATCGGCCGCCACCACGCCGGTCGACAGCCGCCTCTACGCCGGACTCGCCTGGCGAAACGTCGGCCCCTTCCGGGGCGGACGCGTCGGTGCGGTGACCGGCGTGATTGGCCAGCCCGGCACCTTCTACGCCGGCTTCCCTGGCGGCGGGGTGTGGAAGACCACGAGTGCAGGCACCACCTGGTTCCCGATCTTCGATGATATCAAAGAGGTGTCATCGATCGGTGCGGTGGAAGTCGCGCCATCCGATCCCAACATCATCTACGTCGGCTCCGGTGATATGCTCACCGGCGGCACCATCGATCAAGGCAATGGCGTCTACAAGTCCAGCGATGCCGGCAAGAGCTGGCAGCACATCGGCCTCGAGGAGACGCAGTACATCCAGACCATGCTGGTGGATGAGCACAATCCCGACATCGTGCTCGCCGGATCACTCGGCAACCCGCTGGTACAAAGTGGCGCGCGCGGTGTCTTCCGCAGCACCGATGGCGGCAAGCGCTGGACGCGCACGCTGTTCATTGACGAGGAAACCGGCATCAACAAGCTCGCGCGGGCGTACGACGTGCCCGAGGTGGTCTACGCCACCTCGATGCGCCACTATGCCCCGCCGGCCTACTCGGAGGATCGCCTCCGCTCACCGCAGTTCAGCATCTCAGGCCGCCCCGACACCGGCCGGACCGGCACCGCC
>JBBRBZ010000035.1:0-23452 GCA_038205305.1 Gemmatimonadales bacterium
TGCAGGGGAAGACACTCCGGGAACTGCTCACGGCTCTCGCCACGCTGCCCGAAGGAGTGCGTACCGCCGTGCGCAACAACGGCGGTGGACACGCCAATCACTCGCTCTTCTGGACGTTGCTTGCGCCGGGTGGAGCCAAAGCGCCGAGCGGCGCACTCGCCGCGGCCATCACGCGCGACTTTGATTCCCAGGCGGCATGCGTTGCCGCACTGAAGGCAGCAGGAAGCGGCCAATTCGGTTCAGGTTGGAGCTGGCTGATTCGTGATCGCGGCGGCAAGCTCTCGGTCCATGGCATGGCCAACCAGGACACCCCGCTTTCGGACGGCGCTTGGCCCGTCCTCGGCGTCGATGTCTGGGAACACGCCTACTACCTGAAATACCAGAACCGTCGCGCAGATTATCTCGACGCCGTACTGGGTTCGCTGAACTGGGACGTGGCAGGGGCAGCATACAACGCCTGATCGTCTGAGCCTTGGAGTAGCACCCGCCCCTGGGTGCTACTGACTCAGCATCCAACTCGTGACGGCAGCAACCAATCCATTGGAGTAGGTGATCGTGCCGGTCCCGGACTGGTCGAGCGCCAGCGAGGCCACGGTTACCCCACTGCTCACACGTTTGAGGGTGGCGGTGAGTGTCCGCGTCGCGTTGTCGACCAGGTTGATGGTGAACACCATGTCATTGGCCAGATCGGTGACAGTCCAACCCGTCGGGGTCGGCGGGAAGAGCGCGAATGACGCCGCCCCGCCCGTCCCGGTCGCGGTGCCGTATGGTGTCCCTCCGGTGACCAGCATGGTGGTCGGCGCGGGTTGGGTCAACGTCAGTTGATCCTGCGCGCCAGAGCGCAGCGCAGATCCTCCGGTGAAGCTCAGCACACCTGCGGTTGTGGAATCGAGCGAGAGTGTGGCGATTGAGCCAAGCGCGGTGTTGAGCCCCGGAAAGTTTTGCGCGATGCCTCCCTGGCAGACGCCGATGTTGTGGCCTGACGCCCCGAAATCGCAATTCAATCCGAGCTGGACGCTGGGAGCGCCGGAGGGAGAGGTGTAAACCCCGAGGCCGCTGACGGCGCCGGTGAGGCTGTTGTTCGCCCACGTGATGTTGTTGGCGGTCTCATCGAAGGCGATCGAGCCGAGAAGCGTACCCGTCGGGCCGGTGTAGACTGCGTTTGCGATCAGGTGGTAGCTGGTGCCAACCACCGTGTTCTGCGTCACGGTTTCCACCATGTACGGGCGTGTGCACGCCCCGTCAAAGAAGAATGAGATCACGGCGGGAACTTGGTCCGCCCCCGCCGGAATTCGCATCGCCCCTCCGCCGGGCAGTGCCTGACAGATTTGCGGGTCGGCACCGTTCACGGAAACGAGCGTGTAGATCTGGGTCTGCAGCACCGTCGAGGCGAGCGCGATCGCTAACCCTTGCTGCGCGAGTACTCGCTGCTCGAGGAGTGAGGCAGCGGAGTTCGGGACCACCGTGACTTGCACCGAACCGAGGATCCCCTCGCTGGTGGCCGTGATGGTGGCGGTCCCCGGCGCAATCGCCGTCACGCTACCACTCGCGGACAGGGAGATTACTCCCGTCGGAGCGACACCCCATGTCACACTTCGTCCCGCCAGGAGATTGCCCTGCGCATCCTTGACGGTGGTGCTGTAGGTGACGGCGGCGTCACCCACCTCAAACGCCGTCTTCGGTGCGACAATGGCCACGGTGGCCACCGGCGCCGGAGTCACCGTGATGACCACCGAGGCGGTCTTGCCCTCCGATGAGGCCGTGATGGTCGCCGTGCCTGACGCATTGGCCGTCACCACACCGGTGGCACTGACACTGGCGATGCCGTTGGCGGACGAAAGCCAGCTGATGGTCCGACCCGTGAGGAGATGTCCCCCGGCGTCGCGGACGGTGGCCACGAGCGTGAGGGTCCCTGCGGGAGCGAGGGAGCCGCCGCCTCCGGCGATGGCAATCGATGCGACCGGCACCGGGACCGCCGCGTTCACCGTGATGGTGAGCGCGGCACTCTTCCCTTCCGATGACGCGGTGATCGTCGCTGAGCCCGCGGTGATTGCCGTGACGAGGCCATCGTTCACGGAGGCCACGGACGCCGACGAGGTCGACCAGCCGATGGCACGGCCGCTGAGTGCAGTGCCTTGGCCATCCCGAAGTGTTGCGGTCAGCTGCACCGTCTGGCCCGGCGTGAGTGCACCGGTCGAGCCGGCCACCGTCACGGTCGCGACCGGCGCCGATTCACTTGACGTTGCGTTACCGCCTCCGCAACTGGCCGTGAGGCACAACACGAGCGCCAGTCCACCGGGAATACGATTCCGCATGATCAGGGCTCCTGAGGTTGGTACCCCAGAAGCGGATTTGCTGGCGGCGTTGGCTCATACTCGCGAAATCGGCCTGGAACGGGCCGACCGGAGCGGGGTGCCGGCCAAGGGGCGGCTGGTGGAGCCAGCCGCCAGACGGCTCTCGCTATCTTGAAGGGGGAGCCCTGCGCCGAAGAGGATATCGGCCAGACGACCAGTCGACCCGGCATGAATCGGTGGACGACGCAATTCCATCAACGCAGCCTCGAGTGGAGTGGGCAATGGACGGACACACAGGTGAACACGGCGGCAAGTGCCCCGTAATGCAAGGGAATCGGATGGCGACCGGCACTGGAGCCAGCTCGATTCGCGACTGGTGGCCCAACCAGCTGAATCTGGCGATGCTTCACCAGAATTCTCCCGCCTCTGATCCTCAGGGCTCGGCCTACCATTACGCCAAAGCGTTCAAGACGCTCGACCTGGAGGCGCTCCGGAAGGATCTCTTCGCCCTGATGACCGACTCCCAGGACTGGTGGCCCGCCGATTACGGCCACTATGGTCCGCTCTTCATCCGGATGGCGTGGCATAGCGCCGGCACCTATCGCACCGGCGACGGCCGCGGTGGCGCCTCCTCCGGCTCCCAACGCTTCGCGCCGCTCAACAGTTGGCCGGATAACGGCAACCTCGACAAGGCCCGCCGCCTGCTGTGGCCGATCAAGCAGAAGTACGGCCGGAAGATCTCCTGGGCCGATCTGCTGGTCTTCGCCGGTGACTGCGCCATGGAGTCGATGGGGTTCAAGACCTTTGGTTTTGCTGGCGGCCGTGAAGATGTCTGGGAGCCGGAGATCGACATTTATTGGGGCCCCGAAGCGGAGTGGCTCGGCGACAAGCGCTATTCCGGAGACCGCGAGCTCGAAACACCACTGGCCGCGGTGCAAATGGGACTGATCTACGTCAATCCCGAGGGCCCCAACGGCACGCCGGATCCGATGGCCTCAGCCCGGGACATCCGCGAGACCTTCGCCCGCATGGCGATGAATGACGAAGAAACCGTGGCGCTCATTGCCGGCGGCCATACCTTCGGCAAGATGCATGGCGCGGGTGATCCAGCGCTGATGGGCCCGGCACCCGAAGGCGCGCCAATCGAGGCGATGGGCCTCGGCTGGGCGAATCGGCATGGCAGCGGCAAGGGTGGCGACACCACTACCAGCGGCCTGGAGGGCGCCTGGACGCCCAACCCGATCAAATGGGACAGTGGCTACTACGACACCCTCTTTGGCTACGAATGGGAATTGACGAAGAGCCCGGCCGGCGCCCAGCAGTGGACCCCGACCGACAAGTCGGCCGCGACCATCGTTCCCGACGCGCACGACCCGGCCAAGCGCCACGCGCCGGTGATGTCCACGGCCGACATCGCGCTGCGCACCGATCCGATCTATCTGGCCATCTCGAAGCGGTTCCACGAACACCCCGAGCAATTGGCCGACGCGTTCGCACGCGCATGGTTCAAGCTGACCCACCGCGACATGGGTCCGCGCAGCCGCTATCTCGGCGCATTGGCTCCCAAGGAGGTGTTGCTCTGGCAGGATCCCATCCCCGCCGTGGATCATCCGCTGGTGAACGCGGAGGACATTGCCCAACTGAAGGCATCGATCCTCGCCTCAGGGCTCTCCGTCGGGCAACTGGTCTCAACCGCCTGGGCGTCCGCCGCCACCTTCCGTGGCTCCGACAAGCGTGGCGGCGCCAATGGGGCGCGCATTCGACTTGCCCCGGCGAAAGACTGGGACGTGAACCAGCCCGCCAAGGTCACCAAGGCCCTTGAGGCGCTCGGGAACGTCCAGTCGGCGTTCAACACCGCGCAGACCAATGGCAAGCGCATCTCGCTCGCCGACCTGATCGTGCTGGGCGGCTCGGCGGCCATCGAACAGGCCGCGAAGCAGGCGAGGTTCGATGTGACGGTGCCATTCACTCCCGGACGGATGGATGCGTCGCAGGAGCAGACCGACGTCGCCGCCTACGCCGTGCTTGAGCCTACGGCCGACGGCTTCCGCAACTACCAGCAGGCCGCCTATACGGTGTCGTCCGAGGCGTTACTGGTGGACAAGGCGCAACTTCTGACGCTCACCGCCCCGGAAATGACCGTCCTCGTCGGTGGTTTGCGCGTCCTCAATGCCAATCATGGGCAGTCCCGGCACGGCGTCTTCACCAATCGCCCCGAGGCGCTGACCAATGACTTCTTCGTGAACCTGCTCGACATGGGCACCAGCTGGAAGCCACTGTCAGCGGCCGGTGACCTGTTCGAAGGACGCGACCTGAAGACGGGGGACGTGAAGTGGACGGCTACGCGCGTGGACCTGATCTTCGGTTCGAATTCTCAGTTGCGTGCGGTGGCTGAGGTCTATGCCGCCGACCACGCCAAGGAAAAGTTCGTGCAGGATTTTGTGGCGGCATGGACCAAGGTCATGGAACTGGATCGCTTCGACCTCGCCTGATTGCTCGTGCGTCGCCTGCGACGAGGGGCAGCAGCCAATGGCTGCTGCCCCTCGTGACTTACCGGGCTCAGGACGAACTCAGGCGCGTAGCAGCGCCAGGATCGCCTCGACTGACTTCTTCGCATCGCCGTACAGCATGCGCGTCTTGGGCTTGAAGAAGAGCGGATTCTCCACACCGGCATACCCGGCGCCCTTGCCGCGCTTGAAGACGATGGTGTTCTCTGCCTCCCACACCGGCATCACCGGCATCCCCGCGATCGGACTCGACGGATCGTCGAGCGCGCTCGGATTGACGATATCGTTGGCACCGATCACCAGGACGACATCCGTCGTCTTGAAATCATCGTTGAGTTCGTCCATCTCAAGGACGATATCATAAGGGAGATTCGCCTCTGCCAGCAGCACATTCATGTGCCCGGGCAACCGCCCTGCCACCGGGTGAATGCCGAAACGCACCTGGACGCCGCGCTTGCGCAGGATGTCGACGATCTCCTTGACCGGATGCTGTGCCTGCGCGACCGCCATCCCGTATCCCGGGACGATGATCACCGACTGCGCCTCCTTCAGCAGCTCCACCACGTCCTCGGCCGTCGTAGCGACCATCTCGCCTTCCATCACGACCCCTCCCCCGGGAGCGGCTCCCTCATCGCCGCCAAAGCCGCCGAGGATGACCGAGATGAAGGAGCGGTTCATCGCGCGACACATGATGTAGCTCAGGATCGCACCGGATGAGCCGACCAGTGCGCCGGTGATGATCAATAGGTCATTGGAGAGCATGAAGCCCGCGGCGGAGGCAGCCCAGCCCGAGTAACTGTTGAGCATCGACACCACGACGGGCATGTCCGCCCCGCCGATCGCCATCACCAAGTGAATGCCGAGCACGCCCGAGATCGCCGTGATGATGAGCAGGGCCCGGAACGACTCCTGCTCACCGCCGCTCAGCACCACGGAACCGAGCCACGCACTCGCCACCAGGATGGCGATGTTGAGCAGGTGACGGCCCGGCAGCATGAGCGGCTTGCTGCGGATCACACCCTGCAGCTTGCCCCATGCCACCACGGATCCGGTGAAAGTCAACGCCCCGATGAAGACGCCAACAATGGTCTCGATGACATGAATTGTCGCCTCGCTGCCGGACAGCTCCGAGGGGGAGAGATGATTGCTCAGCCCCACCAGCACGGCAGCCGCCCCAACAAAGCTGTGCAGGATTGCCACCAGCTGAGGCATCGCGGTCATCGCCACTCGACTCGCGACCAAGGCGCCGATGGTCGCCGCGATGAGCACCGCCCCGATCACCATCGGTGAGGTCACCAGGTCGAATTGAATCGCCACCGCGAACACGGCGATCAGCATGCCGATCGCGCCGAGGAGATTGCCTCGCCGGGCGGTCTCCGGATTGGAGAGGCCCTTCAGGCTGAGGATGAAAAGCACCCCAGCGCCGATGTACGAGGTGGCCAGGAGAGAGTCGGTCATCGGTGGAACATCCTCAGCATCCGCTGCGTCACGAGAAATCCACCGACGATGTTGATGGAGGCGAGCAGGATCGCCGCGACACCCAGCATGCCCGCCGCGGATCCGCGACCCACTTGCACCATGCCGCCGATGACGATGATGCCGCTGATCGCATTGGTTACGCTCATCAGCGGGGTGTGCAGTGCCGGGGTGACGCTCCAGACCACCTGATAGCCGATGAAACAGGCGAGCACGAAGACGGTGAGGTGGGTCACGAAGTTGGGCGGCGCCCCGAGGCCGATTCCGAGCAGCGCCAGACCCGCCACCAGCATGCCCCACTTCGAGGAAGCCGACATTGTTCCCGAGGCCGCCTCCCCGTGCCCTCCCGCCCCGGCCGCAGCTGGCTTCACCGGTTTTGGTACAGCTGGCTTGGCCACTTCTGGTAGCTTCGGCGGCGGCCAGGTCAACTTCCCGGCCTTCAGCACCGTCATGGGACGGACGATGTCGTTGGTGTCGCTGATCTCGAACTTTTCCGACCCGCCCATCTCGGTCAGCAAATGGACGATGTTGGTGGCGTAGAGCATGGAGGCCTGGAGCGCCATTCGCGACGGCAGGTCGGTGTAGCCGATGATCGTCACGCCGTGCTCGACCACCGCAGCCCCCGGCTTGGTGAGCTCGCAGTTGCCCTGCTGCTCCGCCGCCAGGTCGACGATGACCGACCCGCGCTTCATCGATCGGACCATCTCGGCGGTGATCAGCGTCGGGGCGCGCTTGCCCGGGATCAGCGCCGTGGTGACGATGATGTCCACCTCTTTTGCCTGCGCAGCAAACAACGCCATCTCTGCAGCGATGAAGGCCGGACTCATCTCCTTGGCATAGCCCCCGGTGCCGCTGCCATCCTCCTCGAGCTCCACCTCGAGGAATTCGGCGCCCATCGAAGCCACCTGGTCCTTCACCGCAGGGCGGGTGTCAAAGGCGCGAACAATGGCGCCCATGGCACGAGCCGCGCCGATGGCCGCGAGCCCAGCCACACCGGCCCCGATGATCAGCACCTTGCAGGGCTGGATCTTGCCGGCCGCGGTTGACTGTCCGCGAAGCGGGCGCTGCATCGCGTTGGCCGCTTCGATGATCGCACGATAGCCCGAGAGATTTCCCATCGATGACAGCGCATCGACCTTCTGCGCCCGCGTCGTGCGCGGCACCTGGTCCATTCCGATGGCACTCACACCGCGCGCGGCCAGCTTCTCGACGTCGGCGGCGTTGAAGGCGGGATAGAGATAGGAAATGACCGTCTGGCCGCTGCTGAGTCGGGCGATTTCGTCGCCAGCCGGAGGGCGGATCTTCGCGATGATCTCGCTCGACCAGGTGGCGGCACGGTCGGCGATGGTGGCCCCGGCGGCGGCGTACGACGCATCGTCGAAGCCGGCAGCCAAGCCCGCATCATGCTCAATCTGGACCTCGAAGCCGAGCTTGAGCAGCTTCTTCACGGAATCGGGAGTGGCCGCGACCCGACGCTCCTCGGGCAGGCTCTCCTTCGGTACTCCAACTTTCATTGAATCCTCTGGACGAGGTGGCGGCCTTGAGACCCCGGCAGCCGCGCGGGAAAAGTAATAGAGGACGAGAGCCGGGAGACGAGCGAGGAGAGAAGCGGGTGCCGACGAACTGCCGAGGGATATCGTCCCCCGGCCCGTTTCAGCTATTTTCCCGCATGGATTCTGCTTCGAAGTGTGTTGTTCTGCTCTCCGGGGGGATGGACTCGGCCACCTGCCTCGCCGTCGCCCGGAAGGCCGGGTTTGCCTGCCATGCCCTCTCCTTCCGCTATGGACAGCGTCACGCCTCGGAGCTCGAGGCCGCACGACGTGTCGCCGAGGTGCTCGGTGCCGTCGAGCATCGCATCATCGATATCGACCTCCGCGCCTTTGGTGGCTCCTCGCTCACCTCGCCGAGCGACGTCCCCAAGGATCGGAGTGCGCGGGAGATCGGCGAGGGAATTCCGACCACCTATGTCCCCGCCCGTAACACCATTTTCCTCAGCTACGCGCTGGCGTGGGCCGAGGTACTTGCTGTCCGAGACCTCTACATCGGCGTCAACGCACTCGACTATTCCGGCTATCCCGACTGCCGCCCCGAGTTCATTGCCGCCTTCCAGGCGGCGGCGCGCCTCGGCACCCGGCTCACCGACCTGACCGTGCGTGCTCCGCTCCTCCACCTGAGCAAGTCGGCGATCATTGCTCTGGGCACTTCACTCGGCGTCGACTTCGGTATCACGCGGAGCTGCTACGACCCCTCACCTGACGGGGCCGCCTGCGGGCATTGTGACGCCTGCCAGCTGCGCCTCCGCGGCTTTGCCGAGCTGGGCCTCGCCGATCCCGCACCCTACGTGGGAGGCTAGATGGCGTATGCGGTCAAGGAGATATTCTTCACCCTCCAGGGGGAGGGGAAGCACGCCGGGCGACCTGCGGTCTTCTGCCGATTCGCCGGGTGCAATCTCTGGAGCGGGCGGGAGATCGATCGAGCGACGGCCACCTGCCGATTCTGCGACACCGACTTCGTCGGCACCGATGGAGCGGGTGGCGGCAAGTTCACGACGGCCGCTGAGCTGGCGGCAGCAGTGGCGGCAGCTTGGCCCGCCGGCGGCACCGGACGGCTTTACGTGGTCTGTACCGGCGGGGAGCCGGCCCTGCAGCTCGATCGCGCTTTGATTGACGCGCTCCACCAGCAGCGTTTCGAGGTGGCGATCGAAACCAATGGGACCATCGCCTCGCCCGTCGGTGTAGACTGGATCTGTGTCTCGCCCAAGGCGGGGACCACCCTCGCGCAGCGGAGCGGAAACGAGTTGAAGCTGGTCTTCCCGCAGGCGGGCGCCGAACCGGAGCGCTTCGAAGCGTTGGCCTTCGAGCACCTGCTCCTGCAACCGATGGATGGCCCGATGCGTGAGGCGAATACGCAGGCCGCGCTGGCGTATTGCCTCAAGCACCCACGTTGGGGGCTCTCGCTGCAAACCCACAAACTGCTGGGCATCCCATGAGCAATTCATGAAGGGCTACAGCGACCGGATCAATCACGCCTTCGCCTTCGTCGCGAAGTATCGCTCGCCGCGTGCGCCAGCGACCGGCGCCATGTACTTCATGGCCCACCCGGCGAATGTGGCCGTGATTCTGGCACGCCACGAGGTCGATGACATTACTCTGGTCGCCGGCATCCTGCATCATGTGCTCGAAGCCACCACCCCGCCGGAGCACGACGAACTCTGCCTGAAGATCGGCGACAAGTTCGGCTCCGTGGTGGTCGCGGTGGCGCGCGATGCGGCCGAGCCTCGCTTCGATGTGCTTGGTGCCCCACTCGAATGGAGCACACGCAAGCGCCATCTGCTCACGCACCTGCTGACCATGGATCCGCGCGCCATCGACATCTGCTGCGCCGATGAGATGCACGAATGCGGCAGCACCATCGCCTTGGTCGAGCGGTTGGGGCCGGAGTATCTCGTCGCCAACGGGCTACCCTCCGGGCCGCCAGCGCTCTGCTGGTATGACGACCTGCTCGAAGCCCTGGACACCCGGGTGGACTGGCCAGGGCGTGGACTTCGGGAGGAGATCGCCAGCCTGCGCACCCAGTTGGCCGCCGCCCTGCATCGTCACGGCTGACCATCCAGTTGCGGCAGCTCCGGGGATATCTTTGAGGATGGCAGTCACGGTTCCCGATGATGCGCTCCGCCGCATCGAAGAGGTGCTCACCCCGCGCTTTCGGCTTGATGAGCCGCTGGCAGCGTCGGCGGAGCGGCTCCTTTTCCGTGCCTGGGACCAGCTGCTCAAGCGCAGTGTTTCCGTCCGAGTCAACATCGATCCCACCGGTGGGCTGCGTCCGTGGTTCCTCCGCGAGGCGGAGGCGCTGGCGAGACTCGACCACCCCGCCATCCGTCATCTCTACGAGGCGGCGGTGGTCGGCGAGGTGGTGTATCGGATCGGCAACTGGATCGAGGGAGAGAGTCTCGCCGAGGCGCTCAGTCGCGGCCCCCGGCCGATTCCCACCGTGCACATCCTGGCCCGCGACCTCCTCGGCGCGATCGAGCACGCCCATGCCAATGGCATCATCATCCGGCGGATTGTGCCGAGTGGACTGCTGCTCAACATGGCGGGACGGGGCACCGTCACCGATCTCCGCTTCTGCAACCTGACCCTCCCTGAGATTCCCGCGTCAGAGCATCCGACCGGCTCAAGCTTCATGGCACCGGAGATCCGGGACGGGAAGCCAGGCGATCCAGCGGCCGACATCTACACCGCCGGGGCGATTCTCTATCTCGCGGTCACCGGGGTGAAGATTCCCGAGAATCCCGAGCTGATCGTCCGGCCGAGGCGGCTGCGCGGCATCATTCCCGCGGCGCTCGAGCGCGTGATCATGCGAGCGCTCCAGCCGCAGCCCCGCGCGCGCTACCTCACGGCGTCGGAGATGCTCGAAGACTTCACCAGTGCCGCGGGCTCCTTCGAAGCCCCGGCCGAGTCGCTGCCCACCCTCTCGGGGGAGATGGCTGACGGACCCCAATGGGAGGCGCGCCTCCGTCGCGCGCTCGGCGACGACTACGAACTGCTGGCGATGCTGGGACAGGGTGGCTTCGGTCGCGTCTATCGTGTGCGCGACCTGCACCTTGAACGCGAGGTGGCACTCAAGGTGCTCCATCCGCACCTCACCCAAGACGCTGCGACGGTCGAGCGCTTCCGACGCGAAGCCCAACTCGCCGCACGACTCAATCATCCCAACATTGTCGACATCTACGACATCTCGGGACGATCCGGACTGCTCTGGTACACCATGGAGATCGTTGCCGGACCGAACCTCGCGCAGCTGGTGGAGGCCGACGGTCCGCTCCCAGTCGATCGGGTGCTCCGACTCCTTCGGGAGGCGCTCTCCGCCCTGGGCCACGCGCATGCGCTCTCGCTGGTGCACCGCGACATCAAGCCGGAGAACATGCTGCTCGAACAGGACGGCTCGCTCCGCATCACCGACTTCGGCCTGGCGTTGGCGCTACGCGGCACGGGCCGCTTCGGGGGTGCCACCTCGCAGAGTGGCACACCACAATTCGCCTCCCCGGAGCAACTGCTGGGCGAACGCGTGGACCAGCGCACCGACCTCTATTCGCTGGCGGCGGTCGCCTGCTTCGCCCTCACCGGCACGGCGCCCTTCCCCGGCGGCACAGTCGAGCAGGTGCTCGCCAAGCAGACCACGGACAGCATCCCGAACCTGGTCCGCGAACGGCCCGATGTCGGCGAAGCGCTCTCAGCGGTGCTCGCCCGGGCGATGCGCAACGATGTGGAGGCTCGCTGGGCCTCGGCCGGCGAGTTCCGGAGCGCCATCGAAGAAGCAGTGCAAAAGGGATTGCGGCGGAAGGGGAGTGAGCTCGCCCGCCTCGCCGCGCGCATCCTCGGTACCTAAGCGCACGGCGCTGCACCGACACGCAAAAAGGGCGAGCCCGTTTCGGAGCCCGCCCCGCGTTCCTCCCTCCTCGCTTCCCGCTCCTCGTGCGTCCCTACTTGTGCCGGTACACCACTCGACCACGCGTCAGGTCGTACGGCGAAAGCACCACGCTCACCCGATCCCCTTCCAGTACCCGGATCTTGAACTTCGACATCTTCCCCGCGGCATAGGCGAGGATGGTATGGCCGTTGTCGAGGAGCACCCGGTAATTGCGGTCGGGTAGGACCTCCTGCACGACGCCCTCCATTTCGATGCCTTCTTCTTTCGCCATCCAAGCTCCGGACCAAGGGAATCCGCCCCGGGAGACGGGGCAGCAACGGGCAGCAATCTGCCCCGGCGCGCGGTGAGGCGCAACCGCGTGGCTCAGGACGCCCCGGCCAGCCGCCCCTGCAGCACCGCCATTTCCTCCTCCACCAGAGCGACCAATTCACCCAAGAGCCTGACATCGAAGGAGAATTCCACCCCCGCCTCGGCGTACAGCTCCGGCAGCGGCCGAGTGGCCCCGAGCGCGAGGAAGCGGCGATAGGCCGCCACCGCGTCCTTCCGGTCCCGGCGAGCGTTTCGCCACACCTGAAGCGCCCCGATCTGCGCAATGGCATACTCGATGTAATAGAACGGGTAGAGGAAGATGTGGAGCTGCCGGTACCAGCGGGCGACCCGCTCGGCGCCCAGGCCGTCCCAGTTCACTCCCGGTTCGAACCGCGCCCGCAGGGCGAGCCACGCCGCATCACGGGCCGCCGCATCGCCACCCTCGGGCGTCGTGTAAACCCAGGACTGGAAGGCATCCACCGAAGCGATGTGCGCCAGCGATTGCAGCACGTCCTCGAGATGCTCCAGCCGGGCGGAAAGCGCGTCGGCCTCGGTGTAGTACCCCACCGGTTGGGCCAGATATGGCGACGCGAGCAGTTCCATCGACATCGAGGCGAGTTCGGCGGATTCCGCGCCCGGATTGCGCTGCCAGATGAACGGTCGGGTCGCCGAAGCGAAGGCGTGAAAGCAGTGCCCCGCCTCGTGCAGCAGGGTGGTTACGTCCTCGGCCACCCCCGCGGCATTCATGAAGACGAACGGCTTACCCCGGGCGTGCAGCGTGTCGCAGTAGCCGCCGGGGGCCTTGCCGGGCCTCGACTCCAGATCGAGCAGCTGCTCGTCCATCATCAGTCGGAACTCACCGCCCAGCACCGGGTCCACCGCAGTGAAGATCCTCGCCGCGGTCTCCTGCAGCTCGGTAACATCGCGATACGGCACCGCCGTCGCGCTGCGCCATGCGTCCACCGCCAGGTCCCACGGCCGCTCGGTGTCGAGGCCGAGCCGTGCTCGCCGGGTGGCCATGTTGCGCTCGATGGCGGGCACGACGGTGGCGGCGATCGCTTCGTGCAGTCGCTCGCAATCGGCGGGGGTGTAGTCGAAGCGACACTTCGCCGCGAAGGTGAAGTCCCGGAAGTCGGCGAAGCCGGCGTTGCGCGCCATGGTCTGGCGCAGCTCGACCATCCGGGTGAAGAGGGCGGCGAGTTCGTCGTGCACGGCGACATAGGGGCCGGTGGCCGCCCGCCAGGCCGCCTCGCGAGTCGCCCGGTCGTTGCTCTTCAGGAACGGTGACAGGCGCGGCAGCGGCACCCGCTCGCCACCCCATTCGGCCGTCATCGTCCCGGTCACCTGCTGGTATTTCGCGGCCAGTCCCTCCGCCTCGGAGACGAGGGGGACGTTCGCTTCGCGGAAGATCTCGATCGCAGTCCGAAAGCGGCGGAGCGTGGTCTGCAAGTCGTCGCGATCGGTGCCGGTCGCGACGAACCGCTTCGCCAGCTCAACCTCCGCCTCCTCCAACTGGGGGAGCACCTCGGTGGAGAAGCGGAGGTGCGCCGCCTCTTTCACCGGATCGGCGGTGTCGGCGGTGTAGGCGATCATGGCGAGCGACGCCGCCTCGGTCACCAGTTCGTCGAGGCGCGACCAGCGCGCAAGCCACCCCGGCAGCGTCGCCACATCGAGCGGCTCCTGCTTCAGGGCGCGATAGCGGGGAGCGAGGGTTTCCCACGTTGCGTCGGCAAATCCGGCGCTCGTTTCAGGCAGTACGGACATCGGGACCTGACGATGGTTGAATACGAAGTACCGTCATCCGACGGGTTGTTCCGCGGAAAGTACCGGCTGGACATGGCGAAACGCCACCCAGGCCACCAGCAGGACGATCAGGCCGCCCATCGTGAACGGCGCACTCACGCCGACATACTGGAACGCGAGGCCTCCAAGGATCGGCGAGGCTACGCGCGCGACACCCGCGAATGTCTGCGCCACCCCCATCGTGGTCCCCAGTTCCGCCGGATCGGTGGAATGGGAGAGCAGCGAGGTGGTGGAGGGGAAGAGCAGCGCCGTGCCGACCGGCACGAAGGGGATGATGAATGCGAGCATCCAGATCGACGTGGCGAAGGGATACATCAGCATCCCGACGGCAAGAAGCACCGCGCCAAGTCGCATCGTCCCCACCTCACCAAGCTTGTCGACCACTGGTCCGAGAAAGACCGAACGCATGATGAAGGAGAGCACGCCGTAGTAGACGAAAAAGTAGCCAATCGTCTTCTCGTTGATCGCAAAGCGTGCTTCCAACCAGAGCGCGAGCATGCTGGTGAGCAGCGTGAAGGCGAACATCCCCACACCGTAGATCCAGATCAGCCGTTCGCGTTGGCCAGTCGGATTGCTGATCGCCTCAAGCGCCGCATGCCAGACTGGCTTGCGTGGCGGCGGCGCGGCCGCGCGCTGGGCCGCGGTTCGCGTCTCGGGCAGCCAGCGCCAAGCCGCGAGCACGTTGATGAAGCAGAGACCAGCCGCAAAATACCCCGGCGCTGCGCGCCCCAGATGGGCCGCCAGCGATCCGATCGCGGGGCCGATCGACACGCCAGCGTTGGTTGCTGCGGAGAGCCAGCCCAGCGCACGGGCCCGGTCCTCCTTCGCGACCGTATCCGAGACATAGGCCTGCGCCACGCCAGTCGTGCCGCCGCCGGCACCCTGCACAATGCGGGAGAGAAAGAGCACCCAGAGCGACGTGGCCAGACCAAAGACCAGGAAGGCCAAGGCCGACGCAAAGAGACCGATCAGCAGCGCAGGGCGCCGACCGTAACGGTCCGAGACCCGGCCCCAGATGGGGGCGGCCACCAGCTGAGCGATCGAGAAGGACGCAATCAGCACGCCGACCATCTTCGGACTGGCGCTGAGCTTTTCGGCATAGAACGGCAGCAGCGGCAGCACCATCGCGAACCCCAGCATGTCGACGAAGTTCAGCCCGATCAAGACGCCGAGTTGCCGAAACTGTTTCTGCTTGGTGGCGGTGCTGGTGCCGTTGCCGTTGCTCATGCGGTGCGCGGGCCCCGCTCGGAGAGCAGGAAAGCCCCGGCGCTCAGGACGGTGAGCACCACGCCGTACGCAGCGGCGATCCCGAGGTCGCCATCACGAATGGCACCGAGGATCTCGAGCGAGACCGGTCGCGTATCGTAGGTATAGAGAATGACCGACGTCATGAAGTCTCCGAGCCCGGTGACGAATGCCAGCGCCGCCGCGCCGGCCAGGGCCGGCCCGAGGAGAGGCAGGGTGATCGTGGCCAGATTCCGCCACACGCCCGCCCCCAAGGAGGCGGCCGCCTCGTCGAGCGACGGATCCAGCGACCGGATGGCCACCACCAACGCGCGGCCGACCACGGGGAGCCCACGCACCAGGTACGCCAACGGCAATAACCAGAGGGTGCCGATCAGTACGAAACGCCCGGCCACAGGTTGCAACCGCGAAAACATGGTGGCCAGCGCGATGGCGTAGACGGTCCCGGGAACCGCCCAGGGCAGCGCCAGCCCCCGCTCCAGCCAGCGAGAGAGGCGTCGCCGCGGGTCGCGCGCCACCACCGCCACCGCGAGGGCGAGGGTCGCCGCTGCGGCGGTGGCCACCGCCGCCATCCACAGCGAAGTGCCGAACGGGCGCCACCGCTCGGGGTCGGTCACCAGGGTGGCGTAGTGCTTGACAGTCCAGGCGGTGGGGAGTGCCGTGGTGTTCCACGCGCCGTTCGGCACCAGCGACACGATCAGCAGCGAAAGATGCGGCAGCAGCAGCCAGGTTACCGCCAGCCAGGCGATCACCGCGTACCCAATCCGACCCACCTTCGAGCGCCGCTGCTTTGGCGCCGGCGCGATTCCCTTCCCGGCGCCGCGAGTCGCCGGCCCCCCCAATCGTGAGGCCAGCTGCAGCGCCACCAGGGACAGCAGTACCAGCACGAGGGTCTCGACCATCGCGACCGAAATGTCGCCGTTCAACCGCGTGCTCACCAGTTGCGTCGGCAACACCCGGAAGCCGCCGCCGAAGACATAGGGCGCCGAGAAGGAGGCCAGCGAGGTGAGTGCGGTGAGCAGAGCCCCATTGCCGATCGCTGGTCGCAGCAGGGGCAGGATCACGGTCCTGAAGGTTCGCAGCCTGGAGGCGCCGAGCGAAGTCGCCGCCTCGAGCAACGCGGGATCGAAGCTGGCGAGCGCACCGCGCACCAGCAGGTAGGTGTAGACGTACATCGTGGTCGCGTGGATCAGGAGCACGGCACCGGCGCCCTCGAAGCGCCACGGCGCCTTCTCCATGCCCGTGATCGCGACGACCAGGTGCGCGAAGAGCCCGCTCTCGCCGTAAAGAAAGAGATAGGCGACCACACCCACGAGCGGGGGGAGCACTGCCGGCAAGGCGAGGAGGACGCCAGCAAGCTTTCGCCCGGGGAAATCCACCAGGCCGGTGAGCAGGGCGAGTGGCACCCCGAGACAGGCACCGAGCACCACCGAGGCGACCGCAAGCCACACTGAATTCCATGCCGCAAGACGCTCATTGGGTTCGGAGAAGAAGGCCCGCACCGCGGAGAGGGTCCAGGTCCCATTCTCTCGCACGGCATCCACTGCGACGAGCGCCAGCGGCTCCACGACCAGCCAGCCGAGGACGAGGAGCAGCGCCAGTGGCAGCCAGCGACGAAGCATCAACTTCCTGCCGCGAAACTGTGCGCGCCGACACCGGTCGGTTGCAGATGCACCAACTCACCCACCCGTGCTGCGTCAGGAGACTCAGCCACCTCGACCTCGTCGCCGCCGGGAAGTTCGACGGCATAGTAGGCCATCGCCCCGGCAAAGCGACGCCGGACCACCTTCCCGGCAGCCCCGGCAACACCAAAACGCACCGCCTCAGGCCGCAACAGGAGCAGACAGTCTCCGCGCACCGCAGGATCACCCGTGGCGCACCATTCCACTCCGGCAGCCTGCACCAGCACACCGGCGCCGTCGGCAGCGATCGCCTGCGCCGCGAGCCGCGACGTCCGTCCCACGAAGCCCGCCACGAACGGCGTTGCCGGCGAGGCATAGAGCGACTCCGGCCGGCCGATCTGCTCGAGCCGACCGCGATGCAACAGGGCAATCCGATCCGCAAAGTCGAACGCCTCTTCCTGTTCATGCGTCACCAGCACGGTCGTGATACCGATGCTGACCACCAGGTCGCGCAACTCGCGTCTGGTGTGCTCGCGAAGTGATGGATCAAGGTTGGAGAGTGGTTCGTCGAGCAGGAGCACCTTCGGCCGTGGGGCAATCGCGCGGGCAAGGGCGACGCGCTGCTGCTGGCCACCGGAGAGCGCGGTCACGGGGCGGCTCTCGTAGCCTGCCAGATCCACGAGTCTGAGCACTTCGGTGACGCGGGCATGGCGCGCCGCAGCGCCGAGCTTCTCACTCGCGAGGCCATAGGCGACGTTTTCGCCGGCCGAGAGGTGGGGAAAGAGAGCGTAGTGCTGGAACACCATTCCGCAACGCCGCTCGAGCGCACTCCGCTGTGTCACGTCCTGCCCATCGATCAGGATCGCTCCGTCGTCGGCGTTCTCGAAGCCGGCGATCAGTCGCAGCAGCGTGGTCTTGCCGCTCCCCGATGGCCCCAGCAGCGCGACCACCTCGCCATCGGCGACCTCCAGCGAGACGTCCTGCACCACGGCCGTCGTTCCGAACTGTTTCCGGATCTTCTGCAGCGCGACAGTGCTCAATGCGCCCCCTTTCCCGACCCACGGACCCGTTGGTCCCAGTAGCGCATCCACGCCGTTCCCTCCTTGGCGAGGAGCTTCCAATCCATCGGTGCCGTCACCATGTGGCGGTCGACATCGGTGACCCAGACTGGGACCCGGTCCGGCGGGAGGTGCCGGCGCGCGGGCAGTCGCCAGTTCTTCTCCGCCGTGAGGATCTGGGCATCCACGCTGCCGACATAGTCCACGAATCGCTCCGCCGCCTTGCGATGCTTCGTCCCCTTCACGATGCCGATGGCATCCTCGATCACCACAGTGCCGCTGGTGGGGAAAGTGTAGTCAAAGGGCATCCCCTGCGACTTCCAGATCAGCATGTCAGGCAGATCCCACAAGGTGACCACGCCCTCGCCTCGCGCGAGCTTCTGCCCCAGAATCGCGGGGTTGAGCGAATAGCTGCGGGTCTGCCCATCCAGTCGCCGCAACCACGCCATCCCCTCGGCCGTGTCGCCGGTGGCACGGAGCGATCGCACCAGGATCAACCCCCAAATCGCCCGCATGGTTCCGCTCGCCATCGGATCCCGGATCAGGATCTTGTCGCGCCACTTGGGGAGGAGCACCTCGTCCCAGTCCTTCGGTGCCTCCGCGGCGGAGATCACGGTGGAGTTGTAGGCGATCACCGCGGGAGTCCGATAGACAGGCCAGTACAGATCATCGGGGCCAACGCCAGTGGAGTCGACCTGGTCCCACCAGACCGGGCGATACGGCTCGAGGAGTCCTTCTTCGACACCCCGATCGTAGATGGGCGTCGGGCCGCCGAACCAGACGTCGGCCACGGGGTTCGGCTTCTCGAACCGCAGCCGATCGAGGATGTCCTGGCTTCCCATGTCGAGCCAGCGTACGTCGATGTCGGGGTTCGCCGCCTCGAAGTTTTTCTCGAGCAGCGTGAGCTGTTCGCGCCCGTGCGGCGAGTAGAGCGTGAGGTGCTCGCGGTGATCGCTGGAGCAGGAAACGATCGCGAGGACGCACAGGCCCACGATCCACCATCCACCACCCACTTGGGCCAGTCCCTGCCTCACGCTAGGGCTTCACCGTCGACTGCCCCAATCCCAGCAGGTTCGCGAACAATCGCCACGCGCCGGGCACGACGGCCGGCAGTTGCCGGTGGAAGGAGAGGCCGGTGTACACTGCCGTTCCCTTCCCCACCCTGGCGACGAGCAGCGCCCCATCCAGCGGCGGTTCACCCGCGTCGTGCATGGAGAGGATCGGGGTCCACGCGGGATCGTGGGTGGGGGGATAGTCGAGTCCGCGCTCCTGCACCCAGCCATCAAAATCCGCGGCGCCGATCACGTTCGGCCAGCGTACGGCCTGATGCGTCTTCGCAAGGATGGTCACCGTCGCGTTCTCGTCGGTGACCCGGCTCTGCGTCGGTGATACCAGCGTGAACGGCTTGGGCGGGAAGCCCCCGCGGACATAGGGCGTCTGCTCGTATTGCACGATCAGGGTGCCACCGGCCGCGAGCCAGCGCATCAGGCGCGGGTGCGCCCGCACCAGCGACGCATCGGCCTCGTAGGCGCGCGGCCCGATCACGATCACCTTGAAGCGATCAAGCGATCCGCGCTCGAGGGCATCGCCGGTCAACAGCACCACCTTGAGGCCCGCGTCGGTGAGGGCCTCGGGCACGAGATCGCCGCCGCCGCGCACATAGCCGATCGAGCCCAGCGCCGGGAAAATCACCGGGGCCACCACGGCCTCCCCCTCGGCATGGGTCACCAGATTGCGATCCCTGATGTGGGGATAGCGGATCCGCTGGATGCCGGTGGAGAAGGTGTCGCGGCCGGCCACGGCGCGGGCCTCGATTTGATAGGTGCCGCCGACGACCCGGAGCGGCGCGATTACCTGAAAGGTGACCACGGCCCGTTCGTCTTCGCGGCTGAAATGTACCGATTGCGCGGGACCGGTACTCCACCCCGCCGGCACCGCCAGCGAGACCCGTGCATCCATGGTGTCGCGTGCGAGGTGGTCGAGTGCGACCGTGAAGCTGCGACTCCGCACCCCCGCAGGCCAGAGCAGATGATTCGGCTCGAGACTTACGGCGACCGCCGGGACAATCATCACCGGACGGCGCACCTCGCCGAGCACAGGATCACGAAGGCGGTCCTGCACTTCGCGCGTGGCGGTGATCGGAGTTGGCCCGGCGCCGTTCCACGTGACACCGAAGTCCGCCGTCATCGGCGGCGCTGACGGCTCACCCCACACCGACGCTGGTCCGCTCCACTGATACATGGCGCCGATCCGAGGCAACCGGAGGTAGTACGGTGCCGTCGGTGCGGCGTCTCGTGCCACGACGAGCGTGGCCCGACAGGTGAAGAGGATGCCTGGCGCGACACGCGCCCCGGCTTCGGGGCAGTCGCCGTGCTCGATCGTGAAGCCGGCGGCCAGCGACACGCCGAAGCTGATGCGCACCGAATCCTGCCCGCGATTCCAGGCGCGGAAGGTGAGCGGCAGCTGCTGGCCAGGTGTCACCTCGTTGTCGTCGACTGTTGCGTCGAGCACCAGCTGACGCGCGGTGAGGGTCGCCTCGACCGCGTGCGCGTCCATGCCGGCCATCGACTCGACCGGGATGCCGTCGAAGAGCGAATCATCGCTGCCGCTCAACCCGGCGCGCCGCTCGACCAGCCGCACGCCAGTACGCGATGGCCCCAGTTCCTCGAGATTGCCCTGGTTCTGCGAGCGATGCTGCGACCGGCTGCGCACCGCGAGCTGGTGCAAGGAGAGACCGGTCGCCGGATCAATCACACCACCGTCGAAGGTGAGTGTCGCATTGGCTTGCGCACCGCGCCCCGCGCTGCGGTAGTACTTGGACACCTGATAGGGCGCGAGTCCCTCCTGGCGCAGCTCCGGAAAGCGCGAGGGATCACCAGCAGCGTGGTATGCCTCGAGGGCGAGGATGCCGGACGCCTGATGATGGCCATGCCCGTCGGACGGGGTCCCCGACCACACCGACACGATCACTTGCGGCCGGAAGCGTCGGATCACGCGCACCATGTCCTTCAACAGCGAATCGCGATTCCAGAAGCGGAGACTCTCCTCCGCCGTCTTCGAGAAGCCGAAGTCGAACGCGCGCGTGAAGAACTGGTTGCCACCGTCGATCGCGCGCGCGGAGGCGAGCTCCTCGGTGCGGAGCACCCCGAGCGCCTCGCCGAGTTCCGGGCCGATGAGATTCTGGCCACCGTCGCCGCGCGTCAACGAGAGATACCCGGTCGTGATGCCCTCGCCGCGCGCCAGAATCGTCAGCAGCTCGGTGTCCTCGTCATCGGGATGAGCCCCGATCATCAGCACCCGGCGCCAGCTCCCCTGCAAGCGTTGCTGCTGGAGCAGGCGCACGGCGCCGCCGGTGCCGACGCCACCCTGCTGCGCCGGAAGGGAAAACGTCAGCGCCGCCGCGAGGACCACCGCAGCTATCGTTGCCTGAATTCTCTGGTTCATGGCGTGGAGTCGGCTGGGGGATCTTCGGGCGGGGTCCCGATGGGCTTCCGATCGCGCCCAACGGTGAAGGCCAGGATGAAGGCGATCAGCGCGGCGAGCATGAGCGTCTCACCCGCACCGCCACCGGCGTGGTAGAGGAGCAGCAGCATCCCCACCGAGACGCAGATGGTACCCACCCCGCGGAGGACCTCTTCGAGGTTACGCCACTTGGTCTGCAGCCCCCAATGGATAGCGCCCGCGAGCCCGAAGACGCCGAGCGCGAGAATGCCAAACCAGACCCAGATCCAGTAGCGCCGGCCAACAAGCATTCAGGAGGACTCGGGGGAGGCGGGGAGGTGGAAACCGGGCGAACAACGCCGCGGGAACCCTCAAACGGTAGTGACCGAACCCACCCCGGCCAAGGGGTCAACGCCTCTGGCCGGCGCACGCGGGGCATGGGCAATGCTCCCGGAGCCGTTGGAAGGTGTAGATCCCGGTATCGTGGCCATCGCTCCAGCGGACCCGCAGGCCATAGGCGCCCACCAACTCGAGGCTGACCGCCCGCACATCCGGGGGCACGCTGGCGGGGTCGAGGAGCGGTCGGTGAGACATCTCGTCCACACAGCTGGCACAGGGACAGGCGAGCCGGAGGGGCCGCGCGGCGAAGCGAGCCAGGTGGCCCGCGGCGTCCCAATCGATCTCGATGCCTTCGTCCAGACGACGGACCCGGCGTGGTGCGATGTTCTGGGCCATCTCCCCTCCGGTCAGGTTATTTTCCGGGCTGCACGACGAATCTTATCCAGAGACGGCCCTGCCATGACGACTCCCGATCAGTTCCAGACCCGTGCGACGCTCGAAGTGGGTGGACGTCGCGTCCTGTACCACTCGCTGGACGCCCTCGCGCAGGCCGGCGTCGGCCACATCGAACGGCTCCCTTTCTCCATCCGGATCCTGCTCGAAAACGCCCTCCGACATCTCGGGCGGGGTTTCGTCACCGAGGAACATGTTCGCGCGATCGCGGAGTGGACGCCGGCGTCGGCCGGGACTCGCGAGATCCCCTTCATGCCCGCCCGCGTGGTGCTGCAGGACTTCACCGGCGTGCCCTGCGTGGTGGATCTGGCCGCGATGCGGGATGCCATGGCCCGAATGGACGGCGACCCGGCGCGGATCAACCCGGTGGTGCCCTGTGACCTGGTGATCGACCACTCTGTTCAGGTCGACCAGGCCGGCACCGCGGCGGCTTACAAGTACAACGTCAGCATGGAATTCGAGCGCAACACCGAGCGCTATCAGCTGCTGAAGTTCGCCCAGCGCTCCTTCGAGAACTTCCGCGTGGTCCCACCGGGCACCGGCATCGTGCACCAGGTGAACCTCGAATACCTCTCGCCCTGCGTCCAGCTGCGTGACCAGTATGGCGAACTCACCGCCTACCCCGACACGCTGGTCGGCACCGACTCGCACACCACCATGATCAATGGCCTCGGGGTTGTCGGCTGGGGCGTCGGCGGCATCGAGGCCGAGGCCGTCATGCTCGGCCAGGCCTACTTTATGTTGATCCCGGAGGTGATCGGGGTGCGGCTCTCCGGCGCGCTGCCGGCCGGCTGCACTGCCACCGACCTCGTACTCACCGTCACCGAGATGCTCCGCACGCGGGGCGTGGTCGACAAGTTCGTCGAGTTCTTCGGCCCGGGCCTCGCGTCGCTGCCGCTTGCCGATCGGGCCACGATCGCCAACATGTCGCCGGAATATGGCGCCACCATCGGCTTCTTCCCGGTCGACGTCGAGACGATCCGCTATCTCGAGCGCACCGGTCGCGACCCTGAGTCGATCGCGCTGGTCGAGGCGTACTGCCGCGCCCAGCACCTCTTCCGCACAGCAGAGACCCCCGACCCGGAATTCAACGACGTCGTCGCGCTCGACCTCTCGACCGTGGTCCCGAGCGTGGCCGGACCCAAGCGCCCACAGGATCGGGTGCCGCTCACCGGCCTCCGCCGCAGCTTCGCGCTCACCCTCCCGGGGCTAATGCAGCCGACGGTCCCCAGCGAACGCCGGGACCAGGCTCAGGCCAGCCTCGAGCGGTGGACCAACGAGGGAGGAGCCCCCGCCACGTCGCCCCGCGAGTGCCTGCACTACCCGATCGAACTCAACGGTGAGTCGCACGAGATCCATGACGGCACCATCGTCATCGCCGCCATCACCTCATGCACCAATACGTCCAACCCGTCGGTCATGATTGGGGCCGGACTGCTCGCCAAGAAGGCCGCCGCGCGCGGGCTCAAGGCGCG
>JBBRBZ010000036.1:0-22737 GCA_038205305.1 Gemmatimonadales bacterium
CAAGTGCACCGCGCTCGACTGTGACATGGCGGCACGCACCGCTTCACCAACAATCGACGCGAGCGCCGAGTCCTGGGGCGCTGCGGTGAGATCGGTCAGGACGATACGATCATCGGCGCCGAGCTTGCCGGCCGCCATCAACGACCCCCATGGCCCGATGCCGAATGCCCGCGTCACCATGAAGCCGACCACCAACACCACGAATGCCGACATGGCGTAGATCCCACCGCGGGCGGTGCGCTTCCACGACAGGTGCGGGTTCGCCTTCATGGCGATCGTTGCCATCGTCCCCGAGGGCGGCCGCCCCATCATCGACCCGCCGGGTGTGAGCGTCGGCGTGGCAGTGGCGGCGTGCCGCGCCACCCGCTTGGCATAGGCGGTGAAGAGCAGCGCCGGCAGGCCGAGCAGCATCACGGCCACCGCACCGGGGAAGACCCAGTCCGGCAGGCCAATTCCCACCACCGCTGCCTTGGCCAGAATCGCGACTGCTGCCGTCGCGACGACGTAGAGCCCCAGCACCTTCGGCAACATTCCGGGCGCAGACATCGACAGCGTCGGGCTCGACGACGTGCTGACGTTGTCAAGCGCCTGCACCACCTCATTCGCACTCTGCACTCGGTCGGCGGGATCCTTCTGCAACAACTTGGCGATCAGCGCATTCAGCGGCCCGGGAGAATCCGGACGAAGACTCCCGACACTCGCCGGCACCTCGCTCAGGTGTCCCGCAAGCATCTTCTGCGGCGTCCGATCCGCGAAGGGCGATTTGCCGGTGAGCAGTTCGTAGCCCACGCAACCGAGTGCATATAGGTCGACGCGATGATCGATGTTCGGATCACCCGCCACCTGTTCCGGCGCCATGTAAGCCGGCGTGCCGATCGAGGTGCCCACCGATGTCAGCGTCGCACCAATTCCCTCGGCCCGTGACGCACTCAACGCCTTCGCAATACCGAAGTCGGTGACCATCGCGGTGCCGGCCGAGAGGAGCACGTTGTCGGGCTTGATGTCGCGATGCACGATGCCGCGCGAGTGGGCGTAGCCGAGTGCCTTCGCCACGTCGCGCAGGATCGTCATCACGTCGACAATGGGGAGGCCGCTGCCGGTGAGCCGGTTGCGCAGTGATTCGCCTTCGACGAACGGCATCGTGAAATAGGGGAGCCCGTTCACCTCACCGGCCGACAGCACGCCGACGATATTCGCCTGCTGCAACGACGCCGCCAGCAGGATCTCGCGCTCGAACCGCTCGGCGTTGAGCCCGGCCACCAACTCGGGGCTCAGCACCTTCACCACCACCTTGCGCGAGAGGCGGACTTCTTCGGCAACGAACACTCGCGACATGCCGCCACCGCCGAGCTCGCGTTCGACGACGAAGGCATTGCCAAGATGTTCTTGCAGCTGGGCGCGCAGGTCCAAGAGCGTCCTCAGGCGTACGGGGCGGGCGTAACTCTGGCGGAGGCCGGAAGTTACGCCGATTTGCGGGGGAGCGCCAGCGGCCTGACTCCCGCACCACTATCTGCGATCGGTGAGCCAGCGGACTGGATTCAGGGCAATGTATCGGCGCACCCCCACGAGCATCGCCCCGTCCCGGACAATCCGCTCGAAATAGTTCCGCTGCCAAACGGGACGCGACACTGGTCGTGCGGTCCAAGAGGAGTCTCGCAGTAGCTGGCGGATCTCTCGGGTGGACGCTGATTTCCATGAGCCAATAACCGCACCGAGCGAGCGGCAATCCGGGCCGCGAGGACGAGACGACGTCCACCGATCCCCGGCTGGCGGTGCACGATCGAACAACCGTTCGACATGGAGAATGCCATGAACATGATCGGGCATCACGACGAAGGCGTCGAGTGTCACACCGGGAAAATGTTGAGGAATGCGGTTCCAGGAGGCGTGGACCACATCCCCTGCGGGTGTACAGACCAGCTTCCCGTTCCGTTCCTCGGCGAAAATGGGGGCACGCGCATGCGAAACACAGGTGATGAAATATGTTCCGCGCCCACCGTAGTTCCACGTCTGCAGGCGAATGGTCCGACGTCCACGCACGCCAATCCCCGGTCCGGTGAATGATCCGGGATACAAATCGGTGCGCGCGCCCAACCCCCAACCAAATCCGCATCCACCGCATCCCGAAAACGCGCGGCACCGATACGTCACCCCGACATGCATCGCCCCGACGTGCGTCGCCCCGACGTGCATCGCTCCGACACTACCCACCGCCCGCGTCGCCCGTACATCGCCCCCGTAAGTGCGACGCATGCGTCGCCCCTACGTGCATCGCCCCGACGTGCATCGCCCCGACGTGCATCGCCCCGACATGCATCGCCGCGATCCGTCGCCCCGATATCGCCCCAGTCAGGGCGACGCATGCGTCGCCCTGACGTGCCCCATGCGTCGCCCCGACGTGCATCATCTCGACATGCGTCGCCTACTGCCCCCCACCACCACCCCGCGCACCCCGGCCGCCGCCAGCACCCGCACCGCCAGCGGCCGCGCGCCCCGCGCCGAGGTTGTCGAAGTTCAGAATGGCGTTGAACACCATGAAGTAGGAGCCAATCGTCTCGCCACGATAGATCGGGTTGTTGGCAAAGAGGATGTAGTGACCCTTCTCCGACGGCACGTCGACCACCACCGTCTGCCCCGCGACATCGGCGCCACCATCGAGCAGTCCGCTCACCAGCAGCTTGTCCTGTGCAGCGAAGCGGAGCAACGGCCGCACCCGCTGTTCGGGAGGCGCCGTGATGCCGCTGCCCCGACCACCGCCGCTCGAATCGGCGGCGAGCGGTGGACCGAGCGGTTCGGTGCCAAGCGTGGCCGGCCGACCCTGGATCACGTCGGGATCATCCGCCGTCCCGCGACCGGTGGCACGCGAGGCCCCGGCACCACCGCCGCGTCCGCCGCCACCGCCACCGCCACCCCCGAAGCCGCGACCACCGCCGCCACCAGCATTGATGCTTTCACCGTTGTCACTGAACACCGCGAGATTCGCCGGGATGCCGTACATGATCGGCGATCCCTCATCGGCGATGGTGCTGCGGAGGAGTGATCCAACGATGCGGGTCGACGCGCCGGCCTTGGTGCTGCTCACGCCGCGCGCGAGGTTGTTGGTGATGAGAAAGTCGGCGCTGCTCGTGGCCGCAACCATCACACCGCCCTGCTGCACGAAGTTCCGGAGATGGAGCAATCCCTCGAGCTGGAAGCCGGGACGGATGTCATCAGTTTGCGCGTAAGTGCCGATGTTGGGTGTCTCAGGAGAATTCTTCCATGGTTCGGCATTGCGATACAGCGCGATGCCGTCGAGCGCGCCTTGGTTGATGCCAGGGCCCGCCACGATCACGTCATACCTCGCCCGCAGGTCGTCGGTCTTCTGCACGAAGCCCGGATCGATGTAGTCGAACGGAATGCCGTACACATCGAATGCCTGGCGCCACCACCCCTCGGTCTGCGTGCTGGTCCAGGTGTGCAGGATCGCCACCCGTGCCGCGCGCGCCGGATGCATCTTGACGCTCGGTGCAGCGTCGATGGCGTACGCCTTGAGCCCGAGTTCGGTGGTCACCCTGTCGAGATCAGCCTGTGCGATCCCCTTGATCACGAACGAGCCGCGCCCGAACTTTTCCCCCGCCGCCTCGAATGGCTCTTCGGCCATCTGGATGTCGGCATCCTTGACCCGGTAGCGCAGCGTGATCAGCGCGTTGTCTGCGTTGTGATTGATCGCGAAGGTCGAGCCGTTGCCCGACACACCACTCACCGCCTTCACCTCACCCTTCACCGTCGTCATCGGCACGTCGAGCACCTTCGCATCGGTGATCCGCACTCCTTCCACCCCGAAGCCCTCGGGGAAGGTCCAGCCGGTGTCGTCATACGGATTCTTCTGCGGATCGTTTGGCGCCCAGTACTGATAGTCGAGCAGTGCGTCGGCGATGCGCGAGTAGGGCTGATCCATCCGGACGATGTAGCTCCCGGCCGCGAAATCCCTCGTCTCAGGCTTCGCCTCGGGTGCCGCGACGTCACCACGGCCGCCAGCTGCTCCCGCGCCACGGCCACCACGACCACCACCGGCAGGAACCACAACTGCCTTCACGGGAAGGTTCGCGGTGAAGGGCGCAGTGGCCCGCGAAATCTCGACTCCCTGCTTCTGCATCACGCGCAGCAGCTCGGCCTGCGAGCCAAGCCGCGGATCGGCGGCCGAGAAGATGTAGGCGGCAGGACCCTCTGTGCGGGCCTTCTCGACCGAGCGCTTGCTCTTGTCGTAGAAGTTGCGAAGGAAGTAGACCCGGTTGGTGGCGATGTAGTTCTCCGAGAGCAGGATGCCCGTCATCTCGTAGTTGTTGTTGTTCCGGAGCGACCAGCGCACCTTGGCGAGCGGCGGATTCTGCCGGTACCAGGTGCGTGATGTCTCGCTGGCTGAAAGCGTCCGATCCTGGGTGTCGGCGTTGCCGCCATTGCCGAAGGTCTCATACAGGCGGGAGATGCCGTTGTGCGTCGCCGCCATGAACATCAGGTAGCCCGGCGACCAGGTATCAAAGTTGCCGAAGGCATAGACGCCCGGCATCCCCCAGCGTGTCATCTCGTTGACGTTGTTCCAGCCAATCATCTGCCATTCGTTGGTCAGGATCGGGTCGAGCCAGGCGTTGTAGGGTCCGTCACCAATGGTGTTGTCGTAGAGGAACGAGCCCGACTCATGCAGATCGTGGAGCACCTGCGCCTTCCAACCGATGTAGGTGTCGAGCACGTTCTGCGACAACTTGAGGGTCAGCCCCATCGCATCACGATTGTTGTCGTGTTGCACGTACTTGCCCCAATAGATCGCCCCCGGCGTCACCTCGTTGGGGTGCTTCTTCTTGAATTCATACATGTCCACCACCCGATCTCGACCGTCCACCTCGACGATCGGTGTGATCAGGGTGATGACATGCTCGCGAATGTTGCGTATGTACGGGCTCTCGTCCACCGCGAGGCGGTACGCCATCTCCATCAGCGCCGTCGGCGCCCCGGCCTCAGTGGAGTGGATCGACCCGGTGACGTAGTAGACCGGCGCCGCCCGCTTGGCGATTTGATCAGCGATGGTGTCGTTCATGCCGATGCTGCGCGGATCCGCCAGCTTGGCGAGGTCGGCGCGATTCGCCTCCAGACGCGCCATCAACTTTTCGCTCGCCACCGCCACCGCGATCATCTCGCGCCCTTCCTCCGTCCGGCCGATCGAGAAGACCTTCACGCGCGGCGTCGACTTCTCCAGCAGCCGCAGGTACTCGTACACCTCCTTGGAGTACGGCAGCTTTCCCGGCGCGCCCGCGATGTCGCCGAGCACCTTGGTGGGCGTCGGGACCGTCTTCGATGCCGGCATGTAGTCCACGAGCGGCGAGAGAAAGTACGGCTGGGTGGTGTATTCCTTGATCTTTCGCGTGTACTGCGTGTCGATCGGCTGCCGCGGATCCCGCCCCGGCTTCGCGTTCGCCAGCTCGGCGTCGCTCGACCCCGACGGCGGCCTCGGGGGCGTGGGGGCCTGTGCGCTGAGCAACGCGGGCACCAATGCAAGCACGGCAAGAGTGGAAACACACCGGGAGAAATTGGCGAGGCGGCTCATGGGCATCTCGAATGGAGGCGCAAAGTGATTGGGGTGGGAACACTCAATGCTAAGGCCCCGTGCCGGGGCACGGCAAATGGCGCCGACCGCGATACGGCATGCGAATTGAACCACTCGCTGCCACTCTCGCGATGAATTCTGGCGGCGCAAACCGGCGGAGAGGGCCGGTGCGTCGCGAAACCTGGTGGTACGGTCCGGTGGGGCAACGGCAGGAAGTGCCGGATACACGCCACACAAGTCGAGACCATGCGACACCTCGGGGCTTGCCAAAGCTGCCCCGAGGCAGATGATTGTGGCCAACCATATGAAACTCTACCGCTTCGCCTCGCCCGCACCAGCCTTCTGGAACCTGACCAAGTCGATCATGCTGGTCGGCGGGTTCTGGGTGCTTTTTCTGGTGGTGGCCCCGTGGGGAGTGGCCCGGCTCAATCACCATCCGGGTTTTGCCATCTTCCTGTTCGAGCCCCAGATCGTCGCCGCGATGCTGATCTTCGTCGCTTCCGCGCTGTTCGGCCTCTGGGCCGTGGTCACTGTCGCGGTGCGGGGTCAGGGGACGCCGATGATCTTCGATGCGCCGCGGAAGCTGGTCATCGACGGACCGTACGCCTGGATGCGCAACCCGCTGCTTGCCGCCGGCATCGGACAGGGGATGGCCGCGGCCCTCTACACCGGGGCGCTGCTCATCGTGCCCTGCGTGGTGGGCGGGATCGTGGCCTGCCAGATCATGGTCTGGCGGCTCGAGAAGTCCGAGCTGGAGCGCACCTTCGGTCGGAACTTCGAGGCGTATCGCCGGAACGTCCGCTACTGGCTGCCGATGCGGCGTCCGTGGTCGCCACAGCGAAGCGACCGTCGGCCCGTCTCGCTGGACGAGATCGACATCAGCTCGCGCAAGCGGCGCCAGTCGAACTGAAGGGTGGTGGAGCCGGGCTCAGTAGCTGAGCCGCGCCTCGGGAAAGTCGTTCGATGTTGCCTTGAAATTGGCGGGGGACCCGGTGAACACCGCCTGGAAGAAGGCCTGGAGCAGGCCAGCGGTGAGCGCAATCCCCCGCGCCCCGTCGATGGCGCCGAAGGTGACACGCCCATGCAGCGATTGGGTGACTTCCTGCGGCATCAGCGCCGCATCGAGCAGGTTGCCTCCTGACATCCCGATCACTTGGGCGCGCAACGACCAGCGGGACATCGCCCGCGTGCTGTTCCACATCTCGCTGTGCCGCCGCTCCGCGCGGTCGAGTACGGCCCAGCGATCGATCGTCGCGTTCTCGAGCCCTGGCGGTTGGGTGGAGAGGTAGAAGAGCGGCTGCAGCGGCTCCGCCTCGCCGGCGGTCGAGAGAAAACCACCATCCAGGTTTGCAGCCGCACTGAAGCCCGTGTCACGGGCTGCGGCCAAAAACGACGCCGTGCCGCCGAGGCCGTGGCCGAACACCCCGACGTGGGTGAGGTCGAGCATACCACGGAAGCGCCATGCCGGATCGCCCGCACTCGTGCGCAGCGTCTTGGCAATGAAGCGCAGGTCGGCCACAGTGCGCAGGTAGGACGATTCGCTGGCATCGGAGGTCGGAATCACCTCGCCGTCGGGAAGTCGGACCACGGCGGCATCGCCCACCGGTGCGACCGCCACCACCACGAAGCCGCGACTCGCCATCTGCTCGAGCAGTGCGGAGTAGTCAGTGGGAAGCCAGCCGCGACCCGGGGCGAAGAGCAGCACCGGAAACGGCGCTGCCGCCGGCTCAATCGGGGCATCGCTCCGCGCGGTCGTGGTCAGGTGCGCGAGTCCCGCCGCAGGCCCCGGACCAATCGAGCGTGCCACCTCATCCCGGTGCAGGGTGGCCCAGACCGAATCCTGGAGCACTGGCTCGCGAGTCGAGTCCGACACCCAAGCGGGGTAGTAGATCCACAGGGGGACCATCCGGTCGCGACTGGCGTCATTCCATACCAGCGTCTGCCGCCCCACGTCGTACCGGCCCGAGGGTGTTGGCAATTCGACACTTGGCACGGTCCAGGCCGCGGGTTCACCCGCACCTGGCGGCACTGCCTCCAGATCGTGGCAGGCAGCGGTGAACCCCAGCAGGGCGGCAACAGCGAGGCGGGCAACACCAGTCGACAACAGTCCCTCCGGGGCGGCAAGGCAAAGGCCACCCACCCTGCTTGCAACCTCCGGACCACGCCGATTGTCCCGACTCCGACTCTGCCGCCCCCTTTTGCAAAGCTCCCTGTGGCAGCATCGTTACGGACAACCCCAGTTCCAGCCCGTCGCGGGTCTCCCGCATCCCATTCGAATCATGAGGATCGCCTTCATGGCTTCCAGATCGATCCGACGCCTCGCGTTGTTCCTCGGGCTGCTTCTGCCCGCCTTCTCCACCTCGGCCAGCGCCCAGGCCCTGGCCACCGTTCGCGGCACGGTGACCCGGACCGGCGACAGCGCCTCCCTCGCCGGTGTGGTGATCACGGTGAAGGGAATGAGCCAAGCCACCACCGTGTCGGGCGCGACCGGCAAGTACATGCTGGTGCGCATTCCCGTGGGTGAGCAGACGCTGGTCTTCCGCTGGCTCGGCTACGCGCCGGTTCAGAGGACCGTGAACGTGACCGATGGCATGACAGTCAACGTCGTCATGGAGCCGGAGCCGGTGAACCTCGCCGACATCACCGTCTCCGCCGCGTCGCGTGAGCCCGAGCGCGTGGTGGATGCGCCTGCCGCGGTCACCACGGTGGACCCGCGCGTCTTGCAGAACACTGCCGCCACCGGTCAGGCGCCGATGGCACTCGCCCAAGGGAGCGGCGTGGATATCACCCAGAGCGGTGTCAACGACTTCAACATCAATGCGCGCGGTTTCAACTCCTCACTCAACCGGCGCGTGCTCACCCTGCTCGACGGACGTGATCTGGCGATCGCCTTCCTCGGCTCGCAGGAGTGGAGCACCCTCCCGGTCGCGACCGACGAGCTGCGCAGCATGGAACTGGTGCGCGGTCCCGGCTCGGCCCTGTACGGCGCGAACGCCTTTGCCGGTGTGCTCAATATGACCACGCTCTCGCCGCGTGAGTCGCAGGGCGGCAGGTTTTCCGTCTATGGTGGAGAGCTGAGCTCCTTCAAGGCCGATGGCCGTTGGGCCGGGCTCTTCGGCAACGGGGCGTGGGGCATCCGGGTCAATGGCGGATACAGCAGCAACGACACCTGGACCCGCTCACGCACCTCGCTCGACTCGCTCGACCTCAAGCGCGAGTACGCCGTCACCTTCGCGTCCCTCGGCGCCGACTCGCTGCGGATTGGCAAATCGGCGTTTGAAGCGGTGCCACTCGCCGGGCAGACCGCTGTCCCGCAGGTTGCCGGCCGCACCGCCCAGGGCGACCGAGACCCGATCAAGGCGATGTACGGTACCGCACGCCTGGATCATTACATGGGCAGCTCGGTGCTCACCGTGGAAGGCGGCGCATCACAGTCGGAGAACGAGACCTTGGTCACCGGCATCGGCCGCGTGCAGGTACTGAAGGGCTTCAAGCCCTACGGCCGCATCGCGCTCAGCGGCAACCACTTCTCCCTCCTCGGCTACATGAACCACCGCACGTCGGACTCGGCCAACGGCAAGGGCCAGCGCTCGCTCGCCTCGGGGGCGTACCTGATCGAGAAGGCGACCATCAGCCATGTCGAGGGCCAGGCCAACACCAACCTGCTCGACGACAAGATGCGGCTGATTGGCGGCGCCTCGTTCCGCCAGTACAGCGTCAACACCGAAGGAACGTTGATGCGGCTGGCCGACGATGATCGGCACGACAAGGTCTATTCCGGCTACGGGCAGGCCGAGTACAAACTCAACCAGCAGTTCCGCCTCGTCGGCGCGGCACGTTACGACAAGGGCGATCTCTTCGAGGGCCAGTTCTCGCCCAAGGGCGGCATTGTCTTCTCGCCCAACGCCAATCACGCCTTCCGCGTGACCTACAATCAGGCGTTCCAGACGCCGAACTATTCGGAGTTCTTCCTCAACGCCGCGGCCGCCGCTCCGCAGAACTTCACCGCACTCGAGACTGGCCTGCGCGCCTCGCCGCTCGGTGCCGCGCTGGCGGGCGTGCCGGTCGGTCAGCTCTTCACCACCAGCAACGCCGTGCAGGTGCGGGCGCGCGGCAATCCCAACCTCGGGGTCGAGAAGACTCGCAGCTGGGAAGCGGGCTACAAGGGCGCCCTGAATGCGAAGACCTTCGTCACCGTGGACCTCTACTCGAGCAACATCAAGAATTTCGTGACCGATCTGCTCCCCGGCGTCGATCCATCACGCTTTCCCTACTGGACCGCACCGGCCGCAGTGCCCGCTCCCTACAAGGCGGCACTCGTGCAGGCCGTCAAGTCCAACCTCGCGGCCGTTTCACCGCTCGCGGCAGGTGGCCTCACCCGGCTCGAGGATGGCAGCACGGCGATCGTTGTCACCTACACCAACGCCGGCAATGTCGACATCAAGGGCGTCGACGTGGGTCTCGGCTACCAGCTGACCAACGAATTCCGAATCGATGGCAGCGTCTCGATCTTCGACTTCACGGTCAAGAGCCAGCAACTGGGCGATCAGCTCCTGCCCAACACCCCGAAGCACAAGGAGACGGTCACCCTCTCCTATGAGGGGAAGAACAACCACTTCGACGCCAACATCTCCGGCCGCTTCGTGGCGAAGTATGACTGGGCGGCTGGCGTCTTCGTTGGTCCAGTGCCTTCCTCAGAGACCATCAACGCGGCCGTGGGATACCAACTCACACCACGCTACCGGCTCTCCGTCATGGGCACCAATATCCTCAACCAGCAGCGTTATCAGCTCTTCGGCGGCTCGGTGATCAACCGTCGCGTGCTCGCGGGATTGACCGCGAGCTTCTAACGCGTTTCGCTTCAGCGAGCGGGGAGACGGTGGTCACCGTCTCCCCGTGTCGTTTCACCAAGTTGACCATTGCCACTCCAGGAGGCCCTCATGCGCCATGTCGCCGGCATCGCCCTGCTCGTCTTGTTCACCGCCTGTGGGCAGGCAGCTTCCACCGGCACTGCCGCTGACGAGCAGGCCATCCGCGACGGTGCGAACAAATGGGCCCAGAGCTGGAATGCCGGCGATGCGAAGACGATGGCCGAGCTGGTCTCCGACAACTATGAGGCCATCGATGCCTCCGGCATTCACACCCAGGGTCGGCCTGCCTTCGAATCGGCGATGGCCGAGCAGTTTGCCACCCGCTCGGCAGGGATGACGATGACCATCACCACCGGCTTTGTGAAATGGCTCGGCGCCACCAGCGCCGTGGCAGGTGGTGGCTGGTCAGTCACCAGCGCCGATCCCTCGGCCACCTCTCGCGGTACTTGGCTGAGCGCCTACCAGAAACGGGATGGCACTTGGCGGATCGCCTCAGGCCTCGGTGCGACCGAGCCGCCCTCGATGCCGATGGTGTCGGATACGGCGCACATCGAGTAAGGGGCGACGCATGCGTCGCCCCTTCATGCCCCGCCCCAACGATCATGCGTTCGGGGTGTGATCCATCATCGCACCGGTCGGCATCGGATGCTCGCCAGTCTTCGGCCGCCACGCTTCCGCCCCGCCAATGAAGCGCCCGATCAACCGGGTCGCTCCGGAGCGCATGGCGTCAAGAATCTCGTAGAAGGTCGGAATCACCAGCAGCGTGAGGAAAGTCGAGGTGAGCACCCCGCCGATCACCGCGCGACCGAGCGGCGCATTGAAGTCGGCACCTTCGCCGGCGCCGAGTGCCACCGGCAACATCCCGGCGATCAGGGCGAAGGTGGTCATCAGGATCGGACGCAAGCGGATCCGGCCCGCCTGAATCAGCGCTTCTCGCAGTGGCAGCCCCTGCTCCTCCCGCGTCCACTTGGCGAAGTCAATCAGCAGAATCGAGTTCTTCGCGACAATTCCCATGAGCAGCATCACGCCCATCAGACTCATGATGTTGAGCGTGTCGTGGGTGAGAATGAGTGCCAACACCACACCGATGAGCGAGAGCGGCAGCGAGACCAAGATCGCAATCGGATCGAGGAATGAGCCGAATTGGATCACCAGAATGAGGTACATCAGCAGTATCGCGATGCCGAGTGCGGTGAAGATGCTCGCGAAGGTCTCGTTCTGCTGCTGATTGTTGCCCCCCTCGGCGATGCCGTACCCCGGCGGGAAGGCAATGCCGGCGATCTTCGCCTTCATGTCCGTCGTGACATCGCTCAGCGCACGCCCTTCGGTGTTGGCTTCGAGCGTGACGACACGGCTTCGGTTGAGGTGGTCGATCTGTGCCGGTGCCGTCTCGAGCGTCACCCGTGCCACCTGTCCGAGCGGTACCGTGTGGGCGCGACCGTCCGGCCCCATCACGTTCAGTGGCATCCGCTCCAGATCCGCGGGGCGCTGACGCGCATCGGGCGCGAGGCGAACCCGCACGTCGCGGGTCTTCCCTGTAGGGTCAACCCAATCGCCGGCCTTGATGCCGGCGAAGGCGACCCGCATCGCCTGGCCCACCGATGCCACCGAGAGGCCCATGGCGCTCGCCAGGCCGCGATCAATCTGTACAGACAATTCCTGCCGCGCCCCACGAGCCGACAGTGCCACATCGGCGGCGCCGACCACGGTGCGCGCCGAATCCAGCGCCTCCGCGCCAAGCACCGAGAGCACGGTGGCATCGGGGCCACTTAGCTGCAGTTGAAGCTCCTTGAAGGCGCCACCGAAGCCGCCGGAAAAGACGGAGGTGTTGACCCCGCCGACCTGCTTGAATTCCCGACGAAGCTCGGCGCCGAGCGCCGCGGCGGAGACCTTGCGCTCCCCGCGCGGAGTCAGCTTGAAGTAGATGTCTGCCTGATCCACGCCTGGCGTGCGCATTGGCAGCGGCGTGCCAGCGGTGACGTACGATAGGAGAACCTCGGGGTGCCGCCGGGCAATCGTCGCAATCGCCTCGGTGCGCTCCATGGTATAGGCCAGACTGGAGCTCGGCGGTGCTTCCACGATCACCTCGAGCTCACCCCGGTCAGAGATGGGGACGAAGCCCGCGCCACCGGCAAACATTTGCAACAGAATCGCGCCCGCAAAGGCGACGAACGCCAGTCCCACCATCGACCAGCGGTGGTCGAGTGCCCACGCCACAATGCGTCCGTACCGATCGGTGAACCGATCGAAGCCGGCATTGAACTTGTCGAGCTGCCGGGTGATCCACGCCTTCTCATGCTCCTCCCGGTGCGGATCGGGCCAGTAGGCCGACAGCATTGGGTCGAGCGAGAACGAAACGAAGAGCGACACCATCACCGCGCCCGCAATCGAGAGGGCGAACGGTTTGAGCCATTGCCCCGACTGCCCGGTCACGAAGGCCACCGGCACGAACACCGCGATAATCGAAAAAGTCGTCGCCGCGACGGCAAGACCGATTTCGGCCGTGCCTTCCTTTGCCGCGGTGTAGTGATCTTTTCCCATCTCGACGTGCCGTACGATATTTTCTCGCACCACGATGGCGTCATCGATGAGAATGCCGATCGCCAGCGAGAGACCGAGCAGTGACATGACGTTGAGCGTGAACCCGAACAACCAGACGCCGATGAAGCCGGCGAGCACCGAGACCGGCAGCGCCAAGCCGGTGATCACCGTCGAACGCCACGAATTGAGGAAGAGGAAGACCACCAGGACGGTGAGGAGCGCACCCTCGATGAGCGAATGTTCCACGTTGTCAACCGACGCCTTGACGCGGACCCCAGCATCCTTCACGATCTCGAGTTTCGCACCCGCTGGCAGCGTCTTCTGCAGCGCCGTGATCTGGTCACGCAACTGGTCCACCACCTGCGTGGTGGAATAGCCCTTCGCCTTCTTGACATCAATGCCGATCGCTGCCTTGCCATTGAACGTGGCCGCAGTTCGCGCCTCCTCGCTCCCCTCCACCACATCGGCGACATCCCCGAGGCGGATCAGCGTCCCGTTGCGCTGCGTCACCACCAGCTGCCGGAACGCTGCTGCGTCGGTGAGTCGCCCCTGCAATCGGATCGCCCGCTCCTCCTGGGCTCCGTTCAGCCGCCCTACCGGCGCCGCAAGGTTCTCGGCACCAATCGCGCGGACAATGTCATCAACGCCCACACCCGCCGCCTGCATGGCGGCCGGTTTGAGTTGCACCGACATTTCCGGGTAGGTCCCACCAATCACCGTCGCTTGCGCCACGCCCCCCACCGAGCGCAGCGCGCCCACGATGGTGGGATCGGCGAGGCCGGTGAGCGTCTTGGCATCGAGCGTCGCACTCGACAGCGTCAGCGACAGGATCGGCTGGGCGCCCCAGTCGAACCGGGTGATGATCGGTTCCTCGATCTCCTGTGGCAGGTCCCCACGGATGGTGGAGATGGCGTCACGCACATCCTGCGACGCCTCGGTCACCGGCTTGGTGTAATCGAAGGTGATGGTGAACTGGGCCAGGCCGTCGACCGAGTTCGAGGTGGTCTTGCTGCGATCGACGCCGGAGAGCCCAAAGATCGCCTCTTCAATCGGCTCCACCACCTCGCGCTCCACCACGTCGGGCGAGGCACCGGGATAGGGGATCTGCACCATGACGATCGGCTGATCGAGATCCGGAAACTCATCGACCTGCAGCCGCATCAGGGCGGCCAAACCAAAGGCCACCAGCGTGAGCATGGCGGTGATGGTGATGATCGGACGCCTGATGGCAAAATCGGAAATCCACATGGTTCGCTCCCCGCCTCAGTGATCTGCGCGCGACACGTGCACGGTGGAACCAACCGGGGTGCCGAGCAGGCCACCAATCAGCAGGGTGTCGCCCTGGGCGATGCCGGAGGTCACGGCCACCCGCTCCGCGAGGTCATCACGCGTCCCCAACGTCACCGGCACCGACTCGACCTTGCCGCCGCGGATGCGCTTGACCGACACCGTCGCCGCTCGACTGTCCAGCGCGGAGGTGGGAATGGATAGCTGTCGCTCACTCGAGACCGCCACGCGCCCCTCGGCGAAGAGTCCGGTGGCGAGGGCATGGTCGGCGTTTGGCACCGAGACATAGAGCCGCACCTGTCGCGTCACCGCGTCGACTGACGGATTGATCCGCGCAATCTGGCCGGTGAAGCGACGGTCGGCGTGACCGGTCACCGAAAACTCGACCTTCGCCCCTGGCTTCATCGCCGCGAGGTTGTCGGTCGCCACCGAGGCCTCGAGCTTGAGCTGGCTGGGGTCGACGATGGTGAGCAGCGCGGTGCCGGGCTGCACCACATCCCCAGTGCTGACCGGCCGCTCGCTCACGATGCCGGCGAACGGCGCGCGCACCGTGGCATTCGCCAGTTGCTGCTCGGCCGAGGCGAGGCGGCTCGCGTTGTCCGCGACATCCGCGTCGGCGGCGAGCTGCTGGCTGCGCGCCAACTCCAGGTCGCGATCGGCAATCGCCCCGGCGGTGTGCAGCACCTGTGACCGCTCATAGTTCTTCTTCGCCACCTCGGCCGCCGCCTGACTGCTGCGCAGCTTGGAGCGCGCCGACCGCACCTGCTCGGCGACCACTATCGTGTCGATCAGCACCAGTGGTGCGCCGGCGGCGACTCTCGCCCCTTCGTCGACGTAGAGGGCGAGCACCGCACCGCCCAGCTGCGCCCGGATCTGCGCCTCTCGCTCCGCCGCCAGCGTGCCGGAGAGCGACGGACCGCTCTCGACCAGCTCGCTGTCGACCACGGTGATGTTTTCCGGTGCGACCTGCACCGCCGCATCCGCTGCTGCTGGCGGCGCGACGGGCTTGCCGCAGGCCGACAATGTGACAGCGAGGACAATCAGGGCCGTCGAGAGCTGCCGCATGCGTGATCTCGTGTGTGGTTGCACCATCGGTGAAGTGCTCATCGTCAGAATGATCCGGGCGCCGACACTGCGCCGACGCCAAAGGGAAGATCGCGGAGCAGCACCGCTCGGATGCGGGCCACCTGCAAGTCGCGCACGGCCTGTGCGCGATTCGCCTGCGCCTGCTCCAACTGCAGCCGCGAGTCCGACAGCTCGTTGAGCGTCGAAAGCCCGTTGTTGTAGCGCACCTCGGCAATCGCATAGGCCCGAGCCGCCTGCGTGGCGGTGCCCTGGATGGCATCCCACGCCGACTGCGCTGCCTCGACCTGCATGCGCACCTCTTCCTGTTCCCGCACCGCCTGCTCGCGCGCCTGCCGCAGCCGCTCCTCGGCATCGTCGCGGGCAGCCTCGGCCGTCATCACGTCGGCACGGGTGCGCCCGCCGGTGTAGAGCGGCACGTCCATGCGCACCACGACGTTCCAGTCGGTGAGAAACTTGCCGAACGAGAACACCTTCGCTGGCAACGCGATCTTGGAGTACGCACTCGAGAGCGTCAGCGACGGGAGTCGCGCGCCCTTGGCTGAACCGAGCTGTCCTTCGGTGGCCCGGAGTCCAAGCTCCGCCTGCCGCACCGGGGCGCGGTCGTCCACCAGCGTGTCGGCCGACGCAGCGACCGCGGCGGCGAAGCCTGGCAGCGGCGCGGCGACCGTGTCGCCAAGTGGCGTGGTGAGGGTCAACGGCGTGCCAGAGGGAATCCGCAACGCCTGACGCAGCCGCAGCATCGCCTGGTCGCGCTGTGAACGGCGCTGGATCAGGAGCGGCTTCTGGTTGTCACGGGCAACGGTGGCGCGCAGCAGATCGAACTCGGACAGGTTGCCGACCTGATTCGCGAGCCGGGTCTGTGCCAGCGTGCGCTCCGCCTGTGCCAGCGTGGAATCGGCAATCTCCACCAGTCGAGCCGACAGCTGAGCATCGAGATACGACTGGGCCACGTCGAGCACAGCAGCGGAGCGCTGTGACGCAAGTGCGGTCTCCGCCGCATCACGGCTCGCCGATGCCGCCCGCGCCTGCCCGGAGAACCGCCCATTGAACACGGTCTGCGATGCCTGCAGCCCGAAGTTCCAGGTGTTCGCCTGACCGAACGGCAACTTGGAGAAATCGACACCGCTGTTGCCATTGGCGGTACAGTCGAGGCCGCGCTCGAGAGAATCGAGCCGCTGGGCGATCGACAGCGCGCCGTTGGGATGGTAGCTGCCGCAGCCGGTGGGGGCCGGATAGGGATCCGGCGTCGTGCTGTCGCTTCTCCCCGAGCTGAGCGCCGAGAATTGCGACTTGAGTGTCCGCGTGTAGCTGGTGCTCCCGGTCAACTGGGGCAGGTAGCTCGACCGCGCACGAAGCACATCAGCACCCGCCCGAGTGACCGCCGCCCGCGCGATGCCGACATTGGCGCTGGTGCTGTCGGCCCGGGCCAGCGCCTCGGCCAGCGAGAGCGACACCACCGGCGACCCCCCGCCGGCGCCAGGCGCCTGCGCGGAGATGGGAACCACCAGCAGCGCACCGAGCGCTGCGACGAGACAGACCTTCACTCACCCTCCTTGGCGCCCAGGCTCCGCATCGTCAGGTCGACGAAGAGGCCCAGCGCCTCCTCCACCCCGTGCGGATGCGCCTGCGGCATCACATCCCGTGTCATCGCATCCATGAACAACGCATTCATCAGCATTACGCTCGCCGCCTCGATCGAACCGCCGTCACCGAGCAGGCCTTGACGGCGCGCGAGCTTGAGGTAGCGCACCACATCCGCAAACGCCCCCATTTGGCCCTGGCAGGCGACTGGCGCCAACTCCGGACGCTCCTCCCACTCGGCCAGACAGGCCCTGATGATTCCCCGCTTCTCGTTGATCAGCTTGTGATGCGTCCGTGCCCAGGCACCCAGTTCAGCACGCAGGTCCGTCGGCGTCTCGGGGAGAGGATGGACCACTCCCTCGCGCGCCGCCTCCCCGATCGCCTCGAGCAGCAGCGCTTCCTTGGAGCCGAAGCGCCGAAAGATCGTCACCTCGTTGACCCCCGCCGCCTCGGCGATTCGCCGGGTGGTGGTGCCCCGCCAGCCATGCTCGGCATAGAGGCGGGCGGTCACATCGAGGAGAGAATCACGGGTTTCCATGGCGCAGAGAGTAAGTAGAAGTGCGGATGGAAGCAAGTAGGTACTTGCAAACGAGAAGAAATGCCTCGGGATTCTCCGCTCGATTCTCCGCCGACCAGCTCGGCGGTAGCTTCCACTCCAACTCTCTCTCCCATCGTCCGGACGGCTCAGTTCATGTGGCAGCGTACAGTGCATTCGTGGGAAAGCGAGGCGCTCAACGGGCGTCCGATGGAGCTCGTGGTGCATGGTCACGCCGGCACCCGGGTGCTGGTCTTCCCCACCTCCCAGGGCAGCAATCACCAGTGGGAGGACCTCGGTATGTTCGCCGCGGTCGGCGACCGCATCCTGACCGGCGAGTATCAGTTCTTCGCCCTGCCGAGTATCGACGACCTGAGCTGGTACAACGAGACGGCGACGCCGCACCAGCGCGCCGAATGGCAGGAGCGCTACGATCACTACCTGCGGGACGAGGTCCTCCCCTTCTCGCGCGACCTGAACCCCGAGCCGATACTGGTCACGACGGGGGCCTCGTTCGGGGGGTATCACGCCATCTCCTTCGGCTGCCGACACCCTGATCAGGTCAACCGGATCCTCTCCATGAGCGGGCTGGTGGACATCACCCGCTTCACTGGTGGCGCGTCCGACGACCTGATCTACTTCCACAATCCGGCCGACTTCATGGGTCACGAGCACGATCCTGTCCGACTCGAGGCGCTCCGGCGACTCTACATCGTTCTTGCCGTGGGGCGCGATGACGGGCTCTGCGCCGGCAATGAGAGCTTTTCCGGGACGCTCACCGAGCGGGGTATCGGCAACGCCCTGCGGATCTGGGATGGCTGGGCGCACGACTGGCCGTACTGGCAATCCATGCTCAAGCTCTATCTCGATGGACACGACTGACACACAGAGGAAGCAGATGACGGAACGGAAGATCGGAATCATTGTCGGCCGCGAATGGTCGTGGCCGCCGGCATTCCTCGACGAGGTCAACCACCGGAAGGCTGGCGTGGTAGCCGACTTTGTCACCCTTGGCGCCGAGCCGCTCGATCGCCTGATCGAGTACGACGTGGTGATCGACCGCATCTCGCACGAGGTGCCCTTCTACCGGACCTGGCTCAAGCAGGCCGCGCTGCAGGGCGTGAAGGTGATCAACAATCCCTTCATGTGGACCGCCGACGACAAGTTCTTCGGCGCCAACCTCGCCGTGGCCAACGGCATCCGCAGCCCGAAGACGATGGTGCTCCCCAACAAGGAGTACGTCCCCGGCATCAAACACGACGAGTCGCTGCGCAACCTCCGCTATCCACTCGACTGGCAGGCAGTGATCGAACATGTCGGCCTGCCCTGCATCCTGAAGGATGCCCACGGTGGCGGCTGGCGTGACGTCTATGTCTGCCATACGCTTGAGGAGCTGCTGCACCACTACGACCACTCCGGCCTGCTCACCATGATCGTGCAGGAGTTCATCGAGTGGCAGCACTTCGTGCGCTGTCTCTGCATCGGGCGCAAGCACGTCATGCCGATCCAGTACGACCCCAAGGAGCGGAAGTACCATGTCGGCGATGATTTCATCCCGCTCGGGCTGCGCCAGCAGATCATTGATGAATCGCTGCGTCTGGTCCGTGCGCTCGGTTACGACATGAATTCCGTGGAGTGGGCCATTCGCGATGGGGTCCCCTATGCCATCGACTTCATGAATCCCGCCCCGGACTTCGACATCAACTCACTCACTCCCACCTACTTCGAGTGGGCGCTGCACCGGATGGCTGACATCTCCATCGAGCTGGCGCTCAGGCCCAAGGTCGCCCCGCGCCCGACCGCCGCCGACCTCTTCGCCGGCAACGGATGACTCGCGACCCGATCGCCGAATGGCATGACGCACTCGACGGCGACGTCGGCATCGAGTCAGGCGAGTGGCTCGACGCCCGGCAGCGCGCCTGCGGCCTGACCTTCGGCGATCGTCCGCTCTGCACCGTGGTGCGCCCGCGGCTGCTCCGTCTGGCCGAATACGACGCGATACGCGGCGTCGCCGACCGACTGCTCGGCGCCTTCCGCACCATTGGTGAGGCGGCCCACACCGACCCATCCTTCCGAGCGCAGTTCCGCCTCGCCAGCTGGGAAGTGATGCTGCTTGAGTCCTCCCCGCGCCTCGAGGTGCTCTCGCCACTCTCCCGGCTCGACACCTTCATTGATCCGGCCACCGGCGTTCCCTGGCTCACCGAGTACAACGGCGAGACGCCGGCAGGAACCGCCTACTGTGATGTCCTGAGTGGACTCTTCGAGACCATACCGGCGATGCGCCACTTCGCCGCGTCATGGACTGTGCGCCCGCTCCCCGGTCGCGCGCACCTGCTCAACACGCTGCTCGAGAGTTGGCATCGCTTCCGCGGCGTCCGCACCCTGCCCACCATCGCGATCGTGGATTGGGACGACGTGCCGACGCTGGCCGAATTCCACTTCTCGCGTGACTATTTCATTTCGATGGGCTGCCGCTGCATCATCACCACGCCGGAGGCCCTCAGTTACACCGATGGCAAGCTCCGTGACGCCGACGGCACCGTGATCGACCTGATCTACAAGCGGGTCCTGATCCACGAACTGGTCGAACGCGGCGGCCTCTCGCACCCGATGGTGCGAGCGGTGGTAGACGGGGCGGTCTGCATGGTGAATCCGTTCTCGTGCAAGCCGCTCCACAAGAAGGCCTCGCTCGCCGTGCTCTCCGATGAGCGAAATGGCGCGCGCTTCACCGCCGATCAGCGGGCCACCATCGCGGCGCACATTCCCTGGACCCGGGTGGTCGAGGAGCGGCGGACGGCGATCGATGGCCGCACCATTGACCTGCTCCCGTGGGTGGCCGACCACCAGGACCAGCTCGTGCTCAAGCCCAACGACGACTACGGTGGCGCCGGAATCGTCCTGGGCTGGGAAGTGGACCGCGCCGTGTGGGAGACCGCGCTGCAGCGTGCCGTCGAGGCGCCCTACATCGTGCAGCGCCGGATCGCGCTGCCGAAGGAGTCGTACCCCGCGGTGGTCGGCGGCGCTCTCGTTTACGATGATCGCATCGTCGACACGGCGCCGTTCTGCTGGGACGGCGCCTGGATGGATGGCATGCTCTGCCGCATCTCCACCTCGACGCTGGTGAATGTCACCGCCGGCGGCGGATCGACCATTCCAACCTTCGTCGTGGAACCAAGATGAAGCCACCGTCACTGACCATCGGGATCGAGGAGGAGTACCAGATCATCGATCCCGAGACCCGGGAATTGCGCAGCTACATCACCGAGATCCTCCAAGAGGACTCGGTTCTCCTCGGCGAGGTCAAGCCGGAACTCCACCAGTCGATGGTGGAAGTCGGCACCCGTGTCTGCCACACCGCCGCCGAGGCGCGCGTCGAGCTGGTGCGCCTGCGGCGCTTGGTCATGGACCTCGCGGCGCGGAAGGGGCTCGTCATCGCCGCCGCCGGCACCCACCCCTTCTCGTCGTGGATGGAGCAGGAGATCACCCCGCTCGAGCGCTATCTCGGTGTCAAGGAAGACCTCAAGGATCTGGCGCAGTCGCTGCTGATCTTCGGGACCCATGTCCACATCGGCATCGAGGACCCGGAGTTCCGCATCGACGCGATGAATGTCTGCCGCTACTTCATGCCGCACGTCTTCGCGCTCTCCACCTCCTCGCCCTTCTGGATGGGGCGAGACACCGGCCTCAAGTCCTATCGCAGTGTGGTCTTCCGCTCCTTTCCCCGTACGGGGATTCCGCGGACGCTCGATTCCTGGTCGGACTACACCGAGTTCGTCGACCTCATGGTCGCCACCGGTTCGATCCCCGACGCCAGCAAGATCTGGTGGGACGTCCGGCCCCACCATAAGTTCCCCACCCTCGAATTCCGGCTCTGCGATGTCTGCACCCGGGTCGATGAGGCGGTCTGCGTGGCCGCAATCTTCCAGGCGATCATCGCCAAGCTCTGGAAGCTGCGCCGCGACAACCTGACCTTTCGGCAGTATTCGCCGAATTTCATCGAGGAGAACAAGTGGCGGGCCGCGCGCTTCGGGCTCGACGGCAAGTTGATCGACCTCGGGCGCGGCATCGAGCTGCCCGCTCGCGAACTGGTGCGTGAGTTGCTCGAATGGTTCATCGCCGACGTCGTGGACGACCTCGGCAGCCGGGAGCAGATCGCCTATGCCTACCGGATTCTTGACGAAGGAACGAGCGCCGACCGGCAGCTCGAAACATTCCGGCAGACCGGCGACCTGAAGGCCGTCGTCGATCGCCTGGTCGCGGAAACCGCAGAGGGACTCACCTGATGGGAAGTCGCAGGCCGTTGATCGGAGTCACGACGCAGACGCTGCACGCCATCGCCGGCATTCCCGACGAACTGCCGGTGTCGTGGGTCATGAACCAGCGCTACGTCCACGCCGTCATGGCGGCCGGCGGTGTGCCGGTGCTCATCCCCCTGCTCGCCGAAGATCCGGCCACGCTGCGGGAGATCTACGAGCGGCTCGACGGGGTACTGGTGCCGGGTGGCGTCGACATTGATCCCGCCTTCTACCGTTCCGACCGGCACGCGGCCTTGGGTCGGCTCGACCCGGCACGCGACACCTCCGAGATGGTGATGACGCGCTGGGCCGTCAAGGAGGGGAAGCCCTTTCTCGGCCTCTGCCGCGGCTTGCAGGTGCTCAATGTGGCGCTCGGCGGATCGCTCTGGCAGGACTTGGACGACGAACGCCCCGACTCCATCAAGCACGACTACTACCCCACCGCCGGTTTCTCGCGCGACCACCTCGCCCATCCCGTCGACGTGCGTGCCGACTCTCGTCTTGGCGAGGCCCTGGGCGGCGGCAGCATCCCGGTCAACTCCATGCACCACCAAGGCATCCGTGATCTCTCCTCACGACTCGTTGCCACCGCCATCGCACCCGATGGGCTGATCGAGGCCGCCGAGTCACGCGATGACAATTTCGCCGTGGGTGTCCAGTGGCACCCCGAGATGTTCTCCCATGGCGAGCCATCCACCGGCAGCCTCTTCGAGGCCTTCGTGGCGGCCGCGAGCGGGGAGACGCGGTTGGCGTAACGGAGAACAGAGAACGGGGCAACCTACCGACATCCGTTCTCTGTTCTCTGTTCTCTGTTCTCTGTTCTCTGTTCTCTGTTCTCTGTTCTCTGTTCTCTGTTCTCTGTTCTCTGTTCTCTGTTCTCTGTTCTCCGTTCTCCGTTCTCCTTCTACCCCTGCCTCCGCCACAAATACGACAACTTCAGGAAGAAATCGCTCCGCATCGCCC
>JBBRBZ010000037.1:0-22612 GCA_038205305.1 Gemmatimonadales bacterium
CTCCTCGACATTGCCGCGGACATCCTTGGTTGGGTCGAGCACCGGCTCCTGGGGCAGGTAGCCGATCTGCACACCGTCCATCGGCTTCGCTTCGCCGAGGAAATCGGTGTCCACTCCCGCCATGATCCGGAGCAGAGTCGATTTGCCGGCGCCATTGCCGCCAATGACGCCGATCTTGGCGCCTGGATAGAACGAGAGATAGATCCCCTTGAGGATCTCGCGCTGGGGCGGGACGACCTTGCGGAGGTCCCGCATCGTGAAGATGTATTCGCCGGCCATGGGGGCGAAGATAGCAAACGGAGGGGCGGTTCGCGCCCCCCGGCCGTTAAGATTCCGCCGTGGCCATCCTCTCCCGGCGCCTGGCGCGCCTCGCCGTCCTGCTCGCCCTGATGGCGCACCCACGGCTCGCTGCCGCGCAGGGCGGGGCCTCGGCGCCGCCCACCACCCCGGCGTCGCCGACGGTGCGAAGGATCGAATTGCGGCGTCAGAACGTCTTCGATTCGACGGAAACCACCAGCTGGATCACCCGGCTCGCCAATCGCCTGCACGTCACCACCCGCGCCTCGGTGGTCCGGCACGAGCTCCTTTTCCGGACTGGTGCGCGGTTCGATTCGGGACTGGTCGAGGAGTCGGCCCGCAACCTCCGCCGCCTGGGCATCTTCCGCGACGTAAGCATCGACACCACCACCACCGACTCGGGGCTGGTCGCCCGGGTCACCACCCGGGACGGCTGGACCACCGCGGTGGACTTTTCGGTGCAGAGCAGCGGGAATCAGGTGGCGTGGAGCACCGAGTTTTTGGAGACGAACTTTCTCGGCACCGACTCGCGGGTGCTGGCGAAGTACATCAAGGACATCGATCGCACCGCTCAGCAATTCGAGTTCACCCGCCCGCGCCTCTTCGCGCGGACCATCGGCACCGAACTCTATTACGAGCATCGCTCCGACGGACACCAGTACATCGCGGGGCTCTCCAAGCCATTCACCTCGCTTGCGTCGCCCAACGGGTGGGACATCCTCTTCCAAGATTTCGGCGGCAGGGTCTATCGCTTCACTGGCGGCCAGTCGGTGGCGAGCGACACGGTGCAGCGCCGGATCACCCTCGGGCGACTGCACCTCGCGACCGCGTGGCGCGCCGATTCGCGTGGCTACCTCCGCGTCGGGATGACGGCACAGCTGCGCCGCGACGATGCCGCTCCCGAGTCCGCGGACGCCACCATCCCCCGTACGGTGACCGCCGCGATCGGCCCGTCGCTCGAGTGGCGGCGGGCGCGCTACACTGTCACCCGAAGCTTCGAACATCTCGGCGCCATCGAGGACGTCGACCTGAGTACCCGCATCCGACTGGACCTGCTCGCCGCCCCGCGTGCGCTCGGCTATGCGCACGATGGCATCGGGCCGTCGGCATCAGCGCGAATCGGCGCTCCCATTCCCGCCGGGTTCGGATTTCTGGAGGGCCGCGCGGGGGGGATCTTCAGCGCCGCCGGGCTCGATTCGGGTACCGCCATCGTGGCGGCGACCGCGGTCCTCAAGCCGGGTGGTGAGCGCCAGCGCCTGCTGCTGCACGCCGAGGCGGGGTGGGCGACGGGAGTCGCGGCCGGTAGCGAGTTCGATCTTGGCTTCGGGTATGGCCCGCGCGGATTCCATTCGCACGCCTTCACCGGCGATCGGACGTGGCTCGCGACGGCGGAGTATCGCTTCACGCTGGCGCCCGATCTCGGAAAGCTGGCCGGTGTCGGGCTCGCAGCGTTCGTCGATCGAGGCGGAGCGTGGTTTGCCGGATCCCCTGCCCGCAGCGGCACCGACGCCGGCGTGGGGCTGCGCATCGGCCCGACCCGTCAGGCCGATCTTCGCACCACGCGGATCGACCTGGTCCACCGCTTCGCGAATGATGTCGAGAACGCCGGTTGGGTGATCGTGATCGGCAAGGGCTTCACCTTTCGGACGGCACAGTGAGGGCGTCATCGGAGCGGCGTGCGGCAGCGGGGTTCCCCGGTACGGCCGTGATCGTGTTGGTGGTTGCCGCGCTGCTCCAGTTGATCGTCGGGGCACTAAGCCCGCTCGACGGCGACGAGAGCCTCTACTGGGAATGGGGGCGCCACCTGGCCTGGGGCTACTTCGATCATCCTCCGGGCGTCGCCCTGCTTGTCCGAGTCGGCGTCGCACTCTTCGGCGTGACCAGCCTGGGCGTCCGCAGCATGGCGGTGCTCGCCAATCTGGGTGGTGCCCTGCTCGCGGTCACGCTTGCGCGGCGGTTCGGTGGCAACGGTGCGGCACTGCGCGCGGCGCTGATTCTTTCGTGCATGCCGTTGCTCACCAACTGGATGATGCTGGCCACGCCCGACACCGCCCTCTATCTCACGGCGATGGCCGTGCTGGTGCTGGTGGACAACGCCCTGCAGGAACCAGTCGGCAGTCGCGCCGCCCTGCGGTGGTGGCTGCTGGCGGGTGGCGTTCTCGGCCTCGCGGCACTGTCGAAGGAGCTGGCCATCCTGGTGCCGATCGGGATTCTGCTCGCGCTCCTGTCGCACAGGCAGTTGCGGGGGCGGTTTGGCGAGGTGGGTCCGTATCTTGCCTGCGTCGTGACCGCCGTGGTGATCATTCCGCTGGTGCTCTGGAATCGTGATCATGGCTGGGTCCTGCTCACCTTCGCGCTGCAGCGCGGACTCGGGGTCGAGCACGGCAGTGCAGCGGGGCGCGTGCTCGAGTATGGGGCAGGGCAGGCGGCGATGGTCTCGCCGCTGCTCTTCGTGCTACTGGGCGGGGCCGTCTGGGCCACGCTGCGGGCGAAGTGTGAACCGCGCCAGTATCTGCTCGGCATCACCTCCGCCGTGACCTTCTTCTGGTTCGCCGTGGCGGCGCTGCGCCACCCGATGGAGGTGAATTGGGTGATGATGGCGTATCCGCCAGCGGCCGTGCTGCTTGCCGTGCGCAGTGAGGGGGCCATGTCGCGTCGTTGGTTGAGCGCGGGACTCGCACTCGGCGGCGCGATGGTGCTATTGGTTTATCTGCAGACACTCGTTCCGGTGTTGCCGATCGCCGCGCTCGACGATCCAATTCGCCGCGGGCACGGTTGGGACGAGGTCGCGGCCCGCGTCGATGCGGCGCGCGAGCAGGTCGGTTCCCGGGCGACGTGGGTGGCGGGCAATCGCTTCCAGGATGCATCGCAGCTTGCTTTCCATCTGAAGGGGCATCCATTCGTGTTCTCGCTCAACATCCAGAGCCGGGCGAATCAGTACGACTTCTGGCCCACCTTCGCACAGCAGGCCCGTCCGGGAGATGGACTTCTCCTTGTGCTTGACGATTCGGCTGAGACGTCCATTGCGAGCGTCCTGGTGCCATACTTCGGTCGCGTGACGCAAGGCGAACGCGTCGTCGCGGGGGGCTCCAATCCCACGCTGGTGCCGAAACGGATCTGGCTGTTCGAGTGCTGGCAGGGTGGCTGGCCGCACTTCACTCGACCGGGCGGGCAGATCTTTGCGAACCCGACCGCGAGCGTGGACAGTACCAGTCGCCCACACCCGACTTCCTGCGAGGGTATCGCCCCGTGATCCGGCGTCTTCTCCTGCTCTCGTTCATTGCAGCCGCTCCACTCCGGGCGCAGTCGCGCGATTGCGACGGCTACCTGACGCCGCTGGTGGTGCCGACCGGGTTCTGCGTGCGACTCTTCGCCGATTCGCTGGGGCCGGTCCGTCACCTTGCGGTGCTGCCCAACGGCGTGGTGGTGGCTGGGCTCAACAGCGAACCCGGGCTGGTCCGACTCCGTGACACCAACGGCGATGGCAGGGTGGATCAGGTGGTTCGCTTCGGCCCGGAGGAGAGCGGCACTGGCGTCGCGTGGGCGAATGACTGGCTCTACTTCGCCGCCGACAAGGGCGTCATCCGCTACCGCTGGCCCAGCGGTGCGGCCGAGCCGAGTGCCACCGGAGAGTGGCTCGCGCCGAATCTCCCCGTCGGGGCGTTCGGCTCGGCACACACCATGAAGGGGATCGCGATCGGACGTGATGGCGCTGTCTACGTCAGCATCGGCTCCGAGACCGACAACTGTCAGGTGAAGGATCGCGCCCCGAGTTCGCCGGGGAAGTGGCCCTGTGCCGAACTCGAGCGGCGCGCCGGCATCTGGGTCTTTCACCCCACGCGTGATGGCACCACGCCATGGCCCGGTCATCGCTTCGCCACCGGATTGCGCAATGCGGAGGCGATGGCGATCGATCCGGTCACCGATCATCTCTGGGCCGCCACGCACGGCCGCGACTACCTGAATAAGACCTGGGGATGGAACGATGCCGAGTCGGCGCTCCAGCCCGCGGAGATGCTCGAGCGGATTGTCCCCAATGGCGACTACGGCTGGCCGTACTGCCACGGCACCTACACTCGGACCGGCACCAATCTGGTCCGCTCGCCGGAGTACGCCGCCACGCCGGAGGTGGATTGCTCACTCAAGACCGGACCGGTGATGGGTTTCCCCGGGCACTGGGCTCCCATGGCAATGGCCATCACCGGGAGCGAGTTGCCGGCGGGCTATCAAAATGGGCTCCTGATCGCCTTCCACGGCTCCCGGAGCCGCGCTCCGCTCCCGGAGGACGGCCACTTCCTGATCTTCATCGCGTTCGACGACTTTCGACGGCCGGCGGGAGCCTTCCGGATCATGTTGCGCAGTGAAGCGCCTCCGGGCTCATTGAGGTTGTCCGGGGTCGCAGTGGCGCCGAATGGCGTCATTTACGTCGCCGATGACGACCATGGCCGGATCTATCGGATCGAGCCCCATCCACCGACCAGGCGAGCACCGTAACGCCCCGGAACGTATTGGCGAGCGAAAGCGTAGTATTTTGTTGTGCCCGTTGCGATCTTCCCTCTCCAAACCCGGACGCCTACTTCACCATGCGACGTCTCCCACTGCTGATCACGCCCTTGGCGGCTGGTGCACTTCTGCTCGCCGCCTCGTCCCACTCGGCCCCGGCCTGCGACCCTGGCAACGCGGGGTTGGTTCTGCCGGCCGGATACTGTGCCACGCTCTTCGCGAATGTTGCCGGCGCACGGCATGTCGTTGTCGGCCCGAAGGGCGACGTGTTTGTCTCGGGACCACGGACCGGAGTCATGGCGCTCCGCGACCGCGATGGTGATGGCCATGCCGATTCGACCGTGAGCTTCGGCGCGAGCTACGGGTCGGGCACTGGTATCGCCCTCGCTGCCGACGCCATCTACTACGCACCCAACGACAAAGTGGTCCGCTTCGCCTGGCACCCCGGTGCGCTGCTGCCGAGCGATGAGGGAACCGTAATTGTCGGAGGCCTCCCCACTGGTGGGCACACCGCGAAACCGATCACCCTGGGCAAGGATGGTTCACTGTTCGTGGACATCGGCTCCCCGGGGAATGTCTGCGTGGGCGCCGGTACGCCCCGGAAGGGCGACGCCGTGCTCGAGCCGTTGGCGCATTGTGCCGACCTCGACCAGCGGGCGGGAATCTGGCGCTTCGACGGGATGAAGGCGGGGCAGACCGAAGCGGACGGCGAGCGCTGGGTCACCGGCTTCCGCAACGGCATGGCGATCGCCGTCGAGCCGACGACGGGCGTGCTCTGGGGGGCGACTCATGGACGGGATCAGCTGGGGCAGTGGCCCGGGTATACGGTCGAGGACAACGCCGAGGAACCAGCGGAAGAATTCGGCATGCTGACCAAGGGCAGTGATTTCGGCTGGCCCTACTGTTATTACGATCCGATCGCGAAGAAAAAGGAACTCGCTCCGGAATACGGCGGCGACAACGTCAAACAGGGTCCGTGTGCGGAGAAGACGCAGCCGGCCATCGCCTTCCCGGGACATTGGGCACCGCTGCAGCTAACCTTCGTGCCAGTGCACAACTCGCTCGGCTCGGCCTACGCGAGCGGCGCCTTCCTCGCCTTCCATGGTTCATGGAATCGCGCGCCGTTGCCGCAGGACGGCTTTCGCATCGTCTTCATTCCGTTCCGGAACGGCAAGGCAACGGGAGAGTATTCGACGTTCGCGAAGGGTGCCGGCGAAGGCACCAGCGGGCAGATCAAGTTGAGCGGGGTCGCCGTCGCCCCGGAAGGGAATGCCATCTATCTCGCGTCAGACCAGGTTGGCAAGGTCTGGCGCATCGTCCGCACGGGAGGCAGGTAACGATGAAACGAATGATGCTCTTCGCGGCAGTCGCTCTGGTGGCCACGGCGTTGCCAGCGTCTGCCACGGCACAGGATGCGATGGTGCCCGCGCTCAAGGTCGGCGACATGGCTCCCGATTTCACCCTTCCGGCAAGTACGGCAGCGGGTGTGGCCAAGACGCCGCTGCATTTGAAGGAGATGCGCGGGGAGACCGTCGTGCTCGCCTTCTTCCCTCGAGCGCGGACCAGCGGTTGCACCATCCAGATGACGCACTATCGCGATCAGTACGCCACCCTCTTCAACGGCGGCAAGGGCGTCGCGCTCTTCTCGATCAGCGCCGACAAGCCCGAAGCGCAGGCGTCGTGGGCCAAGGACTCCAATTTCGTCTGGCGCTTCCTCAGCGACAGCGGCGGTCCGGTTGGCCAGGAGTACGGCACGTGGGGCCGGGGCTACCACAATCGGACCGTGTATGTCATTGATCCGACCGGGAAGATCTCCCACATCATGAAGCCGTTCAACGAGATCGACCCAACCTCCTACACCGAATTGAAGACCGCCATCGATGCCGCGCGGGCGTTGAAGCGATAAGCGAGAGGGGCTAGCCCCCTTCCGCTTATCGTCCCGCGGCCTACTGGTGTGACGGCAGCTTGCCCCACGTGTTCGGCGGCGGGATGTCGCCGAGGTCCTTGACGTACTCAGGATTGGCATAGTCTACCGCGGGCCACTTGGTCATGTCGTCGGGCGCGAAGATGCCACCGACGACCCCCATGGCGCCAACGATCGGCTGCTTCGAGGGATTGGAATAGGCCGCCACCACACGGTAGGTCCGGCCTGGTCGCAGGTGTGGGCCTCGTCCCAGGACGCCGAAGAGCTGGTGCGTCACCCCGGTGACGTGCCCGTCGGGCGTGCGCTTTGCGACCACCCGGGCGATCACCCGTCCGGTCTTCACGTCCTCAATCCGCAGTTCCTTGCCGTAGTCGTGGAGGTGCCCGCCAATGGCGATGAGGCGACCGGCGATCGGCACGGTGAACTCGGTCGACTTCGACCCCGATCCACTGGGGAAGTCGAAACCGTCGCCTCGACCGTTGTGCAGGTTCACATCGAGCTTGAACGGCAGCACCTTCACCGGCTTGGGGGTGATGTTCATCGGCGACCAGGGCATCCGCAGCCGGAGGTAGATCCCGTCCATGTCGGTGTCGGTCTCGTTGTTCCACATGATGTAGAGGCCCATGTGGGTGCCGGCTTTGATGGGCAGGCCGACCGTCTTGGGGATGAATGCCGGTTCCGTCTCCTCGCCGATGCCGAGAATCCGTTCGGCCATCGGATAGATCAGCTGGCGGCGATCGAAGTTGAGCAACTCCATATGGTGCATGGTGGGCTGCGGGAGGGTGCGGCCGAGACTGTCGAGAATGGTGAGATCGAAGCCGCGGAGGTAGGCGGCCATCGGCCAGAGGAAACGCATCTGGATGTCGACCTTGCCCGAGTACTCGCCCCCCATGGCCATGCCGGGCATGCTCATCATCGACATGTCCATGGGCTCGATGCGGCAGGGCCCGAGGGTGAGGATCCATTGGTGATGAACGGAGTCGACGACCATCTTCATCGGGGCGTCTTCACCCTTGCAGACCTTTCCCGGGCCGGAGGCCGAGAGCGGTGTGGCGATGGTGATGACGAATGCTGCAAGGCCTGCGAGTCGGTGGTGCCAACGCATGCGACGTCCTCTTCCGGGGTCTTGGAAACTCAACGCATGCCGGGTGGGGGGAAGGCACACGCGTCTGCTGAAGCTCAGGGGCTGGCGCGGTGCGGTCAAGGCCACCGGCTGGAATCCTGAGCATCAGTGTGGGGTTTGCGGTGGCGTCCCGGTTCGCGGATCGTGGTTGATCCAGATCGCCAGCGAGGCGGTCCGTTCCCTGGCGGTGTTCTTCCCGGAGACTCCGGCATAGTACCCACCCACCAGCCCGACCGCCTCGCTCACGTGCCAGACGAGCGAGCCGCCGAGCTTGGTGGCGCTGTAGTCGATTCCGCCACCGCGGCGGAGTCCCACGACGTTGAACGCCTGCGCCATTAACAGGAAATGATTCCCGGTGTCCAGTCCGATGGTGCCGTCGTAACGGATCTCGTCATCGCCATGCCGCCACGCCGAGCCGCCCACCGCCGTGGAGATCCAGCCCCGGTGACCGCGAATACCATAGCCGGTGCCATAGAGCAGCCGGATCTCTGCCTCGGTCTTGACCGGTCCCAGCACCGGCCGCGCGTTCACGTCGTAGAGCAGGGGCAGGTCCACGCGCGGCTGGATCGTGAGGATGCCCGCCTTGCCTTGGGCGAGTCGCTTCATCACGAAGATGCCGGTTGCACCGAAGCCCGTCGTGGTGGTGCTGGTGCCGTTGCGCCGATCTTCAAGGTGGGCGAAGCCCTGCCCGAGCCCGACCGAGAGGCCTTCCTTCCAGCCGTAGAGGAAGTAGAGCCCCCAGTCGACCTTCTGCAGCGAGTTCTCGGTCGCGCCCTGATCGGCGGAGAATCGATCGGGAAAATGTCCGCGATTCAACCCCTGTGACATGAACCATCCCCCGGGCTTCACCGTCCATTGTGCCGGCAGTGCCACCGGGGCCGCGAGGAGGAGCAGGGCAAGGGTGCGTTTCATCGTGGTGTCTCCCTCGTCGTCGCCGTAATCACGGCGTCATACCGGACGCTGATGCGTTTCACGTCCGGGCGACGGTACAGGGTGTAGCCATCCCAGCTCCAGTCGAGCACGAACCCCACCGGTGGATGCAGGTCGGCATTGAGCGTGAGGCCATCGTCATCCGTCGTAACCAGGACGTATTCGACCTTCGAGATCGGGTCCGCCAGGGCGAGGTCGAAGCCCACGTCACGGGTGGTGAGATACGGCGCCATCGAGGGTGCCCACTTGAACAGTTCCGGTGCCCAGCGGTCGTCGATGAGGATGCTGCGTGCCGGGGCGTCGGCGAGCGAGACGGCCACCGCTCGCGCCGCTCGGTCGGCCGTGGTGGTGGTCGGCCAGCCGATCAACCACCAGGCGAGTGCCGCCTGGACCGCCACGACCACCAGCACGGCGGCGCGACCGGCGCGATGCAGCTCTTTCGGCAGGGCGATGATCGCCACCAGCGTCAGCAGCCCCGCCGCGAAGGCGAGCGAGAAATGCCAACCGGCCCGGTTCGCCGCCACCAGCAGCAGAAACGGAAGCACCATGCCTGCGGTGGTGGCCTTGGGGCGCATGAGCGCGAAGATCGCCACGAGCAGGTAGGGCAGCGCCCAGGTCAGGATGGTGACGAACCCCGGTGAGACGGGCTCCCATGGCGTGAACGGGAAGGCCACTCGATGCGTGAACACCCAGGAGAGATAGGCCCAAGTCGCTGTTGCCGCGATACCGGGGAAGCCCAGCAGCACCAGCTGTGATGCGAAGGGCGGAATCTGCAGCCGCGGGAAGATCAGCGGCAAGATTGCGCCGGCCACCAGGGCGAGCGCGAGGCCGAGTGGCGAGGTGTAGAAGGCCAGGCCAAGCCAGAGCCCCGTGAGCAGGCCGTGAATGGTGCGTCGCGTCTCCCACCAGCGACGGTAGTGCCGCCATGCGACGTAGAGTGCCAGGAGGCCGACGGCCTCGTTGAAATCGCTAGCCACCAGCGAGATCCCGAGGGGGGTCCAGAGCATTCCCACCAGCAGCACGAACGGCAGCATCGAACGGTGAGCGGTGCAGTCGTCGAGCACCAGCCACGCCAGGCCAAAGATGGCGCCGGCACCGAGAATGATCGCCCAGGTGTCCGTCGCCCACGGCAGGAGCAGCAGGAACGGCAGCGGCGGGTACTCGAAGCCGAGTAGCTGCAGCTGACCCCGGTCCGCCGCAAAGAGCACCCGAGAGATGAACGCGCCGTGGATGTCGCTCCGCCACCCGTCATGCGCCAACAGTAGGGCCACGCCCAGGAGCGGCGCCGCGGCGACCAATGCCAGCAATCCGCGGACCCACCGCGGCGCGCGCGGCTCAGACGGAAAGGTCGTGGCGGGTGAGGCCATGGGTCGTCTTCTCCCAGTAGTACGGCTGCGTGAAGAGTTGCCCGAGCGCCTTGAAGGAGGCGATCGAGTGGAGCAGCCAGTACACCGGATTGAACAGGGCAAACAGGACCAGGAAGTGGAGTCGCCGCTTGAACACTGCGAACATGTTGACGTAGATCGCGAGCGCGTTGCCGATCAACAGATTGAACAGCGACAGGTAGAGGATCACCGGCGGAAAGAGCGAGTCGAGCGCCGTGGTCCGCGTGAACAGCCAGGTGATGGTCAGCACGATCGAGATCGGCTGGATCAGGAAGATCAGCGGCGTGCCGCCGATCAGCAGCGCAAACCCCAGACTCTGTCGCCAGCCGACCCGTTGCACCAGGCCGAGCGGATCACGCGAGAACACCAGCGCCGTCTGCATGTATCCCTTGATCCAGCGCGAGCGCTGCCGGATCCAGTTGCCGAGCTGCTTGTTGGCTTCCTCGTACGTGGTGGAATTGATGATGCCGACCCGGTAGCCGTGCATCGCCGCGCGGATCCCCAGGTCGGCATCTTCGGTCACGTTGAACGGATCCCAGCCGCCGAGCGTGCGCAGCGCGTCGGTGCGGAAATGATTGCTGGTGCCGCCGAGCGGAATCGGCAGGCGCAGCTTGTCAAGCCCCGGCAGGAGGTAGTCGAACCAGAACGAGTACTCGAGCGTGAACATCCGGGTGAGGAAGTTCTCGTTCCAGTTGTAGTAGTTGAGCGCTGCCTGCACACAGGCGAGTTCCGCTGGTCCGCGACGGAAGGCGAGCAGCGCCTTCTTCAGCTGGTCGGGCTCCGGCTGGTCCTCGGCGTCGTAGATGACCAGGAACTCGCCCTGGGCGAAGAGCAGGCCGACGTTGCAGGCCTTGGGCTTGGTCTGGGGCTCGCCGGCCGGGACAATCATGAAGCGCACGTTGGCCGACGGGGCCGCGGCCTTCGCGGCAGCGAGCGTGGCCGGATCGTCTTCCTCGAACAGCAGCACGATGTCGAGCTTGTCGGCCGGATAGTCGAGCGCGCCGAGCGAACCCAGTAACTTGGCGATCACCCGCTCCTCGCGGTACGCCGGCACCAGGATGGTGTAGATCGGCAGGCTCCGCTCGTCCAGCGCGTCCACTTCTTCCTTGCTGATCGAGATCGCCGTTTCCGCCGACGCGCCGGTGACGCCCACCCAAGTGCGGAAGAGGATCACGGTCAGGAAGAAGAAGGTGATCGGAATGTTCAACAGGAAGAGCGCCTGCAGCGGCGCCAGCCATAGCGCGATGAGGAGTCCGACCAGCATCGCGGCAAACACCAGGTATTGCGGCAAGGTGAACACCGTGAAGGCGCTCTCACTCTGTTCCCGGAAGTAGAGTCCGTAGATCGAGGTGTCCACCACCTTGCGCCGGTGGACCAGCGCGATCGCCCGGTCGAGATCCCACTCGGTCGTCACCCGGAAATCGAGGTGCCGGTCGGGATAGACCACCTCGAGCGTCCGCCGCAACTCACTGTCGGAAAGATCGGCAACGGCCACCGTGACCTTGGTGCCGTCGTCGCTGAGTGGAATGGCGCGGTAGCGGAGCGTGGCGTCGAGCGGGAACCGTTGGCTCACCGCCGGGTCAACTACCCGCTCGTCAATGGTGATGAACGGGAGATCCCACAACTCGGCCAGCACCCGCGCGAGGTCGAGTCGCCGGATGTAGCCGAGGATGAGGAGCAGGCGTCCGAGCCGCTCCCCGGTCCGCTGTTGCTGCTGGAGGGCGGTGGTGAGCTGTCGCTCGCTGATCAATCCTCGCTGGACGAGGGCTTCACCCAGCCGAATCGAGCTCACGACGCACGACGCGCGGGGAGAGCCAGATCAGCAGCGCAACCAGCAGCACCAGCGCGACGCCGAAGATGATCGTCTTGTACCGCACGAAGAATGAAGGCGCCGCCCCGGGTTCTGCCTCAAGGCGCCAGCCGGCGTTCGCGATGGTCAGGCTGCGCAGCGGGCCGTGCGGGCCCCGCACCGCCAGATCGCCGCGCACGCCGAACCAGCCGTAGGGGGCGAGCGCTTCGCGCACCAGGTCGGCGAGCGGCTGGCCGTTGTCCTTGGTGTGGTGCAGCAGCAGGATATCACGACCGCCGCTCTCCCACCCTTGCATGGCGCCGTAGCCACCGTCGGGTGTGAACTCGTCCCACACCTTGCCGCTGCGATCGCGGAGTCGGAAGCCGTCGGACTGGAGCGGCGCGTCGAGCGCCTTGGCCAACGACGAAGTGCCCACGGCAAGCAGGGGACCAACCGCCGATTCGCGGTCTCGCGCCAGGGCCGGCGCCAGCGGGGTGTGCGTGGTCTGCTGCATCGCGCCAATCACCGAGGAGGCGATCTCCACGCGGAAGCGGTCGCGCGGCTCGAGCAGCACCGAGAACGCCGGCACGAACGACGAGGGGAATCGCGCGAAGCCGGGAGCCTGCGACGCACTGCCATCAACGACGAACGCCGAGGCGTTGTCGATGGTCGCGGTGAACAGCTGGCCGCCAATGAGGCACTGGCCCTCGACCAGGGTCACCTGGAAACGGACATCGAGCACGTTGTCGCGGCGGAGCAGGTGCGCTGGCAGGGACACCACGAAGTCGAGCTCGCCGTGATTGAGGGCGCGCGAGGTGATCAGGGCGCCGTTGAGGTGGATGCGAACCGAGCCGTTGGCATTCGGGGGCAGCACCGAGTGCCGCGCCACGATCCGGAACGCCGTCGGTGTTGCCGCGCCGCCGAAGTCGGCCAGCGCAAAGGGGTACGACGCAATGATCAGCGAGTTGCCCTCGACCGTGCGCGTGTCAAAGCCCAGCTCGGCCAGCGTGCGGACCGTGCGCGAAGGGTCGGGCGTGTTGTGGTCGAGATCCACCGTGCCGGCGCGGAAGCTCCCGGCGGCCACGGCGTTGCTCCCCTCGGCGAGAGTGAAGAGCTGTCGGGCATCACGGCGCGCCGCGATCGCAAGTACCGTCCCGCGACCGTGCTCCGGCCTCACCACGGCGGTCGATCCGGTCGGCGACCAGACCACGGCGCGATCGTAGGGATCCGGTTCCGGGAGCGGTACCCCGACCGGGGGCAGCGCCTTGATGTCGAACGTCGTCGTCATCCCGCGGTAGTGTCGCGCGACAAAGGCAGAGGCGTCGAGCGCCGCCTGCGAGGCATCGAGCGAGGGATGATCGGCCAGGTAAAAGGTGACGTGGTCCACCCACGGCTGGAAGAAGCCGTTGACCGCCTCGGTCGTGTCGGGCGTACCGATGAAGGCGACCTGCGATTCCGGCGTGAGCACGGTGCGATAGTAGAGTGGTGCCTGACACGCCTCGCGTCCCGGAATCGAGAGCGCGAACGTCACCGTTACCTTGCCATCCTCGATCACGGCCTGGCTGAGCGGGAGCGTAATCAGCGATGTGGTGTCACTGACCTCGCGCAGGGCGAGAATGTGGTCCCGCTGACGAAGGGTGAGCGTCCCGGCCGGCATGCGAGGTGTCGGCATGAGCCGAATCCGGAATTCCGTCGGGTGCAATCCATCATTGACCGGAATGGCGACCGTTGCCTCATCGGCCGTGCCGTAGAGCGTCACACCGTCGCGATATCCCATCTGTCGGAACGAGAGCAGCAACGGCGCGAGCGCAATGCTGTCGGCACTCCGCCCCGCCGCAATCACCGTGGGCATCACCTCGGCCGACGTCGTGTCGTTGCCAACGCGACCAGCACCCGCGCCGGGCGTCCGCTGTGTGAGGACGGCGGCCGAGTCCACGGCGGCAGGAAGCGGCGCCTGGGGCGCCGGGCTGCCTGGCGCCTTTCGCCCACACGACGCAAGCAGTGCCGCGAGCGCCAGAAGTCCGATCACGGAGTCACGCCGGCGGTGGCTTCGATGGGTACGCACAAGTCCTCCTTCAGTCAGCGGTGCCGTCATCGGCGCCGCCAGATCTCCAACCCGTCCCGCTCAAACGCCCGGTCAAATCGAGTAGCGAACGCCTCCCGGCCATCGATCGCATGAGCCACTCGACCGGCAGCGTGATGCTGATCCACGATCACCCAGTCCACCGCCGATTCTGGCGAGGCCAACGCCTCGGCACCCAGTTGCCAGGTCCACTGGTAGATCCGATCCCGCAGGGGGATCCGTGTCCGCGGGCTCAGGTTCACCGCCTCGTCGACCAGAATCCGCCCGCCATCGTAGTGCGCGGTCAGCCAGTCCGAGGCCTCCTGTTGCCGACGGTCGCCATCGCGGATCGCGATGCCTTCCCGCAGGGCGCCAACGTTTGCAGGCCAATTCACAGCAAAGAGCGCCACCTGCCCGGCGAGGACCACCAGAGCAGCGAGTTGCGTGCCCCGACGCCAGCCTTCCCCCCGACGGGCGAGCTGGGCAGCCATCAGGGCAAGGGCGACCACCAGAGCGGGAAGCAGCATCACCCCGTACCGAAGGTTCAGGATCCCGGGAGGGTCGCGCCATGGCAGCTGGATGGTGCTCTGGCCCGCCACCAGCGCGAGAACATTGAACGGGAGTACGGAGAGGAGGAGCAGGGCAGGTGCATTCTCCCGAAAGCGCCACGCTGCCATGGGAATCGCCAGCAGTCCCGTCACGGTGAGCACCACGCCGGAGCTCAGGATCGTCGCTCCGAGGTACACTGCGAGCGACGCCCCCAGGTGCCCCTTGGTGGGCAGCGCGCTCATCGCTGCGGACTGCGCCTGTTGGGCCTGCGCCGACCAGACGCCACGCTGGAACTCGAGCGGGTCACCGAAGTACACCCAATTGAAGACCAGCCATGCCGCCACCATCACGGCGCATGGCAGGGCGAAGCGCAGCGTGGCACGCACCCAAGGCCGACGGTGCCGCCACGATAGCCACGCCACGGTTGGCGCCGCCATCAGCGAGAAGAACCATCCGTCATAGCGCGAACCGATGCTCAAGGCAGCGAGTGCGCCCGCAACCCACAGTGCCGCGCGCGATCCGCTGGCGTTCCACTGGTCCAGCGCCACCACCGAGCCGACCAGGAAGGCGAGCAGCACCGGTTCGGTCATCGCGGTGGTCTGAAGGTAGAGCAGTGAAGGATTGCACAACACGAACGCCGTGCCGATCCAGGCCATCTGCGCATCCATGCGACGCACCAGCAGGACGTGCAGTGAGGTGACCGTCGCCACGAACGCGATAAGTCCGACGACCCCGCCCGCGAGCCCCGACCACCACCACGCATCGATGAGCGTGAAGGGGAGCATCAGCAGGTGCGGTATGGGCAGCCAGACGGTGCCGAGCATCTGCGGCCCTGGCGTGGTGGAGTCCACCACGCGGCGCGCGATGTCGAGGTGGGCCTGGGCGTCCCAGAACGCGAAGACCACTCCCGTGTGAATCGACCACCACTGGGCGGCGAGTCCCATGAGGAACGCGACAAAGCCGGCCTGGAAGGCCGGCCTCAACATGCCGTGACACGGGGGAGCGTGCTGCTCGGTGACGGTCACCCCGGTGCGGAACTCTTCCGCCGGCGGCGACGGAGGGCACCGACTCCGGCCAGCCCGGTGGCCAGCAAGGTCAGCGTGACGGGCTCAGGAACCACGTCGCTCGGCGGAGCGATAGTCTCGCCATCGACCGAGAAGAGCGAGTTGTTGAAGTCCCAATCGCTTTCCATGTAGTAGACATCCTCAAAACCGAAGAGGAACTTGTCGGCCGTGTTCGGGACGAGCCCCTCGCCACCGTTGCCCGGCACGCCATTGGGGAAGAGCACCGGCGAGAAGAAACCGACGTGCGCCAGTCCATCGGCGTTGCGCGTCGGATCGCCGGAGAACCACCAGTTGTATTGCGGACCGAAATCGCTCTGGCCGGTGCCGTCTCCCTGATAGACCATCAGCGCGAAGACGATCTCGGCGCCCGGGGTCCACCCGAAGGTGACCGTCTCCGGCGAGGCGAGGAACGGATTGTTGCTGACGCCGAGCGGCTTGTCGAAGAGTTGCAGTCCACCCAGACCGCCGAGGTCGCTCGTGCTCGCGTCCTGGCAGCCGGTGCGGAACACTTCATAGAACGCGAAACAGCCCATCGCCTGATCGGCCATGTACTGACTCACGGTCATCGCATAAATGCGATGGCCGAAAACGGTCGTCGCTTCCCATCCGTAGTAGTCCACCGAGACCTGGTTGCCTGCGGCCAGCAACGCGGAGGCGAGGCCAAAGTCGGTGGGATAGGGCTTGGTCGGTCCGTCGGCGAGAACGGGGGACGCCAGTGCGGCGGTGAGGCCAATCGCCATGAGCCCACGGTTCCATCTGTTACGCATGGTTCCCCCAGAATCCGGCCGGTTGGTGGCCGTAACCGGTCAGAGTTTGCAAGCGCGGTGCCGCGAACCCGAGCGAACCGGCAACTCCATGTTGTGGCGGGAGTTCCCCGAAAGGTGTGGCTTGGAGCCCGCGATAAATCTGCCGAATATGTCGTGGCGGCCCCACAAGTCCTGGCTGATCTGTCGAGGTGAAGCCACGCTCCAGAGCCATCCTGCTACCGCGGCGGCTCGAGAACGCGGCGAACCGCCTCAATGGTGGGCGGAATGCGGATCGGCTGGTTTCCGGTTGGAAGCCCCTCCTCGCTCCCCTGGTGGATGCGCTGGAGGATGCCCGGGTCCTTCAACAGGTGGCCAGTGAGGACCGCCACTACCCGCTCCTCGGGCGAGATGATTCCCCGCCCAACCAGCTGCCGCACCCCGGCCAGCGCGGCGGCACTCGCGGGCTCGCAGCCGACGCCCGCCGAGTCGATCGCCAGTTTGGCCTCCAGAATCTCGGCGTCGGTGACGCTCGTGACGGTGCCACGGGTCTGCCGGATCGCGCGAACGCCGCGGAGGTACGATGCCGGTGCCCCGATCTTGATCGCCGTCGCGATCGTCTCGGCGGTGACCGGTTGCAGGCGATCGAAATCGCGCGCGAATGCCGCCGCGAATGGTGCAGCCCCAGCCGCCTGCACTGCGGCAAGTCGTGGCCTGCTGGTGATCAGCCCAAGCGCGTGGGCCTCCACGATCGCCTTCCCGAATGCGGCGACGTTGCCAAGATTGCCTGCGGGCAGAACGATCCAGTCGGGCGCCTCCCAAGCCAGCTGCTGAAGCAGTTCGAAGACGATGGTCTTCTGCCCCTCGATGCGGAACGGGTTGATCGAGTTCACGAGGTAGACGCCAAGCTCTGCACTCACCTGCTGCGCCAGGCGGAGGCAGGCGTCGAAGTCGCCGTCCACCAGCAGCGTGCGTGCGCCATAGGCCAGCGTCTGGGTCAACTTGCCCAGCGCAACCTGACCCTCGGGAACGAAGGTGAGCCCCGGTAGGCCAGCAAGTGCGGCATAGGCTGCCAGTGAAGCACTCGTGTTCCCGGTGGATGCGCACGCCACGGCGGAAGCTCCAATACGCCGCCCCTGCGTCACGGCAACAGTCATCCCGCGATCCTTGAAGGAGCCGGTGGGATTCTGCCCCTCATGCTTGATCTGCAGCGCGGCGGAGCCGCACCAGTTGGCGAGTGAGGGACGCGAGAGCAACGGTGTGTTGCCTTCCGGCTGCGAGACCGCCTCGGCGAGCGCTGAGGGCAGCACCAGTTCAGCGAATCGCCAGACCCCGGAGACTGCTGAGGCGTTGCCGCGGATCGCGTGGCGCGCATCGAAGCGTTGGCGGAGTGCGAGCCCCGACTCCGTTGGCGCGGCGTGCTGCACCGACAGGAGCCCATCACAGTGTGGGCACTTCGTGTCGGCGGCGCGTTCATCCAATCGTTCGCCGCAGGCATCGCATTGTTGCCAGCTGCGTGTCGTCATCGGACGGTGGCGCCGATGAGGTCCACCGCGGCCACTCGCGCCAACGCCGAAAGCTTCTCGCCGCCGTAGGCCGCCACCATCGCGGCGGCCACGCGTGCTCCGATCTCGTCCCCGTCGACCAGCGCGAAGACTGTCGGCCCGGCACCGCTGATCGAGCACCCGAGTGCGCCGGCAGCCATTGCGGCCTGCTTCGCGACCAGGAAGCCCGGGAGCAGGTGCGCCCGGGCCGGTTCGGCGATCTGGTCGTCGAGTCCTCGCCCCAGGAGGGCGAGATCCCCCAGGCAGGCACCGGCCACCATCGCTGCGATATTGGCGGCCTGGCTCAGCGCGAGTTCCCGGGGGAGGGAGGTGGGGAGGACCGCTCGGGCGTCCCGCGTCTGCAGCCGCTGGTCGGGATGCACCAGCACCACCCGGAGCGAGGGGGGCACCGGGAGCCGGATGACATCCATGGGGGAGAGGGATCGGACCAGCACCAGGCCGCCGAGCAGTGAAGGGGCGAGGTTGTCGGCGTGGCGCCCGGCGACGGCGGATTCGGCCTCAAGGGCGCATTCCAGCAGCGCAGTCTGCGACAGGCCGGATTCAGCCAGGAAATCAGCGGCAACGGCGCCGGCCACCGCCGAGGCCGCGCTCCCGCCCTGGCCACCGCTGAGAGGGAGACCTTTTCGGAGCCGGAGTGAGAACCCCCGCTGCAGGCCGACGCGCCGGAGGACGGCGGTGGCCGCGATTGCGGCCGCATGCTGGTCCGGGTGGGATGGCAGGTCGGGGTGGCCTGGCTCAGTGACCACCATGGCCTGATCGTCACGCCACTCCAACTCGACTTCATCGCCGAGGTCCGAGACCGCCAGCCCCAGAATGTCGAGGCCGGGACCGACGTTTCCCACCGAACCCGGCGCAAAGGCGATGGCGCGTTCTCGCATGGGGAGAAAGTGTCCGGGCCATGGGGGAAAGTCCATTCACGATTCCACTGTCACGTTCTCCCGTTTCCACTCGTCTTATGGGTTGACCCCAGGCGCCAAGGTCTGGGCAGGATTCCTCCGACGGCCGGGAACGTCGCGGCGGGGCCCGGTGTTCTAGGAAAGTGGCCATCGCGGCGGCGTTTCACGGGGGCGCCCATGGTGAAACGCAATGTTTCACAACGATTTATCGCTGCACTTGCATGAAATCATTTTGGCAGTTATTTTGTGCGCAATTATGCCTTGATGGCACTCGAGGCGGGTGGCTGACTCCAGTCAGCCCGCAGAGGCCGTCACACTGGACAGGAGCAGGATGTGACAGTTCGGGCTCGCGGGAAGCGGCGGACCCTTCGCCCGGCACAGATCGCCAGGGCCGTGGACGAGGGACGGGAGAGTCTCGATCTTTATCTGGACGAAATCTCGAGGGTCCCTCTTCTGAATCGGGAAGAAGAGATGGCACTGGCGCGTCGAGCGTTTCAGGGTGACGTGCTCGCGCAGGAGCGTCTCGCGCGGCACAACGTTCGTTTCGTCGTGTCGGTGGCCAAGAAGTTCCAGAATCGTGGTGTACCGCTCGTCGATCTCATCGGCGAAGGGAATCTGGGTCTCATGACGGCCGCCCGGAAGTTTGATCCGGATCGCGGCGTGAAGTTCATTTCCTACGCGGTGTGGTGGATTCGGCAGGCGGTTCAGGCGGCGATCGCACGGCACGGTCGTCCGGTGCGCGTGCCCCTCAACCGTACCGCCGATCTCTCGCGCCTCGGCAAGACCACGACGCTCCTCAAGGAGCGGCTCGGTCGGATGCCGACCACCGAGGAACTGGCGCGGGCGACCGGCCTGACCGAGGAAGCGGTGCGCTCGCTCTCGTCGCTCAACACCGAAGCGGTCCGGCTCGACCATCCCACCCGCGAGGGTGACGGCAACGAGCGGATGGAGCGCTTCGCACTGGCAGAGCAGGAGCAGACCGACGCGCATACCATGGCCAACTCGCAGAGCGCCGACATCGAGGCGGCACTCGACTCGCTGCCGCCACGCGATGCCAAGGTCCTCCGGCTCTATTTTGGGCTCGACGACGGTCAGCCGCGCACGCTCGAGGAGATCGGTCGCATGATGGGCGTCACCCGTGAACGAATCCGTCAGTTGCGCGACCGCGCACTCGTCCGCCTTCGCGAAGGCGAGACCGGCGAGAAACTCAAGGATCTGGTGGCCTGATGCGTATCATGACTCGTTCCATCACAACCGCTGCGGCGATTTATGGTTTCGCCGTCCCCGCGGCCCATGCGCAGGCTGCCGCCGCGCACCCCAGCTTCGCCGGCACGTGGACGATGGATGCCGCGAAAAGCACCAGCAGTGGCACGCTCCCCAGTGCCGCCAGTTGGGTGATGTTCCAGCACGGCGACACCTTGATTGCGGATCGGTCCGTCACCAGCGAGGAGATGGGTGAGGTCAAGTCGCATGTGGTCGTCGGACTCGACGGCAAGGCGTGGAAGAACACCGTCAATCTGCCGGGTATCGGGGAGATCGAGACCAGCACGGTCGCGACGTGGGACAAGGCAGCGCTCGTCATGGTGGCCGGCGGAAACATTCAGGGTACCGACTTTGTGCAGACCGATCGTTGGACGCTCTCCGCTGACGGCAAAACGTTGACCTCGGTGCGTACAGTCACCGTGGAAGGGAATGAGGTGCAGTCGACGACATCGGTGATGGTCAGGAAGAGTTGACCGCTCGTCGTTCCATCTCAGGACGAATCGCGACCGCCACGCTGCTGTGGGCGGTCGCTTTTTCGTCGGCGAAGGCCCAAGCCGCGCTGGCCCGCGCAAATTTCACCGGCGCATGGAACTTCGACGCCGCGAAGAGCGGAGCGTCGACCTTCAACCCGGCTTCAGGCTTCTACGTGGTCCGACAGACCACGGACTCGTTCATCATCGACCGTGAGACCACCGGCACCACCGGCACCGTCACCAAAGCCCACATGGTCTACGGCTTCGATGGCAAGCCGTGGAAGAATTCGCTGCCACTCGTCGGTCAAATGGTCGAGCAGACCAGCGTGGTAACGTGGGAGAATGGCTCGATGGTGATCCGTTCCCGGAGCCAGGCAGGAGACGCCGAGTTGGTGCAGGTCGACATCTGGACGCTCGCGGCCGATGGCAAGTCGTTCAGCATCAAGCGCGAGGCGAGCTATGATGGGAATCCGATCGGGTCGCCGACGTCGGTGTTCAACAAGCAGCCGTGAACGGTGGATGGGGAACGGTCTACATGAAACGGGCGGCGTCCAATACTGGAGCCGCCCGTTTCATGTTCCTCGTTCTCCGTTCTCCGTTCACCTGCTCTCAGCGAACAGCCTCAGCACCCGCGTCAGAATCCCGCCGTGCCGCAGATACTCGACCTCGACAGGTGAGTTCAGGCGGACGAGTGCGGTGAAGCTGATGGGTGCGGCGCCGGTCGTCGAGGTGGCGGTCACTGTGACCTTGCCGCCGGGCACGATGCCGTCGGAGAGGCCAGTGATCGCGATCACTTCGCTGCCCCTCAGACCGAGGGACTGTGCGGTCACTCCCTGCTCAAACACCAGCGGCAACACGCCCATGCCAACCAGGTTGGAGCGATGAATGCGCTCGTAGCTCTCGGCGATGACGGCCTTCACGCCCAACAACGCCGGCCCCTTCGCTGCCCAGTCGCGTGAGGATCCGGTGCCGTACTCCTTGCCAACGATGAGCACCAGCGGCGTACCAGCGGCCGCGTACAGCATGGCGGCGTCGTAGATCGAGGTGATCTCTCCGCTGGGGAAGTGCAAGGTCCAGTTCCCTTCCTTTTCCGGCACCAGGCGGTTCTTGATCCGCACGTTGCCGAAGGTCCCGCGCATCATGACTTCGTGGTTGCCGCGCCGGGAACCGAAGGTGTTCCAGTCGGGCTGCTCCACGCCGTGATTGCGGAGGTATGTCGCGGCTGGCCCATTCTTGGGGATCGCCCCCGCCGGTGAGATGTGGTCGGTCGTCACCGAGTCCCCCAGCAGCGCGAGTACGCGGGCGCCCTCGATGTTGGTGAGGTCGTGCGGCTCCGGCGCGAGGTCGGTGAAGAACGGCGGCTCCTGCACGTAGGTGGAATTGCTGTCCCACGCGAACCGTGAGCCACCCGGCACCTCGAGCGCCTGCCACTGTTCATCGCCATCGAACACCGCGGCATACTCCTTCCGGAACAGGTCGGCTCCGACCGCCATCGCCATCGTGTCCGCAATTTCCGTGGGTGATGGCCAGACATCCTTCAGGTACACCGGCTCACCGTGGCTGCCGATGCCGAGCGGCTCGGTGGTGATGTCGCGGTCAACGCGGCCGAGGAGTGCGAACGCCACCACCAGCATGGGGGACATCAGGTAATTGGCGCGCACCAGCGGATGCACCCGCGCCTCGAAATTCCGGTTGCCGGAGAGCACCGAGGCGGTGACCAGCGAATGTTCGTCGATGGCCTTGGCAATCACCTCGTGGAGCGGTCCGCTGTTGCCAATGCAGGTGGTGCAGCCGTAGCCCACGGTCTGGAAGCCGAGCTGGTCGAGGTACGTGTTAAGTCCTGCGCGCTCGAGATAGTCCGTGACCACGCGTGACCCGGGGGCGAGCGAGGTCTTCACCCACGGACGCGCCTTGAGCCCGCGCGCGGCGGCCTTCTTGGCGAGCAGTCCGGCCCCAATCATGACCGACGGGTTGGACGTATTGGTGCATGAGGTGATGGCGGCGATGACGATGGTGCCGTCATGGATCTCGTGCGACTCACCGTTG
>JBBRBZ010000038.1:0-21879 GCA_038205305.1 Gemmatimonadales bacterium
GCGTTCACCAAGGTGGTGGCGCTTTCGCCCGATTGTGCCGGAGAAATCGGCGGCTTTCGCCAGAAGGCGTGGACCGCTTTGGTGAGTCCCACCTCGGCGCTGCTCAAGGAGGAGAAATACGACTCGGCGCTCACCCTCCTCCGTGATGCCGCGATCATCTCACGCGACTACCCGCAAGGGTTCTTCAACGAGGGCGTGGCGTACTACAACCTGAAGCAGAACGACAGCGCGATCATCTCGTTCAAGGCCGCGCAGAAGGCGGCCAGTGCCAAGCCGGAACTGGCCAAGGACAAGGCCAACGCGACGTTCAACCTCGCCACCCTGTTGCAACAGGTCGGGCGCAATGACGAGGCGGTCACCGAATACAAGAACTACCTCGCCGGAATGCAACTCGACGCGGCCGCGACCAACTCGGCCAAGCAGCAGCTGGCGGTCGTGCTGCGTCTGACGGGGAAGACGAGCGAGGCCTCGGTGCTGGAGAAGGAACTGCTGGCATCCTCCGGCACCGCCGGTGGCGCCACGCTGAGCAGTTTCGACCTGATGCGGATGGGCAACTCCCTCTTCGCCGAGAAGAAGTACGGTGAGGCGGCCGACGCCTATTTGAAGCTGCTCGACAAGGAACCTGGTAGCCGGGATGCCTTGTTCAATCTCGCGAACGCCTACTACGCCGGCGCCGATGCGCCGAAGTTGGTGGCGACGGCACAGCAGCTCCTCACCATCGACCCGATGAACGAGGACAACTACAAGCTCCTCAGTCAGGGCTACAAGATCCAGAGCGACCAGGACAAGTTGCTCAAGGCCCTCGAGCAGCTGTTCATGCTCCCCACGAACATCGTGGTGACCAGCTTTGCCCCCGGCAAGGACGGGGCGAAGCTGGTGGGGACGGCCACCGGCCGTGAGGCGCAGGACCCCACGGGGAAGAACCTCGCACCGGTGGCCGTCACGCTGGTCTGGGAGTTCCTGGACAACAAGGGGACCGTAGTCGCCACCAAGGAAACCCTGATTCCCGCCCTCGCTGCCGCGACCAAGCAGGAGTTCACAGTCGAGGTGCCGGGCAAGGGGATCATTGTCTGGCGGTACCACCGCAAGTAGCCCTATCAAGGGGAAACGGTGGCCATGGGAGCGGTTGATCCGTTCCCATGGCCACGCTACTTTCTCGTCCACGCGGGAATAGCTCAGTTGGTAGAGCATCAGCTTCCCAAGCTGAGGGTCGCGGGTTCGAGCCCCGTTTCCCGCTTGATGGCCAGTTTTGCAGCCAGTGCCTCGTTCCGGGATCCGGAGCGGGGCGCTCGTGTTTTCTGCGCCCGGGTCAAAGTGGCCGCGCCGCCATGCCGCCGTTTGCCGGTGCGAACCCGGTTGAGGTTAGATGCCGTAACCATTGATTTCAGCACAACATAGGGCGACATTGTCGAGTACTCTGGCAGTGGAGACGGGGAGTGATCAAGGTGACCGGGGTCCAACCGGAATCGATTGGCGAAGCGATCGGGTTGGCTCCTGGTGTCGAGCTCTACTCTGTCGACGGCATTCCGCTCGAGGACTTCCTCGACTGGGAATACCTCACCGCCTCCGAGGACTTCTCCCTCGTCTTCCGCAAGCCGGGTGACGAGGTGGAGTACGAGGTCGAAGTCGAACGCGAGATCGAAGAGCCCATGGGCGTCGCGGTCGAGCCGCCGCGCATCCGCCGCTGTGCCAACCGCTGTGATTTCTGCTTCGTCGACGGTAACGCGGTCGGCCTGCGGGACGTCCTGTACATTCGCGACGACGACTATCGGCTCTCGTTCCGGTATGGCAGTTTTGCCACCCTCACCAACCTGAAGCGACCCGACACCCAGCGGATCATCGACTACCGGCTCTCGCCGCTGTACGTCTCGGTGCATGCGACCGACCCCGTTGTCCGCCGCTGGGTGCTGCGGAACCCGCAGGCCCCCGATGTGCTGGAACAGCTCCGGGAGTTTGCCTCCCATGGCATCGAGTTTCACACCCAGATTGTCATGGCACCCGGCGTCAACGACGGCGCAATCCTGCGGCAAAGCCTCGAGGATCTCTGGAATTTCGGCCCTGCGGTGCTGACCGTGTCGGTGGTTCCCGTGGGCCTGACGGAATTCAGCAAGCATTCCCGGATCCGCGAGCCCGACGTCAAGGAGTGCCGCGACGCGGTGCTGGCCGTGGAGGCTGCCTCCGAACGGGCTCGACGTGAGCGCGGCGAGACCTGGTGTTACGGCGCCGACGAGCTCTACCTCCGTGCCGAGATGCCACTGCCCCCCGCCGAGACCTATGGCTCGTTCGATCAAGTCGAGAATGGAGTCGGATCGGTGCGCTGGTTGCAGGCCCAAGTGCGCGACGGCGCGTCGGAGCTGCACGGCTGGGAGGGGAAGCGCATCGCGGTGGTCACCGGCATGTCCATGGCCCCGCTGATGCCGATGGTGCTCGAGCCACTGACCGAGGCCACCGGCGCGGAGTTCCTCCTGCTGCCGCTGGAGAACACCTTATTCGGTGCCAGAGTAACCACCGCCGGCCTGTTGCCGGGATACGCCATTCGTGATGCCCTGCGCGAGTTGACCAATGTGGATCTCGCCCTGTTGCCCGGCGAATCGATCAACGACGATAACCTCTTCATCGATTCGCTCTCGTTCGAGGCACTCGCGGGCGACGTCGCGATGCCGGTCCGACCCTCCAAGACGTTCGTCGATGCCCTGTCGGAGCCCCTCGTCCCGTGAATGCCAAGCCCACTGTCGCCATCGTCGGTCGCCCGAACACCGGGAAATCCACCCTCTTCAACCGCCTGGTGGGTGGCCGCGAGGCGATCGTCTCCGATCGCGCCGGCACCACACGTGACCGCCATTTCGGTGACGCCACTTGGAACGGACGCGACTTCTGGGTGGTCGACACCGGCGGTCTCGTTCCCGACTCCACCCAGACCATGGACAAGTCAATCCGCTTCCAGGTGGAACGCGCCGTGGCGGAGTCGGACCTGGTGCTGATGTTGGTGGACGGACAGGAAGGGGTGAACCCGGTGGACGAGGACATCGCCCGGCGCCTGCGTGCCTCGGGCCGACCGGTGATTCTCGCCGTGAACAAGCTCGATGAAATCGCCGCTCGCGACGAGCGCTTTGTCTTTCACGCCCTTGGCCTCGGCGACCCGTTTCCGGTGTCCGCGTCGACCGGGAAGGGGAGTGGCGATCTGCTCGACGCTGTCGTCGAAGCGCTGCCCGAGCGAACGGCCGACAGCGACGACGAGCCGATTTCGGTGGCCATCGTCGGACGCCCCAACGCGGGGAAGTCCTCACTGGTCAATCGGCTCCTCGGTGAGGAGCGCCTGGTGGTGAACGCCACGCCGGGAACCACGCGCGACGCGATCGACTCGACGCTCGTCTACAACGGGACCACCCTGCGGCTGATCGACACGGCCGGGCTCCGCCGTCATGCCAAGGTGAATGACGATCTCGAATTTTATTCCAACATGCGCACCGAGCGTGCCGTGCATCGCGCCGATGTCTGCGTGCTGGTGGTCGATGCCAAGCTCGGTTTCCACAATCAGGATCTGCGCATCGCCAACAACGCGTGGGATCACGGCTGCGGTGTCATCGCCCTGATCAACAAGTGGGACCTGATCGAAGAGAAGGACGCCAACACCGGCCGACGGGGCCAGGACATCCTGATCGAAAAGGCGCCGTTCCTCGAGAACGTTCCCTTTCTCTATGCCTCGGCGCTCACCGGCCAGCGAGTGCGCAAGCTCCTCGACTTGATCCTCTCGGTGGCGGAGTCGCGGCAGAAGCGGGTCGCGACCGCCGAGGTAAATCGTGTGCTCCAGCAGCTGCTCGATCGGGCCTCACCGCCGCAGAAGATCGGTGAAGAGATCAAGATGCTCTACGCTACGCAGATTGGTGTGGCACCGCCGGAAATCGCCATCGTCACCAATCGTCCCGAGGCGGTGCCCGAGTCGTACCAGCGCTACCTGCTGCGTGGTTTTCGTGACGCCTGGGGATTCCTCGGTGCGCCGCTGCGGTTGACGTTGAACAAGCGAGGAGGAGCCAAGAAGTGACCGGTCGGATCGTCATTGCGGTGCTGATTGCATACCTCTTCGGCTCCATCCCGACGTCGTACCTGGTGGTACGCGCCGTGAAGGGCATCGACCTGCGACAGACCGGCAGTGGCAACCTCGGCGCGACCAATCTCTTCCGGACACTTGGCTGGACCTGGGCGGTGCCGGTGGCGCTGTTCGACATGGCCAAGGGCACGCTCCCGGTCCTGCTCCTCGGACCATGGGCCGGGCTTGGCTATGGTGGGCGCATTCTGCTTGGACTCGTCGCCGTGACCGGACACGTCTTCTCGGTCTTCATGCGCTTTCGGGGCGGCAAGGGCGTCGCAACCGGTGGCGGTGTGGTGCTCGGCATGGCGCCCGCACCGTTCGTGGTGGCGCTGGTGGTCTGGGCGATCATCGTGAAGCTCTCCGGCTACGTCTCGCTCGGCAGCGTGGTCGCGGCCTTCATCCTGCCAATCGCCGCGTGGTTCCTCACACCCAGTCGTCACGACATGATCCCGTGGCTCGCCGTGCTCTGCTTCGTGGTGATCTGGTTGCATCGCGCCAACATCTCCCGGCTCCTGAACGGCACCGAGAACCGTTTCGGCCGAAAGCTCCCGACTGCTCCCGGTGGTCCTGCGTGACGGCCGTCGCGGTACTCGGTGCGGGCAGCTGGGGAACCGCTCTGGCCGATCTGCTGGCCCGCAAGGGGAATGACGTTCGCCTCTGGGCGTACGAACCCGACGTTGCCGACGCGATCAACGCAACCCACGAGAATCCGGTCTATTTCGCCGGGGCAGTATTGCACGAAGGCGTCGTGGCGAACAGTGATCTGGCCGCCTGCCTCGATGGTGCCGAGGCGATCTGCTCGGTGGTGCCCAGTCACGTCACGCGCGGCGTGCTCCGCCTGGCCGCTCCGCATGTGCCAGCCGGGACGTCACTCATCTGTGCCACCAAGGGCATGGAACCCGACACGCTTGAGTTCATGAACGAAGTCGCGGCCGAAGCCCTCCCGCAGGCGACGTTTGTCGCGCTCACGGGGCCGAGCTTTGCCGAGGAAGTGCACCAGCAGCAACCCACGGCAATCGTGGCCGCCTCGCGAGACGCGGAGGCCGTCGAGCAGGTACAGCAGCTCTTCTCGACCCGGACCTTCCGGGTCTATTCCAACAGCGATGTCATCGGCGTCGAGGTGGGCGGCTCACTCAAGAACACCATGGCGATCGCGACGGGGATTCTCGACGGCCTCGGACTCGGCTACAACGCCCGCGCCGCGCTGCTGACCCGCGGACTGGCCGAAATTGCTCGTCTGGGCGTGGCGCTTGGTGCCCAGCCCGAAACGTTCGCGGGACTGGCGGGGATGGGTGACCTGATCCTGACCTGCACCGGCGACCTCTCGCGCAACCGGCAGCTGGGCGTGGCGCTGGCGCAGGGGATCACGCTCGACGAGTATCACGCCACGCATCGCACCGTCGCCGAAGGGGTCAACACGGCCCTCGCCGCCTCGCGTCTGGCTGAGCGGCACCACGTCGAGATGCCGATCACGCGCCAGGTCGCGGCCGTGCTCTTTGAAGGAGCCGCCCCGCGCGATGGTATTCAAACCCTCATGGAGCGCACGCTCAAAGCGGAACGATGGGGATAGCCTTGCCACATCCAATTCAGCAGTTCTTCTCGATCGGCGAAGTCTGCGCACTGACCGACCTCAAGCCGCATGTCCTTCGCTACTGGGAGGGGCAGTTCCGCTTCCTCAATCCGGCCAAGAACCGTTCCGGCAACCGGGTCTACAAGGCCAGCGAGGTGGAGCTGATCATGCTGGTGAAGCATCTCCTCTATACCGAGAAGTACACCATCGAGGGCGCCCGCCAGCGGCTGGATCATTTCCGACGCACGGGAGAGCTGAAGGGAGCAGCGCGGCAGGCGATGCGCTACGAGACGGTGAAGGAGATCCGTTCCTCGCTTGAGGATGTGCGCGCGGTGCTCGATGGCAAGCCGGTCAAGGTACGGGAAGATCAGGCCGATGATGCGGATGGCGCCGACTCGGACTAGGGCCGGTTACTTCGCGGGCGCCACTGGCACGGCTGGCCGACTCAACAGGACGCAGCACACTCCGATCAGCATCCAGACCATCTCCCGCACTCGGCTCAGCAAAGCCGCCGTCGTGCCCAGCGCCGGCGCGAGTCCGAGCAGCGAGAAGATCGCGTAGCTGCCACCCTCCTTCGATCCCATCTCGAACGGGACGAAGAAGAAGAGATTGGTGATCAGCGAGCTCACGTTCGCGATCACGAAGCCACGCCACAGGTCGGCGCCGAGTCCCATGCCATAGAGGATGATGGTGTACTCGAAGGTGCAGATCAGCCGGCCAAGCAGCTCGATGCCGAGGGCACTGCGGAAGTGGTGCCCTCCGGCGCGATGGACTGCGGTCAGTTCGGCGTCGAGCCCCTCGAGGGTCGGTCGATGACGCTCGAGGCGCATCGCCACGCGCTTCAAGGGACCCAGTCGATACAGTAGCGCGATGCCCCGCTCGAAAATCCCCTCCCGGTGTTGCGACAGCACGAAGAGCGCAACCACCACGAGAAAGACCGACGTCAGCGCGAGCCCGATGAAGATCGCCGGAGTGTGCGGCAACAGGATGGCGGCAGGGACGATGGCCATCAGGAAGACGATGAGATGGCTGATGGCGTGCAGGAAGCGGAAACCGATCACGGAACCGACCGCACGATTTTGCCCGAGCCATGGCGACGAGCCAGCCACCTTGAGTGGCTCGCCGCCGACCGAGAGCCACGGCGTGGCGTAGTTGATCCCGAACCCGGTGACGGTGAGCAGGTAGGCCCTTGCAAAGGTGAACTCCGGCGGCCGATCCGGGACCAGCAGCTGCCATGCCCGCGCGTTGCAGGCGTAGGTCACGCTCCAGAGCGCGACGAGCGGCGCGATCACCCAGCCGGCGCTTCGCAGACTGGCGAGCAGGAGCGCCGGTCCACTCTCGCGAATGACAAGCGTCAGGACGATCGCGCCGCCCACGAAGGCGGCGATGCGAACGAAGCGGTTCAAGGGCTCCTGTGGGTCATGCGACCCTGTGAAAAGGCGTTGCGTTGCAGCCACGGCACTCGGGCAAGGTAGACCGTCCTGGGCTCAAGGGCGACCAGCACCGGTGAAACGAGGCAACGCTGGGGCTATCTTCCGCCATGCATATCCTCGTGGCGAACGACGACGGCGTTCTCTCACCCGGTCTGCAGGTGCTGGCCGAGGCCTGCCAGACGGTCGGGCATGTCACGGTGGTGGCGCCCGATCGAGAGCAGAGTGCCCAGTCCCACGCGCTGACCATGACGCGGCCCCTTCGGCCGGTGCGGCGACCGGATGGCACCTGGCAGGTGGACGGTACCCCGACCGATTGCGTTCTGCTCGCCCTCGAGGCGCTGATGCCCGAGCGCCCCGCGTTCGTCTTCAGCGGGATCAACCATGGCCCCAACATGGGTGAGGACGTCCTCTATTCCGGAACAGTTTCGGCTGCGATGGAAGCGGTGGTGCTGGGCATTCCCGGTATCGCGTTTTCACTCGCCGGGCGCCGCGACGATCTCCTGCCGGGCTACCGTGATCTCGTGGCGCGCCTCGTCAAGCGGATCTGCAGCCTCCCCGACTTCCCGGCCAGCACCCTGCTCAACATCAACCTGCCGTCCATCCCCGCCGACGAAGTAAAGGGGATCCGGGTCGCCCGACTCGGCTCGCGCTTCTTCTCCGAATCGGTGGCGAAGCAGCAGGATCCCTGGGGGCGCGAGGTGCTCTGGATCGGGGGCGGGAAGATCACCTGGACCGGTGACTCCGACACGGATCATGCGGCAGTCGGGGAGGGGTACGTGAGCATCACGCCGCTCCAGATGGACCTGACCAACCATGCCCTGCTCGAAACCGTCCGCGGCTGGCACCTCGAGGACTGACGGTGAGCGACGGTTTCCAGGGCTACCGCTCGCAGCTCGTGGAGACGCTGCAGCGGAAGGGAATCCACGACATGGCGGTGCTTCGTGCCATCGCCACCATTCCCAGACATCGCTTCGTCCCGGAAGCGCTCCAGCGCCAGGCCTATGAGGATGTCGCGTTGCCGATCGGCAGCGGGCAGACCATCTCCCAGCCCTACGTGCAGGCCCGCTCCTGCGAGCTCCTGCGTCTCACCGGTCGCGAGCGCGTGCTCGAAATCGGCACTGGCTCGGGCTACCAGACGGGCCTCCTCTCCATGCTGGCCGAGTCGATCTTTTCGGTGGAGCGGGTGGTGGAGCTCGCCAAGCGGGCCCACGAGGTCATTCGGAGCCTGCAGCTTCCCAACGTCAGCATCCTGCATGGCGATGGTTCGCTCGGGTGGCGCCCCAACGCCCCCTATGACGGGATCATCGTGGCCGCCGCGAGTCCGGGCGTGCCGGCCCCCCTGGTGTCCCAGCTCGTGCCCGGGGGACGAATGGTGATCCCAGTCGGCAGCCGGGATGCCCAACAACTCACCCTCGTCACCCGCCACCTCGAGGGCGAGGGGCATGACGAGACCAACATTGATGACGTCCGATTCGTCCCGCTCCTGGGCGAACTCGGCTTCGCAGGAGCAGACTGAGTGCAATTCCTTCGGCAGGTGATCGACTTCTTTCTCCACCTCGACGTGCACCTTGCCCAGATCCTCGATCAGTACGGGACCTGGACCTACGGCCTGCTCTTCGTGACCGTCTTTTGCGAGACGGGGCTGGTCGTGCTCCCCTTCCTGCCGGGGGACTCCCTCCTGTTCGCCGCCGGAAGCTTCGCGGGCATGGGGAGGCTGGACCCCTGGCTCCTCTTCCTGGGGCTGGTGACCGCGGCGGTGGTCGGCGACAACCTCAATTACTTCATCGGACGGCGGATCGGCCCCCGGGCCTTTTCGGGGAAGGTCCGCTTCCTGAGAGTGGATTACCTCGACCGGACTCGGGCGTTCTTTGCCCGGCACGGCGGCCGGACCATCGTGCTCGCCCGGTTCGTGCCGATCATCCGGACCTTCACCCCGTTCGTGGCTGGGGTAGGGCAGATGTCCTATCCCCGCTTCCTGGCCTACGACGTTGGTGGTGGAATCCTCTGGGTGGGGCTGTTCATCTGGGCGGGGTACTTCTTCGGCCAGATCGCCGTGGTCCAGAAGAACTTCACGCTGGTGATCATGGCGATCGTGGGGATCTCGGTGCTGCCGATGGTCTTCGAGCTGCTGCGTGGAAAACTGCGGGCGAACCGTAACGCACCAGAGAGTTCACTTTAAGTCGCTATCATTCACGATTAAGTAGTTAACTAACAACATGTTACAGTACACACTTCATGTGGATTCACAATATGAGTTTGGCGGCAGGAAGCTCCATTCTCAACCGTGCGGCCTACGGCACCGAGTTATCCACCCTCGGTTTCTGGTGGCGTTTCGGCATCCCGGCTCCGGTCGTTATCTTGTGCACGCTAGTGGTGCTGGCCTCCGTAGCTCAACTGGATAGAGCAAGGGCATCCTAAGCCAGAGGTTGCAGGTTCAAGTCCTGCCGGGGGCATCGAGGGTTGGTCGGAACGGTGGCGTGCGCTGCGCCGCTGGTTGGGCCCGATCGCCAGGGGAACTGGCGTACCGGGCGCAACTTCGCCATTTTTAGTGGCTTGGCAGGTTTACCCGCACACATACAGGTCCGATGGCAGCCACTGCAGAGACACAGGTCACAGCTTCCGCTTCGTCGACGGCGCCTGACGCCGACTCCGTGCCGTTCTTCACCCCCCAGCGCATTCGTCTGCTGAGCTATGCCGGTGGTGCCGTCCTGCTGGTGGCCGCCGCCGCCTGGTTCGTGGTGACGGCCAACCACCGGAAGCAGGAATACGCCTCCCGGGCGCTGGACGAGGCCCGGAACGCCGCAGAGCAGGGCAACATGGCGGTCGCAGTGCAGGGGTTCACCAAGGTGACCACCTCGTATAGCGGGACCGCGGCAGCCTATGAGGCGGCACTTGGCATCGCTCAGGCCCGACTGGTCTCGGGACAGAACGAGCTGGCGATCGCCTCGCTGACCAGTTTCCTCAAGGACAACCCACCGACGACCTATGCCGCGCCGGCGAACGGCCTGCTGGGCACCGCCTACGAGAACACCTCCCGCTGGCCCGAGGCGGAAGCCGCCTACCAGAAGGCTGCCGACGAGTATGACGTGGACTATCTCAAGGCCTCGTCGCTCCTCGACGCGGGCCGGGCAGCCCGGCTGGGCGGCAAGCGTGATGAGGCGGTGGCTATCTACCGGCAGATTCTCGACAAGTACAGCAAGACCGCAGCGCAGACCGAGGCCCAGATCCGGATGGCAGAGCTGACGGACGGTCAGCCGAAGTGATCTGACGCTTGGCTACGGTGGGTTGATGAGCAGAGGGCCCGGTTCCCGTGCGAGAAGAACCGGGCCCTTTTTGTGCGCCATTCGATGAGCGGCAGCCGATGACCCGGCGCACCCAGGTCGGTGGTGCGGCGTGATACTCCATAGGTTGTTTAGTGACAGTTGGTTATGGCGTTTTGTCTGAGTGAGTTTTGCCGGCGCTCAACTGACGTATAAGATGTATTATGTTAAGTAACAGGGTGGAAAAGTGTGGACAACAACCACTTCTCCCCACCATCCCGTTCCCCGCCACTTCATTCCTCCCACACCCCCCGATACACCACCCGACCCTCACCACAAAGCCAAATATTCCGGGCCTGATCCCCCTCGATCTCCGCCGCAACCGACAGCACCCGACCGCTCCGTGACCGGAACCTGAGGGGCAATTGGTCGAGACCGCTCGCCGCGATCGACAGCGCGGCTGCCACCGTGCCGGTTCCGCACGCCAGCGTCTCCCCCTCGACCCCGCGTTCGTAGGTCCGGATCGCCCAACTCGGATCGGCTGAGTTGGCGAGTCCTGGCGCGCTCGGCAGTCGGGAGACGAAGTTGGCGTTGGCCCCTGCCGGACCCGCACCCTGGTGCTCGCGGAGCTCGCGACCTCTGGCCATCAACGGGACCGCCGCGACGTCGGCGACCACCGTCACCAGATGAGGCACCCCGACCGTGCCGAGGACAACGGACTCCTCACCCGACTGGAGAGCAATTGGCACTGCAAGGGGGACGGCCACATCCGGGAAGTGAATTTCGGCCAGGGGGCCTTGCCCGACACAGCGCGCCTGGAAGACTCCAGCGTCGGTCTCGATGGTGATGCTCGCCGGGTCGGCCATCTCCAGCCTGGCCGCCAGCCGAGTGGTACAGAGGGCGGCATTGCCGCACATCGAGGCTCGCGATCCGTCGCTATTGAAGAAGGTCATCCGAACGCGATCTGGCCCCACGGGCGTCACGATCACGAGGCCGTCGGCCCCCACCCCATCCCGGCGATCGCAGGCGCGAATGATCCGTTCGGCTGGCCAATCCTCCGGCCGGGTGGTCCGACCATCGAGCATGATGAAGTCGTTGCCCGAGCCGGTCATCTTGGTGAATACCACGCTCACCGCAGCCTCCCGAGGAGGCCCTGGAGCCGCAACCACCACACCATCCAGATCGCCTCGCGGACGATGCGCTGGTCCATCTTGCTCTGTCCTTCCACCCGGTCAGTGAAGACGATCGGCACCTCGGCGAGCCGGAAGCCCTTCCGCCAGGCACGGTAGCTCATCTCGATCTGGAAAGTGTAGCCATTCGACCGCACCTGATCGAACGGGATTGCAGCCAGCACTTCCCGGCGGAAACACTTGAACCCGCCAGTCGCGTCGGTGAGGGGCAGCCGGGTGATCCACCGCACGTACTTGTTGGCAAACCAGGAGAGCAGCAGCCGACTCATCGGCCAATTGATCACCCGGACCCCGTTGACGTAGCGGGACCCGAGCACCACGTCGGCCTGTTCCGCCGCCTCGAGGAACTTGCCGAGGAAGGTGGGATCGTGGGAGAAGTCGGCATCCATCTCGAAGATGTAGCGGAACTCCCGCTCGAGTGCCCACTGGAAGCCTGCGAGGTAGGCGCGCCCCAGTCCCTGCTTGGCAGTCCGATGGAGCACGTGGACCCGCAGGTCGGCCGCGGCGAGCTGGTCAGCGATGGTGCCGGTACCGTCGGGCGAGCCATCATCGACGATCAGCACGTCGATCCGCGGATCCTGTTGCAGGACCATCGGAACGATCTGCGGCAAGTTCTCCCGCTCGTTGTAGGTGGGGATCACCACCAGGGCACGATCAGGCATGCGCGGCCCTGCCCCGATACATCCCCCACCCCATGATGCCGAACGCGAGCAACAGCGAGACGAGCGTGATCTTGATGCCGGTGTGGTACTGCGGCACGTCGAAGTTCAGCTTCACCTCACGCGCGCCCGGTGGGAGTGCCACGCTGAGCAGCGCACCATCGGCCCGGAGGGTGGCTGCCGCCTTGCCGTCCACCGTCGCGTGCCAATCGGGATACCAGTTCTCCGCGACGAGGAGGAAGGTGGTCCGACTGTCGCTCCCGTCGAGCTTTACCGTCATCGCCCCAGGCTCCCATGCCGTGAGGGAGGCCTCCACCCCGGCCGGCGCGGCGGGAGTGCTCGTGGGTGGTACGGCCGGAACGTTCACCGTGTCCGGGTAGAGGACATAGCTCTCGAGCCGAAAGCGCGGATCGATGACCGTGGGAACGATCAGGGAATCCGCGGCCTTCACCGCCTCCGGCACCACGCGAACCCACTGCGGCGCGGAATCGGCCTGATAGAGGTAGGCGTTGCGCCGACTCGATTCAATCGCCATGCCTCCCGACATGACCGGTCCCTGCACCAGGTGATACCCGGCCGGTGTCACGGGCTGCATCCCGAAGGCCGTGGCAATGGTGTCGATCGGATAGCTGGCAGTGAGGTACTTCACCGCGTAGAGCTTCCAGAGATTCGGATTGAGCTGATTGCTCCAGACATTCTTGGTCCCGAAGAGATCGTCGAAATACTTGCTCTCCATCCCCTGATAGCCGAACACCGTTGGGACATCGTGCGCCATCAAGGTGGACGCCTGAAACACGCCGAGCCCGCCGAGCTGGGTTTCCCCACCCGGATCATAGGTACGGAACGGCATCGGAGTCTGCTTCATCGTGGCGATCACTTCGTCATCGGCATAGGTGACCGAGGCCGGCGGGAACCACTTGGCGAAATTGTGCAGGATGGACCAGTTGTCGGCGCCGACCACGAAGGCGAGCGCGGCCACGGCAGCAAGTCCTCGCATCTTGCCGCGCTGGATCAAGAGAATCACCCCACCACCCACGAGGACCACCAGGAGCAGCCGGAGTGACCCCATCCGAAGCGCCGGCTCGTTCTCGAGCACCCTCGAGGCGATCATCTGCGCCCGGTTCGGATCTGCCTGCCCCGTGGCCAGGGTGTCGGCGATGCTCACCGCCACGCCCTGCAGCACTCCCCCTGCCCCGATCAGCCCGATGAACCCGAGCACGCCCAGGGTGATCGCCACCGGGCGCAGACGGATTTCACCGCGGAATAACGCCTCGGCTCCAAAGCCCGCGGCAACCGCCACCACCAAGGCCACCAGATAGAAGGCCACCCCGACCGCCCGGACGCTGGCCATCATCGGGAGGTGATACCAGATGGCCCGGTAGAACGGCGTGTGGCCACCGAACGCCACCAAGAGGAAAAGTGCGGCAATGCCACCGAACGGCAGCAGCAGGTTGCGCTTCCGCAGCGACGGGACACCAAGGATTGCCAGCGTCAGCGCCAGTGCGCCGAGATACTCGGTGTGGTTCTTGAAGAAGTTCTGACCCCAATAGGTGTCGACCAATCCATTGAACTGCGGCAGGATGGTGGTGGCCAGTTCCTCGATGGGGAGAGCGAAGGCGCTGGCGTAGTCCCAGCCCAGGCTGGTGCCCCCGGCACCGCGTGGGGTGTACTGGATGTGCGAGAGGATCGGCAGCACTTCGATCATCGAGATGCCGGCACCGAGGACTGCGGCGAATGCCGCGAAGCCAAGCGCGGTCCATGGCGAGCGTTCCTTCGGCCGCTCCGGATCGAGGAAGCAAAGCCAGAGCGCGAAGAAACCGCAGGCGATCATCAGGTAGTAGGCGGTCTGCACCTGCGGCGTCAGGAAGGCGAGACCGCCGACCAGTGCGAAAGCGCCGAACGACCCGATGCGCCCGTAGCGAATTGCCTTGATGAGGGCGAGGAAGGCCAGCGGTGCCAGCGCCGCGACGAAGAGCTTGCCATCATGCCCCGGGGCCAGTTGCGAGGTGACCATGCCGGTAAGCTGGTAGGCGATCCCACCCACGATGGCCGCGCCCCACCCCAGCTTGAGTCCACGCAGGAGGGCATACATCGCCCAGCCGGCGAGCACCACGTGCACGTACATCCCGAGCGTCATCCCGATGTCGGTGGGGACGAGCCAACGGAGCCAGGCGGTGGGGTAGAAGATGTCGCCGTGCCCGACCACTGCGAAGAATGGGATGCCACCGAAGATGTACGGATTCCACTGCGGGATGTGCCCGGTCTGGTGGAAGGCTTCCGCGCCGAAGTGCCGGAAGGCATATCCGGCGATCAGCTGATCGTCTCCCCCGAGGAATTGCCCGCCCAGCATGGGGAAGAAAATGGTCATCGCGATCAGCACGAACACCACCAGGGCCACGAGCGCTGGCAGGCGGGGTTCGAAGCTGGAGGACTGCTCGGCAGACGTCACGTCGATCGCTCCAGGGTGTGGCGGAACGGCGCAGCCGCTCCGAGTTCGGTCAAGGTCAAGACGACGCGCCAGAGCAGCGCGAGGGCCAGTGCGGGGCCGGATCCAATGGTGGGCCGGAGCAGCATGAAAAGGGCGGCCTCACGCACCAGCAGCCCCGAGGGCAGCAGCGGGACCAGCCGACCCACCACATACGCAGCAGCGAAGCCTCCGGTTGCCACCCACCAGGTGAGGGCGCTCCCTGCCATCACGCCCTGGCCCAGCAGGGTGAGCGCGGCCCCCTGGGCCAGAAAGGCGGCGATGTCGAGCAGCGTTGCGGCGCCAAGGGCATCCGGCTCGACCGGGCGGATCGAGTTCGGGCGATGGATCGCCACGCTGAGGCGAAAACAGATGTCGGAAGAGGTCAGCAGCACGGCCGAGGCCAGCGAGCCGGCGACCGTAAGGCAGCCCAGGAACACGATGGCGATATTCGCGTCAAGTCGGTTCAGCACATACAGGCTGCTCGCGACGGCCGAGGCGGCGGCCAGGGTGATGAGTCGTGGCAGGAAGGCCGCCCCCACGGCAAACGAGGGCGAGACTCCGGCGTTGACCGCCAACTCTGCCATCTGCTCCACCGCCCCGCCATGGGTCGGGAAATACCGCCGCCGATTGGTGAGGCCCCACGCGCGGGTCGCCTGCCAGATCGTGACGCCCTGCCGCCAGCCACGTGCCACCGACCACCATGAGCCGATCAGGCAGGCGAATGAGACGAGCAGGAGGCCGGGTGCGGCGAACAGCATGAGGGGTTCGAAGTGCCACTGGATCGGCCGAAGTGTGAAGTCTTCCGGATGACCGAGAATTGCGCGCGCCGCCAGCGCGATCACCGCCAGTCCGAGCAGGGCGCGCAGCCAACGCGTCGGGGTCTCACGCATCGCGACGCTTCCCCAACCAGCCGAGCAGGAACGGGAGGGCCACGCCGAGTTCGTTGACGGTGAGCGTGATGCGCGACGCTGCGGCCAGGGCGGTCGCCGGCCCGAGGCCGATCGCGTCCTTGAGGAGCAGGATCATCAGACCCTCACGGACGCCCAGACCCGCGGGGGCGAAGAGCATGATATAGCCACCGATATACGAGGCCGTGAATGCACCAGTCGCGGTGGCCCACGAGAGGTTCACTGACGGCATCGTGCCAAGGACCAGCAGCTGAAACGCCAACCCGTAGCCAGCCCAGGCGATGAGGTTCGCGAAGATGGCCCCTGCCAGCGCGTTGGGCTCCACCGGTTGCACGGCGTCGGGGCGGCGGACCAGGAATCCGATGCGGCGAGTGACCGACGGCGATGCGAGGGAGATCGCGCCGAGGAGTGCGAAGATCGCGACACAAATGGCGGAGACCGAGCCCCCCGGGAAGTTGACCAGCATGGTCGTGCCCACGAGGGCGATCGCGATGACCGCACCAGTGGCGAGCGACAGCAGCTGCATGATGATCGCCGAGCCGGTCGCCGCCGCTCCGGAGACGCCCTCCTTCTCCGCCATCACAGCCATGCTGGCGATCGCCCAGACCTTGCCGGGAATGTACTTGCCGAGTGAGGAGATGCTCCAGATCCTGGCCGCATCGATGGCCCTGATCCATTGTCCCCAGCCGTGGAGCACCGAGCGCCAGCCCCAGATGAGCACGCCATACATCACCCAGGTCACGGTCAGTGACGCGACGATGAATTCCCAACGGAAGTGCCAGGCAACGGGGTGGGCGTTGGCATCCTTCCAGTCCTGCCGGAAATGCAGCACGAGCACGACGAGGATGATCGCACCGCCGATCGCACGGGCCCAGCGCCACCATCCCCTAGCCATGCAGCGCCTCCTGATACCAGCGGAGGCAACGATCGGCCACGAATCCTGCGGAGAGCCGATCCCGCCATTCCTCACCGACGAGGATCGCCGCATCGTGGGCGCCGGGATCATCCAGCACATCGATCAACGCGGCACCGATCGCCGCGGCGTCCGGTGCGACCACACGCCCTGCCCCGCTTGTCGGGACCACGTCGAGGACGCCCCCGCCATCCACACACGCGACGACCGGCACGCCCTGCATGAGGGCTTCCGCCGCCGTGAGCCCGAGACCTTCGGACTCTGCGGTCATGAGGCAGCAGTCGGCAGTCCCCAAATAGTCTGGCACGCGCGACGGTGCAACCTCGCCAGTGAACGTTACCACGTCCTTCAACCCGAGCCCGCCCACCATGCTCCGCAGCGCGGCGCGTGCCGGACCATCGCCGACGATCGTCAGCGGCGCCGTGAGTCCACGTTGCCGCGCCTCGGCATATCCGGCGATGGCCAGGTCAACGCGCTTCTGCCCCGACAATCGGCCGAGAATCACGACCCCCCCGCCACGAATCGTTACCGGGCGATCGACACCGCTCACCGGCATGGGCTGGATCCGATCCTCGGGAACCGCGACACCGGTCACTCGCGTGATGGTCGCGGCCCATGGGCGGGACACGGCCGTGACCACCTGGGCGCGCCGCAGCGTTCGCCGGCCCAGCCAGCGAATGAAGAGGTTGCGTTCGAGGAGGCGGATGTCGGTGCCATGACAGGTGATGACCGTGCGAGCGAAGCTCGGTGCCGCGACGCCGGCGGGAAACCACCAGTGCGCGTGGAGCACAGCCTGGTCGGCACCAGCGAGTTCCTCGGTGGCGCCAGCTCGAAGCGCCCGATTGAGTCGCGCCAGCGAGCGCAGTCCCTGGGGTGACGTCACCGCGTTGGCCATGGTCCCCCGATAGGCGAGCGTCTCCTGCGCGGCAGTACCGTAGCGCACCCGGCGCACCGGGATCCCGTCGAGCTCGTCTCGCCCGCCTTTCCCTTCATCACTCGGGGCGACCACGCGGACGTCAACACCTCTCCGGTGCAGCTCACGGGCAAGGGGATGCAGGAACGCGCCGGCGACATCGTCGCGGTGTCGGGGATAGTTGTGGGTCAGGAAGACCACTCGCATCCGATCAGTCGGGGCGACGCGACTCGAGTCGCCGTCCGAGTTCGCGCTGCTCCTCGCGCATCCCGGCGAGGAGCTCGCCGATGAACCCGAAACCGAACAGCACCACGCCCATGATGAGCATGGTCTGCACCAGGCTGACCAGCAGCGCGACATCCGCATGTCGTGCGAAGCGGAGCACGACCGCGATCGCGCCGGCGATGAACCCCACCAGGAAGAGCAGTGCGCCGGCCACGCCGAAGAAGAGCATTGGCTTCCGGCCGAAGCGTAGCAGGAACCAGACCGAGAGCAGGTCGAGCACGCCGACGGGAATGCGGCGCCAGTTGAACTTGGACACGCCCGCGACGCGCGGATGGAGCGGCACCGGAGTGGACGTCAAGCGAAAGCCGTCGGCCACCGCAACCACCACCATGAAGCGGTGCCAATCGGGACGCATCGGAACATCCGCCATCACCTCACGGCGCCAGGCCTTGACGGAGTTCAAGTCGGTGACCTGCACGCCGAAGAGCCAGCGGCAGAGGCCGTTGTAGATCGACGAGACGAACGCCTTCTCGTACTTCCCCTGCTTGGTCCCGGTGACGATGTCCGCCGTCCCCGCGAGAATGGGCGCCACCAGCGCCGGAACGTCCTCGGGGAGGTACTGCAGGTCGGCCGGGTAGAAGACGGAGATGTCCCCGCGCGAGGCGTCCCCAGCACTTCGCAAGGCATCGGCGATCCCGCGCTGTTGCCGGTGCGTCACCACCCGGAGGAACGGGTACAGCCCCTCGAGCCGCTGGAGAACCTCGGCGCTACTGTCAGTGGAACCGTCATTGACGACCACCACCTCGAAGCCCACACCGGTGTTCGGGAGCGACTCGGCACAGAGCCGCAAGAATTCCGGCAGGTTCTCCGCCTCGTCCTTGGCCGGCACGAGCAGCGACACGCGCACGACATCGCTCATACGCGTTTCCGCATCCGGGCCGGGAGAATACCGAGCTGGTCGCGGTATTTCGCGACGGTACGGCGAGCAATCTGGATGCCCTGTTCCTCGAACAGGTGGACGATTTGCTGGTCGGTGAGCGGCTTCGCCGGACTCTCCTCGGCGACCATCTTCTCGAGCTTCGCCCGAATCGACCGGGCCGAGGCATCCTCGCCCGACGCGGTGGAGAGCGCACTGGAGAAGAAGAATTTCAGCGGGAGCACGCCGCGCGGCGTCTGCACGAACTTCTCGTTCGTCACACGGCTGACAGTGGACTCGTGCATCGAGATGACCTCCGCCACCTCGCGCAGTGTCAACGGGCGCAGATACTCGATCCCCTTGTCGAAGAACTCGCGCTGCCGATCCACGATGAAATTCATCACCTTGAGCATCGTCTGCCGACGCTGCTCAATGGCCTGAATCATCCAGGTCGCACTGTTCATCCGCGAGGCGATGAAGTCCTTGTTCTCCGGCGTCATCTTGCCGCGCTCTCGCGCGACTTCCTGATAGGCACGCGAGAGCCGCAGGCGTGGCACCCCGGTGTCGTTCAGGAAGACGCGGTACTTGCCGTCGATCTTGTCGACAATGAGGTCGGGGATGACGTAGTTGTCGCCGCGGTCGTTGTACTTGAGTCCCGGCTTGGGATCGAAGCCCTTGAGCACGTCGGCCGCGGTCTGGGCGTCCCTGGGGTCCACGCCGAACTTGCGGGCCAGGTCGTTCCACCGGTGGGCGATGAGGTCGGCAAACGCCTGCTCGACCAGCAGGTAGGTGAGTGTCCCGGCCTTGTCGGCCTCGACCAGCTGGAGCATCAGGCATTCGCGCACATCGCGCGCGCCCACCCCGGCCGGGTCAAGCGACTGGATCAGCGTCAGTGCGATCTCGAGTTCCGCCATGGAAAAGAGTTCGACCCCCGGCGGGAGCACGGCGGCGGTTGGTGCAGGGGCCTGCGCACTTTCGACGAGCTCCTCCTCCGCGTCCTCGTCCTCGCCGTCATCAGCTGCCGAGCGGGGCGCATGGGCAAAGAGCCATTGATTCGCCGACTCGAGAATTTCCTCCAGCGTGCAGCCCAGGTAGCCATCGTCGTTGATGTTGCCGAGGATCTCGTCACAGAGAAGATGCTGCCTGGGCGTCAGCTCGAGCATCTGGAGCTGGTCGCGAAGGTGGTCCGACAGGTTCCTGGTCTCGACCGACACCGGTTCGATATAGTCCATCGCCTCGAACTGCTCCCGAGCCCCACCGACATCGAAGCCGTTGAGGAGGATCTCCTCCCAATCGACCTCGTCGTCCTTCTTGACCTCCTCGTTCTCCTGCTCGGTCGTCTTTTCGGGCTTCTCCTCCTCCTCCGGTTCCTCCAACTCCAGGAACGGATTGTTGAGCAACTCCGTCTGGAGGTGCTGCTGGAGGTCGAGCATTGGCATGTACAACATGTCCATCGCCTGGTACAGGCGAGGGTTGATCCGGAGCTCCTGCCGGAGTCCGGTCTGCTGATGCATTCCCGTCTTCATGCGGGTGCCACCAGGCGCCCACGCAGGCGGGCGGTCATGGTCGGGCCGAGATAGAGCTCGGCGACGCGGTCGTTCCACACCAGTTCCTGCACGGAACCTGCCGCATGGACCTTTCCTTCATGCATGATGTAGGCACGATCGACAATATCCAGCGTCTGCTCCACGTTGTGGTCCGTAATCAGCACTCCGATGCCCCGTTCCCGGAGCGAGGCGACGATGTTCTGGATGTCGTTCACCGCGATCGGATCGACACCGGCAAAGGGCTCATCCAGCAGCATGAATTTCGGTTCCGAGGCCAGCGCCCTGGTGATCTCGAGCCGGCGGCGTTCGCCACCACTCAGCGTGTACGCTGCCGCGTCGCGCAGCGGCGCCAGCCCGAGCTCCAGCAGCATCCGTTCGAGTCGCTCAAGACGCTCATGCTTCGAAATCGGCAACGTCTCGAGAATAGCCAGCACGTTCTCGGCCACGGTCATCCGCCGGAAAATCGATGGCTCCTGTGCAAGGTACCCGATCCCCCGGCGTGCGCGCTTGTACATTGGCTCACCGGTGAGATCTGCGCCATCGAGGGTGATCGTCCCGCTGTCCGGGCGGATGAGTCCGGTGATCAGATAGAAGGTCGTGGTCTTCCCCGCCCCATTGGGACCGAGGAGGCCGACGATCTCGCCCTGCTCGAGGGTGACCGCGACATCATCGACGACGGCTCGACGGCGATAGCTCTTGCACAGCCCCTCGGCATGGAGGATGCTCATCGCGAGGCCCCGCGGCAGGGGTTCTTCACCTTGGTGGTGTCACCAGCCGGGCGCTGCACCGTGGTCTTGTCGGCGGTCAGGATGTGCACCTTCCCCTTGTACCACACATCCGCCACTCCGGTCGAATCGCCGGTCTTCATCTGCACCACGATGGTATCGGCCTTGGAATACGAGAGGGTGGGACAATTCTGACCGTTGGCGCCGGCGTTGTAGGCATACCAGGAGCGGGCATCACCGAAGGCGCGAATGAGGGAGATGCGACTCAGCAGCGTGCCAGCGGAGTCGTGGTCCTCGAACAGCGCGACGAGCCGATTGCCCCACAGCGTATCGCGATCCGGTGGACCGCCCTCGGCCGAGTCGATCACCACCGGGTGCAGGGTGTCGCGCGGACTGATGAGCACGCCGTTGCCGAAGGCATGCAGTGCGCGGAGTCGCTCATTCGGCGTCTCGATCACCAGGGAATCTCCCTCGGCATGGTAGCCGTCACTCTCGACCTTCGCGCTCCCCGGCCCGCCCCAGACATCGGTGCGCGTCACCTTCTCCCTCTCGTAGGCCACGATGATGCTATCACCGGCGATGGTTCCGCTCGCCCGCCGCACCTCACCCTGCCCGAAGGCGCGAACACTCCGCAGGCTGTCACCGACGAAGCCCAACCGGATCTGGTTACCGAGAATGCGGAACGAGTCCGTGCCGATGCGGCGCAACGTGGCCGGCTTGCCGATGAAGTTGGTGGAGCGATGTTTCCCCTCCTCCACGTCGATCGAGTCGGAATTCACGAGGAGTGAGTCGCGATCGACCACCACGGTCCCGCCGCCCCAGAGCCGGGACTGGCCGAAGCCACGAAGGTGGTCGGCCGTGATGCTCCAGGGCTTCGGAGGCTTGAGGCCCTTTCCGGCCGTCATCGGGAGGTAGTGAACCACGGGACGGCCCGAGGCCTGTACGTCGTCGCTGTCGCGGACACCCTTGACCCCGCGCAGGAAATCGACCGAGGGGCCCTTCAACGTCGAGCCGCTCTTCCGGTCAGTCACCACCACATTCACCCGGGCCAGGATCAATTCGT
>JBBRBZ010000039.1:0-21788 GCA_038205305.1 Gemmatimonadales bacterium
GCGCGCGGGGTGTACAGGGGATCGCTTCCCTGGGCGGGGAGGGGTACCCCGTGAAAGCCGATGGCGGCGAGGAGGGCGATCAGCGCGGTCCGGCGAGTTGCAGCAGTCATCATGAGTTTCTCCAGTTGGCGGAATCTACGCCCTTCTCTCCGGCCGTGTTTCACTGCGCCTTGACTCTCCCGTGTTGGTACTATGATTGATGTGCGGCGCGGCCGTTCCCGGCGCGACGCCCTCTCCAATCCTCCCGGAGCGCCTCGTGTCCGCGTCCACCCCGCTTGATGTCACTCCTCCCGTCCGTCCCCTCGCATCGCGTCGCGATTTCCTCCTCACCACCGGCCAATTCGGCCTGGCGCTGTCGTGGTTCCGAGATCCGCTGGGACTCGTCACCTCGGCACCGAAACGCCTCGATCCGAGTCGGCGCGGGGCGCGCCTGCTCAATCCGACGCCCGACCTCTATAATGGCCTGCGCTGGCGGATGCTGGGCCCCTTCCGAGGCGGGCGCACCGACGCGGTGACGGGCGTACCCGGGCGCCCGAACGAATTCTACTTCGGCTCGGTCAACGGTGGGGTCTGGAAGTCGATCGACGCGGGGCGGGTCTGGCAGCCGGTGTTTGATGGGCAACCGGTCGCCTCGATCGGTGCGATTGCGGTGGCGCCATCCGCGCCGGATACGATCTACGTGGGCTCCGGTGAATCCACGCTCCGCGACTCCACCGGCTTCGGCAATGGCGTCTACAAGTCGACCGACGCTGGCCGGACCTGGAGCCATCTGGGATTGGATGAGACGCAACACATCGTCCGGATCGCGGTCGATCCCCACAATCCCAACATCGTCTTCGTGGCGGCACTGGGGCACCTCTACGCGGCCAATCCCGAGCGAGGCGTCTTCCGCACCACCGATGGCGGTCGGACCTGGCAACGAGTGCTCTTCAAGGATGAGAATGTCGGCGCCTGTGAAGTCGTGATCGATCCGACCAATCCACGCATTGTCTACGCCGGGCTGTGGAATACTCGCCGGCCGCCCTGGTTTACCTATGCACCAACCAACGGCCCCGGCGGAGGGATGTACAAGTCCGTCGATGGGGGCAGCACGTGGAAGCCGATGACCGTTGGCCTACCCAAGGAAGGGATTGGCAAGAGCGGTATTGCTGTGGCGCCGAGCAACCCGCGGCGCCTGTATGCCGTGGTCGACTGCCTGGTGCCGGAGGCTGCGGCGCCTGGGGCCGCGCCCGTCGCTCCAGGCGCTGGAGGTCGAGGCGGTGGCGGTGCGCCGCCGGGGCAGGGAGGCTTCTTCCGCTCCGACGATGCTGGCGCCAGCTGGACGCGAATCTCGTCCGATCAGGCACTCTGGGGCCGGGGCTGGTACTTCGAGCATGTCACCGTCGACCCGAAGGATGCCGACGTCGTCTACGTGCCGAATGTCGCGGTCAGTCGCAGCAAGGATGGTGGCAAGACATGGGTGGCACTGCGCGGTTCGCCAGGGGGCGATGACTATCATCAGGCGTGGGTCTCCCCCGACGATTCCAACACCATGATCGTCGCCAGTGATCAGGGCACCATCATCACCCGCAATGCCAAGGCCGACGATGCGGCAGCTGTCACCTGGAGCTCATGGCTCAATCAACCGACCGCGCAGATCTATCATCTTTCGGTGGACTATCGGACTCCCTATTGGGTGACCGGCGCACAACAGGACAGCGGATCAGTTGCGGTCTGTTCGCGCGGCAAGTTCGCAGAGATCTCCACCCGCGATTGGGAGCCGATCGGCGCCGGTGGCGAGAGTGGTTTCACCGCTGGAGACCCACTGCATCCGGGCATTATCTACGGTGGCCGCGGCAGCCGCTTTGACCTCGAGCTGAACGACGACGTGCCGTCGGGTTCGGCTCCGGGTGGCCGCGGCGACTGGAGCCAGCCGCTCGTGCTCTCCCAGGCGGATCCGCGGGCACTCTACTATGCCGGCGAGAAGCTCTACAAGAGCACGGACACCGCGAAGACGTGGCGGGCGATCTCACCGGATCTGACACGTCCCGATCCGGGGGTGCCGGCCAACCTCGATGCCACGGCTGCGGCACAGGTCGATCGCAACGGCAAGCGTGGCGTGATCTACGCCGTCTCGCCCTCGCCGCTGGTGATTCCGATGGTGTGGGTCGGGACCGATGATGGGCTCATTCACGTGACGAGCAACGACGGCAGGAGCTGGCAGAATGTCACCCCATCTGCAGTGACCGCATGGAGCCGAGTGACCGGAATCGAGGCGTCCCACTTCGATCTCAACTCGGCATATGCCAGCGTCGATCGTCACCAGCTGCAGGACTTCACGCCATACATCTACCGCACCCGTGACCTGGGCAAGAGTTGGCAGTTGATCACCCGGGGGCTCCCCGTCGGCCTCTACGTCCATGTCGTCAAGGAAGACCCGATGCGGCAAGGGCTGTTGTTTGCTGGCACCGAACGGGGGGCCTTCGTCTCGCTCGATGACGGGGACAGTTGGCAGCCGCTCCAGTTCAATCTGCCTGTGACCTCGGTCCGTGATTTCGAGATCTACAGCAACGACCTGATCGTGGCCACCCACGGTCGCGGCTTCTGGGTGATCGACGACCTCTCGCCACTGCGGCAGGCGAGCGAGGTGGTGCTCAAGGGAGGAGCTTTCCTCTACCAACCGGCCGATGCCATCGATTTCATCCGCGGCAGCGACAACGGTACTCCGCTGCAGAAGGACGAACCGCAAACTCCCAACGCGCCGACCGGTGCCGCCATTGACTACTACCTCCAGGCGGCGGCGAGCGGTGCGGTGACGCTGGAAATTCTCGATGCCGCCGGTGCCGTGGTCCAGACGTTCAGCACCACGGCGTCGGGCGCGCCCGGTGGCGGTCGTGGTGGTCGGGGAGGGATCCCCAGCACCTCACCACTCTGGCGCACGACCCCCGAGCCATTCTCCGCCGACGCAGGCATGCACCGCGTCTACTGGGCGCCCGGTGGTGGAGGAGGGCGGGGTGGCTTCGGTGGCGGGGGGCGCGGTGGTCCCGCGCCTCAGATGACCGGCCTCTTCTCGGCGCGGTTGACGGCCAACGGTCAGGTCTTCACGGAGTCGTTTCACATCCTGCCCGACCCGCGATTGCAGGGGCGGTAGCGGGCAGACGGCGCGTGGTAGCGGGGAAATCACCGCGGCCGGCGACGAATGGGAGTCGCCGCGGCGCTACTGCTTTGTTCCCGCCCCCACCTTCAACCGCTCGAGCACCTGCCCGAGGGCCTTGATCTCCTCGCCATACTTCGCCCAGTCGCCGGTGCGCTGTGCCTGGACGGCGTTGTCGTACCGCTGACGGGCCTCGGCAATCAATGAATGGGTGTCGGCGGCAATGTCGGCCGCGGTCGCCCCGGGCGTGGTCGCCGCAGCATGACTGTCCGGTGCCCCACCAAACATCTGGTTGAGGGCGCCATCGAGCGTCTCCTGCATCACCACTTGGTTCTGATAGGCGACGACGACCCGCTTGAGCTCAGGGATCTTGCCGCCCTCTGCCTGCAAGTAGATCGGCTGCACATAGAGGAGTGTCCCCTCGATCGGGATCACCAGCAGGTCACCGCGCAGCACCTTGGAGCCGCGCTGGTCCCACAGCGAGAACTGCTGGGAGATCTCGGTGTTCTGGTTGATCCGGTTCTCGATCTGGGTCGGTCCAAACACCAGCGACGTGCGTGGCAGCTTGTAGACCCGCAGCTTGCCGTACTCCGCGCCGTCATTTCGCGCCACCATCCATGCCGCCAGGTTGTCCTTCCCCCGCGGAGTGAAGGGAACCATGTACACATACTCGGCATCCTTCTCACCCGGGAGCCGCATCACAATGTGGCGCATGAAGGGGACCGAGGCATCAGCGTCGGCAGCCGGCACCGCCCATTGATCCTCGCGCAGGTAGAAGGTGGCCGCCGAATCGAGGTGATAGGTGGCATAGAGCACCGTCTGCGCCTGGAAGAGCTCGTCGGGATAGCGGGTGTGCTTGCGGAGGTCGGCTGGCATCGAATCGATGGAATGCAGGATGCCCGGGAAGATGCGACCCCAGGTGCGAATGATCGGGTCCGTCGGTGCGGAGACATAGGCCCGGATGGAGCCGTCATAGGCGTCGAGCACGACTTTGACGGAGTTGCGCATGTAGTTGGTGCCGTCCGCAAGTTGGTGCGAGTATGGGTACCGGTTGCTGGAGGTGTAGGCATCCATGATCCAGACCAGTTTTCCGTCATCGGCGATCACCATATAGGGATCGCGATCGAACCGCACGAAGGGCAGTGCCTTCTCGGCGCGCTGCCGGATGTTGCGATAGTAGAGGATGCGGGAGCTGTCGGTGATGTCAGCCGACAGGAGCAACTTGGATGTCTGGAAGTTGGTCGCGAGCACCATGCGGCGAAGCAGGCTGCCGATTTGAACGCCACCCGTCCCGGCGTACTCCGCGTAGACGTTCTCATCCCCCGCGGGATGGTCGAATTCCTTCTCGCGGGTGTTGACCACCGCGTAACCGTAGTCCAGTTCGCCGAAGTAGATCTGCGGGCGCGTGATCTTGATGGAGATGCTGGAGACCGGCGGCAGGTCCTTGATGAAGAGGAGCGGCAGTCCCTCGTTGGTCACCTGGTTGACCGGACCGAGGGTGAGGCCCATGCCGTGGGTGTAGGTCAGGTGCTCGTTGATGAATGTGCGTTGTGGCAGGGAGCTCGCATTGAGCTCTCGTGGCGAGAGCAGCACCTGCCGGTACTTGCCGTCAATCCAGTAGCGGTCATCGTCGATGTTCAGGAAGTCGTAGTAGGTGCGGATCTCTTGGAGCTGGCCGAAGGTCTGCAGCAGTGGGTCGCGGTCCCAGAGCCGGACGTTGTCGATGGTCGGACCGTTGTTGCGCAGGTCGGCAAGCGACAGCGACCCATTGTCGCCGAGTTCCTTGACCTCCACCGAGTCGAGCCCCCACGCCTGCCGGGTCGCCGCGAGATGGTACTTGAGGTAGGGCGCCTCGCGGGTGAGCTCGGTGGGGGCAACGAAGTATTTCTGCACCAGAGAGGGATAGACGCCGCGCCCAATCACCGACACCAGCGCGTACAGCCCCACCGCGCGAATGCCGTAGCGCATGATGTGCCCCCGGGCGCCGCCCAGCGCGACCGCACCGGCCGCCAAAAGCGCTACCAGCGCCGAGAGGCGCATCGCCGGCAGGGTCGCGTGGAGATCGGTGTAGCTGGCACCGACCATCTGCGGGCCATTGGTGGAATACAGCAGCGACGGAATGTCAACGAACCAGAGATTGAGCGCGATCAGCACGAAGAAGAGGGCGAGCACGAAGCCGACGTGCTGCGACGCCGCATGCGCCATCTTGACCTTCTTCGGCTCGAGCGTGATGTCCCCGCGAAGGAAGTAGGTGGGCAGCAGCAGGACGAGGGTGAAGAACACCAGCACTGTCAGCATGGTGAGCAGCCCGTCGATCGCGGGGAGCGTGAAGATGTAATATGAAATGTCCCGGCCGAAAACCGGATCCACTGAGCCAAACGGCGTCCGGTCCATCGCGAGCAGGATCGTCTCCCAGGCGCCCGATCCGGCCATCCCGAAGAGCACGCCGAAGACGATGGCAATCGGGAGGCTCAGCCGACGCAGCACCCCCGAGAGGTTCAGGGGGGGCAGGTTGGGTCCGAGCTGCACCGAGAAGGGCACCATGGACAGTCCGCGCTGGGCGAGGCGGAAGTTCGCGTAGAACGCCGCCGTGACCGTCACGAACACGCCGGCGAACAGCAGCCCACGTGCCGAGAGTTCCTTGGTGAAGATCACCTGGTAGCCGATCTCCTTGAACCACCACCAGTCCGCCAGCGTCGAACTGAGTCCCGGCCAGATGATGGCAAGCAGGACGAAGAGGACAATGAGCGGAATGAGCAGCAGGCGGCGGGACATCGGCAGGCCTCGTCGGAGCGAGAAGTCTTGAATCTAGCGCCGGTGGGACGCGGACCGTCAGTCCGCGCCCCACCGCAGTCGAGCTAGTTCACGCAGGCGGCCCCACCACGACCTCCGCCACCACGCGCGCCGCCAGCCCCGCGACCGCCTGCTGGGGCCCCCTCTGATGCAGGCGCCGTGACCTTCGGCCAACTGTTGTCGCTCGGGTCCTTGTCAGGGAAGCGACACGCCGGATCGAGCACAATCTTGGTAATCGCCCGCGAGCCGAAGGTCAGCGGAGCAATGAAGTCGCGCGCGCCATTGAACCAGACATCGACCGGCCAGGTCACGATGGCGGTGACCGAGTCGGTCATCTTCGCGTTGGCCATCGGCCGAATCGCCGCGCCCGTCGGCGCAAAGACCACCTTTAGTACCACCGGGGACGGCATCTCGCCGGCCTGATGTACCGTGACATCCGCCCCTCGGACGGTGGTCCTCACCCGAGTGATCGATCCGTCAACGGCCACGGTATTGAAGAGCCAGGCGTTCCAGAACCAGCCCAGGTCGCGGTGCAGAGCATTGTTCATGAAGAACATGAAGTCCCACGGGGCGGGATGCTTGAATCGCCAGGCGTGGGCCCATTCGCTCTGCGCCTGCCAGACGGCCGAGTCGCCCACGATGCCGCCGAGCATGGAGAGCATCAGCGGCGTCTTGCTGTAGGTCACGAAGGACGTCTGCGGGCCACCATAATTCATGTCCCACATCATCGGCGGTTCGGACTCGTTGCCGGCAGTGCGGCCGTAGGATTGGCCCGGCCCGTCGAGCACCGGCGGCGCCCCGCGCCCGTCTGCCGCGGAGAGGATATTCATGTACTGATTGAAGCCCTCGTCCATCCAGCCGTACCACGTCTCGTTGTTGCTCACGGTCATCGGCCACCACTCATGCGCCGTCTCGTGATCCACCGCCCCCCGGCTCGACATCACCATCATCGGGTATTCCATCCCATCATCCGGACCGTCCGAGACGTTGTGCACTGGGAAGGGGAACGGCATGTAGAGTTTGGAGTAGAACTCGAGCGCGTGCCGCACCGCCGGCGCGGTCCCGGCAAAGGCTGCCGTGCGACCGGGCGTGTAGAAGATGTTGACCGGGATGGGACCCCGGGTGGGAATCGTGGCGCGGGTCGCTTCCCAGATGAAGGAACGCGATGCCGACCAGGCGAAATCATTCGCGGTGTCGGCCACGAAGTGCCACACCAACCGGTCGCCGGCCTGCGTTGCCCGGCCGGGGCCGAATTCGTCGGCCCCCACGATGGTGCGATCGGAATCGGACTCCAGCACATGGGAAAGCCGTTCGCGCGCCGTGGGCGTCAACACCTGCGCCGGATTCTTCAGCACGCCGGTCGCGCCAGCAATCCAGCCTGCCGGGAGGTCGAGGGAGACATCGAAGTGGCCGAAATTGTTGTAGAACTCCGCCGTGCCGAGGTAAGGCTCCGGGTCCCAGCCGCGGAGATCATCGTAGACGGCGATGCGCGGGTACCACTGGGTCATCTGCACCAGCGAGTCGCCCCACCGCATGGAGGTGCGGTGAGCGCCCTGCCGACCGCCGGGCACCTTGTAGGAAAATTCCAGTTCGAGCGTGGCTTGACCGTGGGCCGGGATCGGCTCGGGTAGCGTGATGGTGCCGCGCGTAGTGTTGAAACCCGAGAGGGTCGGCACCGTCGGAGCTGCTGCCGCGCCGCCGAAGCCTCCGCCGCCCCGACCCCGGCCCTGGGGTGCCGCCTTCAAGTCGGCTGACTGGCCGTTGACGGCCACCTTGGTGAACTGCAGTCCTTCGGTGATCTCGCCGGGAGCCCAGCCCGTCGAGCGCGGCGCCGTGGCGGTGAAGATGTTCTGGTCGAGCCGCATGACGATCTGGGGGAGCGGGTGATCGCTGGGGTTGTTGAGGACGATCCGCTCCGTCCCCGACAGGATCGAGGTCGGGGCGTCGAGCTTCACCGTGATGGTGTAGTCGTTCCAGAGTTGCCAGTAGTTCCGTCCCGGTTTGCCCGAGGAATCGCGGGTGCCGGCAGCGAAGGCCCGCTCGATGGCGTTGGTCATCGGGATGGTGCCGCGAATGGCCCGTTCGGGCAGCTTCGCAAAGGGAGTCTGCCCGCGAATCGTGGCCTTTCTCGGAATGCCTTGGGCATACGAGGGGAGGGCAAAAGCCGCGAGCAGGGCGGCCGGTATCAGCAGGGAACGGATGTGCATCGGGGCTCCATGTCGAATTGAACGGGTGCCGTGGACGGCGGGCTCAGCCGGCGGCACAGAGAAATAGCACCCCGGCCACCCAGGAGGGAGCCTCGCGGCCTCCGGGCAACGACGGGCCGGGGGCCCACTCTGCAACCTCGCGGGGGGGGAACTCGTATACCCACCAGTCGCGAGTTGGCCGGGGTGCACCACCCCACGCCAACCGACCAGTCTGACTTTACCATCAAGGAGTCTGCGAATGCGATCCCGTCTGGCCCTCAGCGCCGCCCTGATCCTGGCCGCTCTGATTCCCCTCGACCAGGCTTCCGCTCAGGGGGGTGGAGGTTTTGGTGGTGGCGGCCGCAACCCGGGTGGATTGGACCAGTCCATCGCCCCGCGGTACGTCGACATCACCGGACCCTACGCGTTTGACTCGGTGGAGACGTTGCTGGCCCTCGAGTCCGCCCAGAAGACCAAGCTCGACGCGATCCGCGACGCGCACCTGGCCAAGACCAAGGGCCTCCGAGATTCAGCGGCCGCGATTGCCGTGGCTGCCGGCTACACCTCGCCGGTCCCAGGCGTGACGGCCATGCCGGGGATCCCGAAGGAGAAGGCCGTCAAGGAGTACACCAAGCTGATCGACAAGCTGCACAAGCTCGACAGCGACTTCTACCTGAAGACGGTCCAGCCAGTCTTGAACAAGGGACAGTGGGTATCCTACAAGACCTGGGTGCAAGAGAAGTCGGTGCAGGGTCGCGGTCGTGGTGGCGTCGGCGGCTTCGGCGGCCGCAGTGGTGGTGATTACGGCGGCTACTGAGCCGAGGTAACTTCCGCGGGTCACGACCGTGACCCGCACTCAGGTGGCCCGTCCGCATCGTGCGGGCGGGTCATCGTCTTTCCCCCCTGCCGGAGCCAGCATGGTTCGTCGTCGTTCGATGGTCACCCGGGCACAGATCGCCGATACCGAGCTGGTCATCCGACCACACATCCGGTGGACGCCGGTCATCGAGCTCAATGGCGCCGACATCGGCCTCGCCGGAGTGCCGCTCACCCTGAAGCTGGAGCTGATGCAACATGCCGGCTCGTTCAAGGCGAGAGGGGCGTTCGCCAACTTGCTGCTCCGGCATGTACCGCCCGCCGGGGTTGCGGCGGCCTCCGGGGGAAACCACGGCGCGGCGGTGGCCTTTGCCGCCAGAGCCCTCGGCATCTAGGCGCGGATCTTCGTCCCCAGCATCTCCTCACAGGCCAAACAGGATCGGATCCGTGAGTATGGGGCCGAGTTGGTGATCGCAGGGGAGGCGTATGCCGATGCTCTGGCCGCCAGTGAGGACTACATCGCACGAACTGGCGCGCTTGGGGTCCATGCCTTCGATCAGGACGAGACGATGCTCGGCGCTGGCACCATCGGACTCGAGCTGGAGCAGCAAGCGAAGTCGCTGCAGACCGTGCTCTGCCCGGTTGGGGGCGGAGGATTGATTGCCGGGATCGCCGCTTGGTACCGCAATCGGATCGCGGTGATCGGGGTCGAGCCGGAGTCGGCGCCCACGCTGCTTCGTGCCATGGAAGCGGGCGGCCCCGTGGATGTCGAGCCGATTCCCGGCGGACCAGCGGGCGATTCGCTCGCCCCGCGTCGGGTTGGGGAGCGCATCTTCCCCATCGCGGCCAGCTTGGTGCGGCGGGTCGTGCTCGTGCCTGACGATGACATCCGTCGAGCCCAGCAGCTGTTGTGGCGTACTCTCCGCTTGGCGGCGGAGCCCGGTGGCTGTGCGACCCTCGCGGCCCTCATCTCCGGACGATACCTGCCGGAGTCGGGCGAACGGGTGGGCTTGGTGGTCAGCGGTGGAAACACTGTCCTGCCGTTTGGCTGAGCTTCGCGCCGCCTTGCAGGGCAGGAAGTAGATTCCTCCATCGGACGCCACGGGCGCCCGCCACCCTTCCCGGAGGATCCGCAGCATGCTTTCCAGATTCCGTCTCCCCGTTGTGATGCTCGTACTGGTTCCGGCACTGGCGATGGCGCAGGCGCCGGTCGCCAAGGCGTTCCGCGACGATGCCACCGACAAGGCGAAGAACCTGATCGCCGCGGCGGAGGAGATGCCGGCAGACCGATTCGGGTTCAAGCCCACCCCGGCGCAGATGACCTTCGGGGCGATCGTGAGCCACCTCGCCCAAGGCAACGATTTTCTTTGTGGGGCGATTGGTGGCGTGAAGGCGCCGGCCCGGTCGCACGTCGCCGACACCGCCAGCAAGGCCGTGCTGGTCGCGCGACTCAAGGAGACGTTCGCCTTCTGCGGGACGGCGCTCGCGGGCCTGGACGATTCGAAGCTGACCGAGGAACTGCCGATGTTCGGCGGGAAGCTGATGTCGCGGGCCGCCGCAATGACCCTCACCACGGGGGATTGGGCGGATCACTACAGCCAGGCGGCGATTTACCTTCGGCTCAACGGCATGTTGCCGCCGACCGCCAGGAAGCCATGAGTCGGTCGGCCAACTGCCGTTATTGCACCACGTCGGTGTCGATCTGCCCACTCATCCGGCGCGAGATGTGCGACCAGCTCATCCCCATCGCCAGGATGACGGAGAGCACGATCAGCACCAGGTAGCCAATGACGGCCCCACGGACGGCGAACATCTTCATGCTCGCCAGGAGCCAGACGACGCCGCCGCAGATCGCGGCGACGAGGAGCGCGCCGGGAGCACCCAGCGATCGCCGCGTGGCCTGCAGGTAGAGAATCCAGCCTGCCAGCAGGATGACGCCGGCGAGGAACTTGAGCGGGGCGCCGGCCGTGGCGCTTCCGGGGGCGCCGCCGAAGATCGGCATCAGGGCCCAATGGACGAACGACGTGCCGGTCGGGTTCCAGGTGGCGAAGACCAGCGCAAGCGCGATGACCCATCGCGCCCCGATTCCGCCCCACGACAGTGTCTCAGTGTTGTTGGCCATTCCCGAAATCTACCTCCAATTCCGGGGATGGGGAGTTGGACCCTTCCGTCACCCGTGGAGTAGATTGCTGACATCATGAATACATCGGATCGCAGGGACTTCCTCGCCCGGATGGCTGCGGCACTCGCCGCTTCGTCGATCCCGCCACGACAGCTGACAGCGGCGGTGACCGAGATGGCAACGTCCGCCCCAATCGAAGTTGCTGGGGGGCTCGCCCCGCCGGCCTGGGCACCGCTCCCGCTGGGGTCGGTCCGCCCCGGCGGCTGGTTGCTTCGGCAGCTGCGACTGCAGGCCGACGGATTGAGTGGCCACCTCGACGAATTCTGGCCCGACGTCGCCGAGAGTCAATGGTTCGGTGGCACGGCGGAAGGGTGGGAGCGGGCGCCGTACTGGCTCGATGGGGCAATTCCCCTCGCCTGGCTGCTTGACGATGCCGAGCTGAAGGCGCGAATCACCACCCATGTGGAATACATCATCGCCCATCAGCGGAACGACGGCTGGTTCGGTCCGTATCCAGTTGACGCCGTCAGCAAGCGCTACGACATGTGGGCGATTCTGCTGATGAACAAGGTGCTGGCGCAATACCACGACGCCACCGGCCACGATGCCGCGCTGCAATCCTCGCTCCGGAGCATGCGAGCGATGTTCGCGGGACTCGATGCGACGCCGCTCTACGACTGGGGTAAATTCCGCTGGTATGAGGGCGTGGTGCCGGCGTTGTATGCCTATGACCGGACCGGTGAGCCGTGGCTGCTCGATTTCGCCCGGAAGCTGCGTGACCAGGGCGTGGACTTCGAGGCGCTCATGGCGACGGCGGATGTGCGGACGCCCACGCCGCGCCATGGCCTGTGGAAGTGGACCAAGCATGTCGTGAACATGGGCATGGCCACGAAGGCGGCGGCGCTCAGCTGGCGACTCGATCGGCGGCCGTCGGACCGTGCCTTCGCCACTCGCATGGTGGAGCTTCTCGACGAATACCACGGCCAGGCCACTGGAATGTTCAGTGGCGACGAATGCTTGGCGGGACGGAACCCGCTGCAGGGCAGTGAACTCTGTGCGGTGGTGGAGTACATGTACTCGCTCGAGCATCTTGCTTCCGTGTTCGGTGACGGCGCCTTCGCCGATCGGCTCGAGCGCCTGGCCTTCAACGCCCTTCCAGCGGCGATCGCGCCCGACATGTGGTCGCATCAGTACGACCAACAGGTCAATCAGGTCCAGTGCACCATCAACCCGGGTGCGGGATGGTCGACCAACGGTGCCGAGTCAAACCTCTTCGGGCTCGAACCCAACTACGGCTGCTGCACCTCCAACTACCATCAGGGGTGGCCGAAATTCACGGCGCATCTCTGGATGCGGGCACCCGACGACGGGCTGGTCGCGATGGTGCTGGCGCCGTCGCAGGTCGAGACGCGGGTGCGCGACGTCCCAGTGTCGATCGCGGTCGAGACGGACTACCCCTTCCGCGAGACCGCCACCCTTACCGTGCGTTCGGAGCGGGCCGTGCGCTTTCCGATTTCCCTGCGCATCCCTGGTTGGGCGGAGGGCGCCACGGTGCAGGTGGGTGGCGCGGGGCCGCAGCGGGCCATGAAGGGGAGCTACTTCAAACTCGATCGCGTGTGGCAGGGCACTACGACGATTGCGGTGCGTCTGCCGATGCGGGCCGAGATCACGACCCGCTACAACGGGGCGATCAGCGTGGCTCGTGGCCCGCTGGTCTACTCGCTCCGGATTGGGGAGGAGTGGACACGTGTGAACGCGGACAAGCCGCACCGGGAGGTGCCCCACGCGGATTTCGAGGTGCGGCCCACGACGCCGTGGAACTATGGGCTGGTCGTCGATGCTGCCGCTGCGGAGCGCGGTCTGCACTTTCGGGAACAGCCGGTGGGGGCCCGCCCCTTCTCACCCGAGGGAGCCGGGATGACCGCAATCGCCCGAGCGCGGAGACTGCCGGGCTGGACGGTGCAGGGGGGGTGGGCCGGTGAAATTTCGCCTGGCGATGGCGCATGGGCAGACCCGGGGAAAACCGTCACCAATCTCCCCATCGAGGAGGTGACGCTCATTCCTTATGGCTGCACCAATCTGCGGATCACGGAGTTCCCAAAGCTCGACGCCTGAACGACCACCGACCAGTCCGGCGAGTATCGCACGGCTGCCACCACGACTCGCAGGACACGACGCATGCGCATCCTGCTCGCCGAAGACGATCGTCAGCTGCGCACCTCAATCGCTCGCGGCCTGCGCGAGGCGCTCTACGCCGTCGATCAGGCGGCGACGGGACCGCAGGCCCTCACCCTCGCCCAGTCGACTGAGTACGACGCGATTATTCTCGATATCCTCCTGCCGGGGATGGATGGACTCGATGTCTGCGCGGCAATTCGGGCCGTGGGGAGCCGGGTGCCCCTGTTGATGCTGACGGCACTCGACGGCGTGGACCAGCGCATCGCCGGCCTCGATGCCGGCGCGGATGACTATCTCACCAAGCCATTCGATTTCGGGGAGCTGCTCGCACGGCTGCGCGCTCTCACGCGTCGCAGGGGTGAGGTGCTCTCCGCCGAACTCGTCGTCGGAGACCTGGTGGTCGACACCCTGCGGCTCAGCGCACGACGTGGGGAACGGGAACTCGCACTCACCGCGAAGGAGTTTGCCTTCCTGCTGCACCTTATGCGCAACACAGGTCGCGTGGTCAGCCGTGACGAATTGACCGCCCACGTCTGGGGCGAGAGCGGGACCGGTCATTCGAACATCATTGACGTCTATGCGTCGCGATTGCGCCGAAAGATTGACGATGGAGAGTCCGTCTTCCTGTTCACCACGGTGCGCGGCCAGGGCTTCCTGCTCGACGTGCCCTCGCTCGGTACGCCCGCGACCAAGGGCGGGCGCATGGTGTCGCGCGGGAAGGGGTGATGAGGATGCCGGTGTGGCCCACCTCACTCCGCTCGCGATTGACACTCTGGTATACCATCGTGCTGGCGTTGCCGTTGATTCTCTTTGCGTTGGTGAGCTATGTCACCTTCACCCGCGCCGTGCGAACGCGGACGGACGAGTTCATCGGCGACGCCCTCACGGCATTCACGCGCGAGCTGGCGGCCGAACGACGGGCCGCGACCGACGCCGAGCGTGCCATCGCCACCACGGTGAACGAGGTCCGCTTCCGCGACTTGCAGATCACCGTGCTGGGCGCGGACCGCGCGGTGATGGCCAGCACCACGGCGCATGGGACTGACGGCGGAGTGGACCGCGACCGACCGGCGGATGTCACCAATCTGGTTCTGCGGGCCCTGCAGCCACACGCGCTCGACGTCGACCTGGCGGTGACCGTCGGCGGCGAGACGGGGAGGTACCGGATCTTGTCGCGGCCAGTGACGCTCGACGGGAGACCCTTCGCGCTGACCGGCGCCTACGCCCTCGGCGACATCGACGCGATGCTCGCCCGCATTCGCGGGATGTTCCTGATTGCTATCCCGGCCCTGCTGCTGGTGGCGGCCACCGGCGCGAGCTTTCTCGCCAAGCGCGGGCTGTCGCCTCTCTCCGCGATGGCGGCGCAGGCCGCCACCATCAGCGCCAGCAACCTGCACGAGCGGCTCCCGGTCACCGGGGGCGAGGAGCTCGTGGGTCTGGCCCGCATGGTGAACGACCTGCTCAACCGGCTGGACCAAGCCTTCGAGCAGCAGCGGCGGTTCGTCGCCGACGCATCGCATGAACTGCGTACTCCCACGGCAATTCTCCGCACGGAGGCCGATGTGACCCTCTCGCGGGAGCATCGCAGCGAGCAAGAATACCGTGCCTCGATCGAGATCATGCAGGACGCGGCCGGTCGGCTGAGTCGCGTGGTGGAAGATCTCTTTCTGCTCGCCCGCGCCGATGCGGGTCACCTGGTGATGCGATCGGAGTTCCTCTACCTGGAGGAGGTGCTCCACGAGGCCACCCGGGCGCTCGGCTCGGTGGCGCGACGCCACGGGGTCGAGGTGCGACTCGGTGAGGTCGCCGAGGTACCGATGCATGGGGACGCCGACCTGCTGGGCCGATTGCTGCTCAACCTGCTCGACAACGCCATCAAGCATTCCTCCTACGGCGGGTGGGTGGAGCTGTCCCTGACGCGGTCCGGGGAGGTCAGCGTGGTGACCGTGACCGACGAGGGGGAGGGGATTCCTGTCGAGGCCCAACCGCGAATCTTCGAGCGCTTTTTCCGGGCCGATGTCGCGCGATCACCAAGCGAGGACATCTCGACCAGTGGGGCGGGGCTCGGACTCGCCATCGCCCGGCGCATCGCGGAGATGCATGCCGGGCAGCTGGAGCTGGCCGAGTCGCGCCCTGGGCGAACGGTCTTTCGCCTGTCGCTGCCCATTGATCTGCTGCCGCTGCAGCCCGGTTAGTACTTCAGCGTGATCCCCGCGCGGATCGTGCGGGACGTCATTCGGTAGTACTGGGCATCACCGAACTCGCTCTCGGAGACCGGATCGCGCCGGTCACCAAGGTTGCGGCCGTCCACGCGGAACTCAGCCCGTTCGGTGCGGAACCCAATGCCGGCATCGAAGGTCGCGAAGCCCGGGGCGAGGGCACGATTGCGCTTGTCGAGATAGCGGTTGCCGACATAGTTCACCGTGCCGGTCACCAGGAAACCCGTAGCAGGTGCGCGCGAGAGACCCACCGACCAGAGCTGCTTCGCCGACATCTCGAACCGCTTGCCTGCGAGCTGGGTCGGCACTCCATCAAACGCCTGCACGAAATCGATGAACTTGCCGTCATGCGCGCTGTAGCTGGCGCGGGCATGCAGGTCCCCCGCAAGCCGAAGGTCCGCTGCGACTTCGGCGCCCGTGAATCGCGTCATCCCGGAGTTGATCAGCGCCGGAAGATTGTTCACGATCGTGGCGGTGACGAGGTTGTTGAAGTCCATGTGGAAGGCGCTGACCTCGAGATCCAGTCTGCCGTCCATGGTCGTGGCCTTCAGGCCGCCCTCGAAGCTCTGCGAGGTCTCGGGAGCGAGCACGCCCTCGTTCTCCGCCAGGGAGAAGTCGAACGCCGCCGGCTTGAAGGTGTTGCGGTAGTTTGCATAGACCCGCACGTGATTGTCGCCCTGCTCCCACAGGCCGTACAATGCGCCGACATTGCCGCTGAGCTTGGTGTTGCTGACCGAGGCGCTGCCTTCCTCGCCGCGCCGCTCGTTGGTGGCATTCACCCGGAGGCCAGCGCTGAGCGTGAAGCGGGTGACCGGCCGCCATTCGGTCGACCCGTAGGCGCCGAGGAAGAGCCGACGATTGGCGGCGTCCTTGTCGAGCGTGGTCGGCTCGGTCACTGTCGTCGCGGTGGCTCCGTTGAGCGGAACGGTGTAGTTGAACGTCGCCCCTTTGGCCTCCCCGTTGGCGAAGAGCGCGTCCACACCGGTCATGAACCGGAGCCCGGAGGTCGGGGGCCAGAGGATGTGGCTGTCGGCGTAGATATCGTTGATGTCGATGGTTTCCTTGTAGCCCGCAGCGTTGTTCGGCGAGTTGGTCAGGTCGGTCAGGAAGCCACGGAACTGTCGCTGCGCGGAATGGGTGAACGAGGCGGTCGTTCCCCAGAGCGCCCCGGCGCCCAACTGGCGGTCGATTCCGGCGGCGAGCGTGACGCGAGTTTCGTTGAGATAGGCGCCAGCAGGATTGGCGTTGGCATCGAGGGGCACCGCTGTGGTCAGCGCGGTGCCCTCGCGCGGGTGCGGACTCGCTGGATCCTGGCGCAGCAGCGTCGCGTCGGCGGTGACCCAGCTCTTCCGATTCCCCTCGATCCGCGCCGTGCGCCAGAGCGCATGGCCGCTGCTGTAGCCGCTGCGGTCGTCCTTGAGCCGCTCGCGGTTGGCGTCCACTGAGAGCCGGGAATTCCACGCACCGGTTCCCGGCACCACGAGGTCGGCCGCGAGCGAGCCTGAGCCGAAGCTGCCACCGCTGGCGGAGAGGTATTTCGCCTTGGCCGCGGCGGCGGTGTGGACCACGTGGATGACGCCGACGAACGAGGTCGCCCCGTAGGTGACCGGGGCAGGCCCGCGGAGCACCTCAATGCGCTCGACATCCCTGAGGCTGAGCATGGCAACGGCGGGGTTCAGCGCGCCCCCCCACGGGATGCCGTCGACCACCAGCAGGAATGCGTCGAACTCCTTCACGCCCCAAAACTCCGGCGTCGCACTGGCGGGGCCGGCATCTCCACCCGGGGCAATGCTGACACCGGCGGCGAGCGCCAGCGCGTCTCTCAAGGTGGTCACCCCGCGCGCACGGAGGTCGGCTCCGCTGATGACCTCGATGGCAGCCGGGACCGCGTGGGGCGATTCCGGCAGGCGGGTTGCGACGACCTCGATGGGCGGGACGCTCTGCGCCGGCTTGGTCCCCTGGCCCTGAGCCGCGAGGGGCAGAACGGCGGTAACGAGCGAAAGCGCTGCCGCAAGAATTCCGGTGAACAGGCGCTGGCTATTGGGCATCGGTGGGATCCTCGACCGGAGTCGGAGGGGGTGGGAACGGATGCTGGGTAGGAAGGTCTCGTGATCATGAACAATTCATGAACTGCCAAGCTAGGGGAGTGGGTGGCCGACGTGCAAGCTGTCGCCCGCGCCTGTGAGGCTTCTCCGGCGACCGGTGCGGCGATGACCCGGATTCGCCTTGGCTTACGCTCTTGAAGCAACCACCCCGACCTGAGGTCCACGATGCCTGAAGCCAGCACGCCGGAAGCGCCGGACCCGTCCGCCGCCCATGACGACGACGCTCCCCTGCCTACGCCGGTCAGTCAGGCCGATGGCACCCTCGTGGCGCATACGGTGGATGCGTACGGGGAGGAGCGCACCGTGGTCTTCGACTCGGAGGAGGTCCACCGCCCCCCCTCGTCGGCTCCCACCGAGGAACCACAGAATTCGGTCGCCGAGCTTGATCACTTGGTGCATCTCATGGGTGAGGAGGCGAGTGTCCCGACGCCGACGCTGGTGATGTCGGAGGACGGGATCTGGCACACCACCCGGGTGGACGAATATGGTGACGTCCGTGACGTGAGCCACGACAGCGAAGAGGTCCGCTTCCCTGTCGAGACCCCTCGGGAGATCACCTATGACACCGAACTGGTGCAGCGGGGAGAACCGAGCGACCACCCCGAAGCGTTCGAGGCAGTGCACGAGGCGCACCTTCAGTCGAGCGGGCACGACACCATTCATGACGCCGACCCGAGTCATGTGATCGACCACCAGCAGGATGCGACCGGGGAGTAGTCGAAGCGCTGGGGAAGGCTCACTTCAACCACGAGGCACTCTGTGTCGCCGTTTTTCTTCGTGTTCGTTGCCGTCGTTAGCGTTTTTGCCGGGACATCGGTCGTGTCGTTCGTGCGCGGGCAGCGCCTGCTGGGCGAGTTGCGGGAACGATTCCCCGCCAAATACGTGGCGGTGGGCGAGCCAAGTTATCTCTCATTCGCGGTGATGGGCCGGGGATTTTGGCGACCCGTGAGTGCCTTCAACTTCTTCCAGCTGCGGCGCTATCAGGATCTTCCTGACCCCGGGTATATCGCCCGCGCCGAGTCGGTGCGTGGCTGGCAGCAAGTCGCCAATTACACCAAGTGGGCGAGCATTGGGCTGATGCTGGTCGTCGCGTACTTGACCTGACCTGTCCAGGAGTCGCCTGGCCGTCGCGATCGCGATCGGCCAGGACAAGCTCCCTGGCCGCGGCTCGCTGAGTTCTATCGATCGGGAGTCAACCCGGACTCAACCACCTGCCGAAACCGTACCCTGCAGCAGCGACGATGGCCGCGATGGTTGCGCCCCACGCCATGTCCACCGCGGCGACGATCGGCGGAAAGTTGCGTGCCAGCGCGAGGTTGGTCAGGTCGTAGGTGGCATAGGCCACCAGCCCAAGGAAGGCCCCCGACCAGATCGCCCGTCCGAGAGAGGCGCGCTCCAGCGCCGGCACCACCGCGAAGACCATCACCCCCACCACAAAGAGCAGGTAGAACGCCACCGCCGGGGCCCACTGGATGTCGGGCCGGAGGATGGTGGCGAGCTGCCGTTGGTAGAAGTCGCGGGCGACGACCCCCAACCAGAGCATATCCAGTCCGAAGCAGACGAGGGCCGAGAGGAGGTAGATCTTGACGAGAGTGGCGGCGGACATGGGGACTCCAAGTGGTGGGTTCTGCTGTCAATATATCATAGAATAATAGCTTGACAATAGTTGGACATTGTGCTTTCTTTCCTGCATGAACGAATCGCGCCCTGGGGGCGATCCTGAGAGTTGGTCCAGTCGGATCGCCGCGTGGTTTGACGCCGGGGCGTCGGTGGGCACATCGGCGGGCCAGTCGATTGACTGGCTCCGGATCATCCCCTTCGCGGCGATGCACCTCGCCTGCGTGGGGGTCCTCTGGGTGGGATTTGACCGGCGGGCCGTTCTGGTGGGGGTCCTGCTCTATGCGGTGCGGATGTTCGGTATCACCGGTTTTTATCACCGCTATTTCTCGCACCGTGCCTTCCGGACCAGTCGCGTCGTGCAGTTCGGCTTTGCTGTTCTCGGTGCAAGCGCGGTGCAGCGGGGGCCGCTCTGGTGGGCTGCCCACCACCGCAAGCATCATCGCCATGCCGACACCGAGCTCGACGTCCACTCGCCGGCTCAGCACGGTTTCTGGTGGAGCCACATGGGGTGGATCACCGCGGCGGCGAACTTTCCGACCGACCTGCACGAAGTCCGCGATCTGGCGCGTTACCCGGAGCTGCGCTGGCTCGACCGCTTCGATGTGGTGGTACCCGCGCTGCTTGCCATCGGGCTCTTCCTGGTTGGTGGCTGGCCCTTCCTGATTTGGGGCTTCTTCGTCAGCACCGTGGTGCTCTTCCACGCGACCTGCCTGATCAACTCGCTGGCCCACACGCTGGGTCAACGCCGGTACGACACCGACGATGACAGCCGGAACTCACTCGCGCTGGCCGTGATCACCTTCGGTGAGGGTTGGCACAACAACCATCACCGCTTTCCCGGCAGCGCCCGCCAGGGTTTCTACTGGTGGGAGTTCGACCTGACGTACTACCTGCTCTGGGTGCTGGCACGAGTGCATCTCATTCGCGACCTGCGTCCGGTGCCGCGGCGTGTCCTCGAGGCAGGGCGCTGACATGCGCGTGGCCATCGTGGGGAGCGGAGTCTCCGGCCTGGTCGTGGCGCACCGACTCCAGTCGCGTCATGACGTGACGCTGTTCGAGGCGGCAGACTATGTCGGTGGGCATGTCAGCACGGTCGCCTTGACCGTGGCGGACACGACCCGCGAGATCGACACGGGCTTCATCGTCTACAACGAGCGCAACTACCCGCACTTCACGGCGCTGTTGGCGGAGCTGGGGGTGGCGACGCAACCCACGACGATGTCATTCTCAGTGCGCTCCGACGCGACTGGGCTGGAATACAACGGCTCCTCGCTCAACCAGCTCTTCGTCCAACGGCGCAACCTGCTGCGTCCAACCTTCTACCGGATGCTGCGCGACATCCTCCGGTTCAATCGCGAGGCGCCGCAGGCCGTGGCCTCCGGGAGCGCGGGAAATACCCTGGGTGCGTGGCTCGCCGATGCCGAGTTCGGCCCCGAACTCAGCCGCGATTACCTGATCCCCATGGGCTCCGCCCTCTGGTCGATTCCTCCCGCCAAGGTGCTGGAGATGCCGACGGACTTCTTCGTTCGCTTCTTCGACAATCATGGCATGCTCACTGTCGACGATCGGCCCGAATGGCGCGTGGTGCAGGGGGGCTCCCGGCGCTATGTCGAGGCGCTGATCACCCCATTCCGCGACCGCATCCGACTCAATACTCTGGTGGGCGAGGTGCGCCGGGCCGCCGACCATGTGCTGGTGAACGGCGAACGATTCGATCAGGTGGTGATGGCCTGTCACAGTGACGATGCCCTCGCGGCACTCGCTGATGCCACGCCGTTGGAGCAGGAACTGTTGGGCGCACTTCCGTATCAAGCCAATGACGTGGTCTTGCACTCAGACGCATCGGTGCTGCCGCGACGTCGGGCTGCGTGGGGGAGTTGGAACTACCGCATCCCGGCCGATCGGGACGCACCGGCGGTAGTCAGCTACAACATGAACATGCTCCAGTCGCTCCGGGCGGAACAGACCTTCTGCGTGTCGCTCAACGCTGGCGAACTGATCCGGCCGGAGCGGATCCACCGGCGCTTCTCCTATCGTCACCCCATCTACACCGTCGAGGGGGGCGCGGCACAGCACCGTCATGCCGAACTCGGCCGCGAACGCACCCATTTCTGCGGCGCCTACTGGGGCTATGGCTTCCACGAGGATGGCGTCCGCAGCGCCCTCGCGGTGGTGCGCGAACTGGACGTGGACGCGTGAATAGCGCGATCTACCGCGGCAAGGTACGCCACCGCCGGTTCCGACCGGTGCCGCATGCCTTCGACTTCCCGCTCTTCATGATGTATCTCGACCTGGACGAGTTGCCCGAGCTGTTTGATGGGCGATGGCTTTGGTCAGCCCGGCGCCCCGCCTTCGCCTGGTTCCGTCGGGCGGACTATCTCGGCGATCCGGCAACGCCACTCGACGTCGCCGTCCGCGACGAAGTGGAGGCGAGCCTCGGTTTCCGCCCACAGGGACCGATCCGGCTGCTGACACACTTGCGCACACTCGGCGTGCTGATGAACCCGGTGAGCTTCTACTACTGCTTCGATGAGGATGGGTCGCGTGTCGTGGCGATTGTGGCGGAAATCACCAACACGCCATGGCGTGAACGGCACCGCTACGTGCTGGACCGGC
>JBBRBZ010000040.1:0-21670 GCA_038205305.1 Gemmatimonadales bacterium
GATCCGTCCCGACTATCCCGCTCCTGAACCACTGGGGCCGGACTCCACTCAGCTGTTGGCCATCTCGGGTAGCGGCGAGCTGGCGCTCCTCACCCACGCCGTCCACCTGCATCATCGGCTCTTCGTTGGCACGCTCGCGCGAATGCCGCTTGGCGGGGGAACCCCTCGTGATGTGATGGAGAAGGTGCAGGAGGCCGACTGGTCGCCGGATGGTGCGCAACTCGCGATCACTCGCACGGTCGGCGATCGGGTGCAACTTGAGTTTCCGGTTGGCAAGGTGCTCCATCAGAGTGCCGTCGGGGGCTACCTCTCCGACCCACGAGTTTCGCCGGATGGGAAACGGGTCGCCTTCTTCGATCATGCCTTCGCCGGCGACGATCGCGGTTGGGCCATGGTCGTGGACTTGGCGGGGAAGGCCGTACGAGTCAGTCAGGAGTTCTCGGCCGTGCAAGGACTCGCCTGGGACCGGCAGGGACGTGCGTTGCTCTTTTCGGCCACGGACAACGGACTCGCCTACCAACTCCGCCGGGCGGACCTTCGGGGCCTCGCGCAGCCGGTACTGCCGAGCGCGGGGGCACTCACCCTGCAGGACGCTCGTGCGGAAGGACGCTGGCTGGTAGTGCGCGACAACCTGTCGAATGGCCTCATCGCCCGTGCCCCCGGGACGCTGGCCGACCGCGATATTTCGTGGCTCAACAGGTCGATCATACCGTGGGTTTCCGCCGATGGCCGCTGGGTCGCCTTCACGGACGCTTCAGAAGAGACGGGTGGCATCAACTACTCAGTGATGCTGCGGAAGACAGATGGTTCAACCGCGGTCCGCATCGGTGAAGGCTTCGCGACGGCCATCTCTCGTGACGCGCAATGGATCATCGCGCAGGTCTCGACACCATCGCAATTCTGGCTCTATCCGGCTGGTGCAGGCAACCCGCGCCAGCTCTCATGGCCGAGCCTGAAGACGGTCACCTCGGTGGTGTTCTTCCCGGACGGCACATCGCTGTTCGTCTGTGGGAGTGCCGATGGCAAGACGTCGCGGTGCTATCGTGGGGCGCTCGACGCAACCACTCTCGAACCGATGACACCAGACGGTGTCGGCAGCGGGCTGCCGCGCCCAGATGGCCAAGGCGTATTGGTACGGCAGGGGGCCACGTACTCCCTGTATCCGTCGATGACAGGCACTCCGGTCCCCGTCCTCGGCATTGGCGCCGACAGCGTCCTTCGCTGGAGCCCGGATGGGGCGGCGCTCTGGGTGGAAGCGCCCACCCCGTCCGGCCCCCGCATCGATCGCGTCGACCTCACGACCGGCAAGCGCTCGCTCGTGCGCGACATCGTTGCACCGAATTCGGTCCTCACCTTCGCGCGGCTTTCGCTGGCCGATGATCCCAGCGCGTACGTCATCGAGACCCGTACCTGGTTCTCTATGTTGTTCACTGTGTCGGGAGTGCGGTGAGCATGACATTGAACACCCTGACTTCACCCTGCAGGACCCATCTGGGTGGCGCCGGTGACGGGGTTGAAGCCTCGCTGGTGGTGCTCGGACGGTTTGGCGACGCCGGCGATGCGCAAATCGATCGGTTGCTACGGGCGATCGGAGCGGAAGTTGTTCCGGTTGCCGAGGAGCAGATGACTCTGGCGCGCGATGCGGCGCTGCGGTTCGGACCTGGCCGACATGCCGTCGCGTTGCACTCCCAGCTCCGGCAAATAGATTGACAGGTCATGTGCTCATGACCATTATAGTCATATGACAACAACCTCCATCTCCGAGCTCAAGGCCCGGCTCAGCGCCTATCTCGACCTCGTCCGGCAGGGCGACGAGGTCCTGGTCACCGATCGCGGTCGGGTGATTGCCCGACTGTCCCCGGTGACGGGCGACTTGCAGGAGGAGAGCCGCCGCGAACTGTTGCTGCGGTCCGGCCGGGTGACGCCGCCGACGCACGGGCTGCCGAAGAACTTCTGGAAGTCGGGACATCCGGGCGATGCCCAAGGACGCTCGCTGGAACTGCTCCTCGCCGAGCGCGGAGAGGGCTGGTGAGATTTTGGGACTCCTCGGCCCTGGTGACCCTCGTGCTGGACCAGCCACAGACGGCCCGGGCACGCGAACTTCTGGGGGAGGATCAGGAGATGATTGTCTGGTGGACCTCGGCCATCGAGTGCGCGTCGGCCATCGCCCGGCTCCATCGGGACGACCTGTTGAATGCTGCCGAGGAGGCACGCGCGCGCGCGGTGCTCGCCACCTTGAGGGCGAGCTGGTTCGAGGTGCAACCGGGCGATGCCGTGCGCGAGCAGGCGCTGCGCCTGCTGCGCCTGCATCCGCTCCGTGCCGCCGACGCCCTGCAACTGGCCGCAGCGCTCGAGTGGGCGGGGACGCCACCGGATGGCGGGTTCATTTCGTTTGACGACCGTCTCAATGCTGCGGCCCAACGCGAGGGGTTTGCGATTCCATGAGTGCTCCACTCGATCGACTTGCAACCGCCCTCAGCCGTAGCTACAGGATCGAGCGCGAACTCGGCGCCGGCGGCATGGCGACCGTCTATCTCGCTGAGGATCTGAAGCACCAGCGCAAGGTCGCGATCAAGGTCCTCCGCCCCGAACTCACCGCCACCATGGGGCCGGAACGCTTCGCGCGCGAGATCGCGGTGGCGGCCCGATTGCAGCACCCCCACATTCTGGGGTTGCTCGACTCGGGTGATGCCGACGGCTTCTTCTTCTACGTGATGCCGTACGTCGACGGCGAGACGCTGCGCGATCGGCTCACCCGCGGCGGCGAACTGCCAGTGCACGAGGCGGTGCGTCTGCTTGGTGAGATCGCCGACGCCCTCGCCGTGGCCCACCGCGCCGGCGTGGTGCACCGCGATATCAAGCCGGAGAACATCCTCCTCTCCGGTCGGCACGCGATGGTGATGGACTTCGGTGTGGCGAAGGCGATTGACGAAGGCAATCGTCCCGAGCGCGGTTCTGGCGCGAGGGACCCCTCGCCCCTGACCAGCATTGGCGTGGCACTCGGCACGCCAAGCTACATGGCGCCGGAACAGGCCACCGCCGATCCGCAGATGGATGCGCGGGTGGACATCTATGCGCTCGGCGTGCTCGCCTACGAAATGCTCACCGGCCAGCCGCCGTTCCACGGGCTCAATCCGCAGCAGACTCTTGCAGCGCACGTGACTCAGGCGCCGACGCCTCTTGGGCAGCGGCGTCCGGGAGTGTCGCCAGTGCTCGAGCAGGTGGTGATGCGCTGCCTCGCGAAGCGACCGGCCGATCGCTTTCAGACCGCTGACGATCTGGTCGCCGCGCTCGAACCACTGACCACGCCGAGCGGCGGCACCACGCCACGCGCGACGGTGCCGTATCAGGCGGCGGTGCACGCGCCGCGCTCGCGGCGTACGCTGCTGCTTGCCGCTGGTGTGGTCGTGCTCGGCGTGGCAGGGTGGGCGGCGTCGAAAGCCTTGGCGCCGAAGCCGTTGAACATTGAGGTCGGCAAGAGCCGCCAGGTCACGCGTGACCCGATTCCGGAGATGCACGTCGCCATCTCCCCGGATGGGCGCGAAGTGGCGTACATGTCGGGATGGTCCCGCGAGGAGACCCATATCGAGGTACGCGACATCGAGGGGGGACGGCCCCTCTCCCTCACCGGGGAATGGCAGGGGGCACAGACGTTTCCACAGTGGCTGCCCGACGGGCGCAGCCTGGTGTTCGTCCATCCTTTGGCGACCTCGGATCATGCGGCTGGGCCCTGGAAGTTGCCTCGCCTCGGTGGAGAGGCCGTGCGAGTCGATTCCGCCGACCAGTTGGCCGTGGGCCACGGCACTTATATCCGCGCGCTCGGGACCGACTCCCTGCTGCTTACGACCGCCGACGGCGGTCGCTTCACCTACTCCACAGCCCGTGGCCTGCGCGACGTGGTCGGACTCACAGCGCGCGTGCGGACTGACGGCAGTGCCATCGCGTTCATGGTGGGGAATCGGGACTACGTCACCAGTTGGGCCAACGTGGCACCGAGCGCTATCTGGGTCATCATCCCCGGCCACTCGCCGGTTCGGGTGACCGACGACAAGTCACTCAATGCCTCCCCGGCCTGGCTCCCCGATGGGACCCTGCTCTACGTCTCGAACAAGGACGGCGTCCGCGACATCTGGGCCGTCTCACTCGATCGCGACGGTGCACCTCGCGAAGGGACGCGCAAACGCTTGACCACCGGACTCGACGCGTACTCCATCTCGATCGCCGACGACGGCCGCACGCTTGCGTACGATCGGACGATTGTTCGGCAGAACATCTATGCCATCCCGATCCCTGCTACCGGCGGCATTTCCGTGGCGGAGGCGCGTCCGGTCACCACTGGCAACCAGGTGATCGAGCGTGTGTCGCTCTCGCGGGACGGCAAGTGGCTGACATTCGATTCCAACGCCGAGGGAAACCAGCAGATCTTCGTGATGCCGTCGAGCGGTGGCGAGGCGAGGCGGGTGACGCGCAACGCCGGGGACGACTTCGCGCCGAATTTTTCCGGCGACGGCTCGCAGATCACCTTCCATTCGACTCGGAATGGCCCTCGGGACATCTACCTCATCAACAGCGACGGTTCCGCTGAGCAGCAGCTCACGAACGACGCCGAGGAGTCCATGAATCCGGGCTTCTCCCCCGACGGGATGCGCATCGCCTACGGCACCCCGTCCGGCAAAGGCGGGCAGTACGAGCTTCGTCTGCTCGAGCGGGCCTCGACCGCAGCCGCCTGGCAGGGCCCAACCCGGCTCCCCGGGGCCGGTGGCTACGCGCCGAGGTGGTCGCCCGACGGAAGGCACTTCGCGTACGACATCCGGAGCAGTGCACCAGGGATCGGCACTCTCGGGTTGGATGGGACATCGCGGTTGATTGTCGAGAAATCGCCAACCGTGATCCGACCCACTTGGCCCGAGTGGTCACCCGATGGCCGCTCGATCTACTTCTACGCTCAGGATGCCAGCCATATCGCCGGGTTGTACGAAGTGCCCGCCACTGGAGGTGCCCCGCGGCTTGTCGTGCGCTTCGACGCACCCCAGCGGCAGCTCGGCCCGAACGGACCAGCGGCGATCGGGAACGGGATGGCGTATTTCGTGGTGCGCGAGCTGGAGAGCGATATCTACGTGATGGACTTGGTCCGGAAATGAGGCCAGCCAGAAGGTTGGTTGCATAGTCTGACTAGTCTGACCATATTCCTGCATGCCCGAGGAATATCCGCTCTATGACGCCAAGGCCAAGCTCTCCGCCCTCGTCCGGCAAGTCCGGGAGGGGCGGAGTTTTGTCATTACCGTCCACGGCGAGCCGGTCGCCGAACTGCGGCCGTATGAGCCAAAGCCGAAGGCGCAGACCCTGGCGGAGCGGATCGAGGAGCTCACGGCCAAGGGATTGATCACGCCGGCGCGGATCGGGCAGGGAGATCCTCGCGCCTTCCCGATCCGCGAGAGACGGCCGGGCGCCTTGAAGCGTTTCCTCGAAGATCGCGATTGATGCTGGCCTACGTCGACACCTCCGTCGTCGTCGCCGTCACCTTCGACGAGCCAGGGGCGGAACGATTCCGTGACGCACTGCAGCGTTTCGCGGTGTATGCCTCCCCGTTGCTTGAGGCCGAGTGGCGGAGCGCCCTCCGGCGTGAGCAGGAGGAGCCCAATCTCACCGATTTGGCGCTGGTTCAGTGGATCGCCCACGATCGCCCCCTGAGCGAGGAACTCGAGCGCGTCTTCGCGGCGGGCTACGTCCGCGGCGCCGACGCCTGGCACCTCGCCACCGCGCTCTCCCTCGCGCCGGACCCGAACGAGCTGACCTTCCTGACACTCGACGATCGGCAACGGGGGGTGGCGGAGGTTTTGGGGTTTCGGACGTAGGGGATGATGGATGTTGGATGATGGTGCCGGTGGTTTCCCAACCCATGATCTGGCAGTAACTTCCGCTGTCCCCGCCGACAATTTGCGCTCCCCTGCCAGGATGGCTCTTGCCCGACCCATGCGTGGCCCGATGAGCGGATCGGCCAACCGTACCGACACCACCCTCGGCCGCTACCGCCTCATCGACCGCCTCGGCACAGGGGGGATGGGCGAGGTCTGGCGGGCGCACGACGCCAACCTCGATCGCGAAGTCGCCATCAAGTTGCTCGCCCCGGGCGCCGTGGCCGATGCGACGACCAGCGAGCGCTTCCGTCGCGAAGCGCTGGCACTCTCGCGCCTCTCGCACGCGGGTGTCGCCACGATCTACGACTTCGACGCGCAGGACGGCACCGCCTTCCTGGTGATGGAACTGGTCAGCGGCGGATCGCTCGAGGCGCGGCTCACCGCCGGCCCGTTACCGATCGACGAGGTCGCCCACGTGGGTGCCGCGATTGCCGACGCGCTCGCCGAAGCCCACCACTGCGGCATCCTCCATCGCGACCTCAAGCCGGCCAATATCGTCCTCACCGCTGCAGGGCAGCCGAAGATCCTCGACTTCGGCATCGCCCGACTGCTCGGAACCGGCGGCGAAACCGCCAAGCTGACTCAGACCGGGATGCTGATCGGCTCGCTCCCCTACATGGCCCCCGAGCAGCTGACAGGCGACACCGACGACACGCGCACCGACATCTACGCGCTCGGCGTGATGCTCTTCGAGATGACGACGGGAAGGCGGCCATTCATCAAGGAGCGCCCCGAAGCGCTGATGTTCGAGATCTTCGGCAGCGCGGCGCCGGCGGCGCGGTCAGTGCGACCCGACGCACCAGCGGTACTCGATCGTCTGATTGACGACTGTCTCGCCAAGGACCCTGCCCGCCGCCCAGCTTCCGCCGCCGCCGTCGCGGCCACACTGCGCTCGCTCGCCAGCGGCACGACCTCGGCTGCTGTGGCGCCCTCCGCGCGGGATGTCATTCGCGCGATCGCGGTGCTGCCCCTGCGCAATGTGTCCGGTGACGCATCGCAGGAGTACTTCGCTGACGGCCTCACCGAGGCGATCATCTCGGATCTCGCACGGATCAAGGCGCTGCGGGTGATTTCGCGGACCTCCGTGATGCAGTACAAGGGGAGCAGCAAGACGCTGCCGGAGATCGCCCGTGAGCTGAACGTCGACGCGGTGCTCGAGGGCTCGGCCCATCTCCTGGGCGCACGCGTGCGGGTGAGCGTGCAGCTCATCGCTGCGAGAAGCGACCAGACGCTCTGGGCGGATCGGTATGATCGCGACCTCGTCGATGTCTTGACGCTGCAAAGCGAAGTGGCCGCGATGGTCGCTCGCGAGATTGCAGTTCAGCTCAGTCCGACCGAGGCGGGACAGCTGGCGCGACGGCAGGTGGTGAACGCCGAGGCCCACCTCGAAGTGCTCAAGAGCCGGCACTCGATGTTTGCCGGAACGAAGGATGCCCTCGAAGTGGCGTTGCGCCACGCGCGACGGGCGCTCGAGCTCGACCCTGGCTACGCGGCGGCGTGGTCGGCACTGGCAGATTGTCAGATCATCCGAGTTGTGCGCGGCATGGCCGCACCCAGCGAAGCCGGTGTCGAAGCCCACGCGGCCGCCGGGAAGGCGCGAGACCTAGACCCCGAACTGAGTGACGCCTGGACCTCCCTCGGATTCATCGCGTCCAACAGCGGGGATGTGGTTGGCGGCCTGCGATTGCTGAAGACGGCGATGAATCTCAATCCAGGCCTTGCGCTTGCCCATCAGGTCGCGGCCCGCTGCTTCTGCGCCCTCGGGCGCATTGTCGACGCCACGGCGGCCGCTGAGCGATCGATCGAACTCGACCCCCTCTCCTCGATCATTCGCACCGGCCTCGGCGATGTGCTCTACTATGCGCGCGAGTACCAGAAGTCGGTGTTCCACTACAAGATGGCGATCGAGCTCGATCCGCGGTTCGATGGCGCGCACACCGACATGGCACGCAGCCTCGAAGCCCTCGGCCGCTTCGACGAGGCTCGCGCCGCGTACGAGGAGGGGCGACGCCTCGCCGGCGGCATCGCCGGGCCATCATTCGGGCTGGCCCATCTCGAGGCCGCAGCAGGCAACGTGGTCGAAGCGCGGCGCATCCTCGCCGAGCTCACCGCCGCGCGCGAAACGCGAGTCGTCTCGGCGTGGGGAATCGCCGCGCTGCATGCAGCGCTTGGCGACGTCGATGAGGCATATCAGTGGTTGGAAACGGCGATCACCGAGAAGGCCTCGGGGTTGATGTGGCTACGCATGCATCCGCGCCTCGACCCGATTCGACCCGACCCGCGCTACTGGCCGATGGTTGAGCGCGTGGGACTGGGTGCCCGACCTGGGGAGCACGCATGAGCACCCTCGACCGCCTGACCGACGCACTTAGCCGTAGCTACCGCCTCGAGCGCGAGCTTGGCGCCGGCGGCATGGCCACAGTGTACCTCGCCCGGGACTTGAAGCACGAGCGGCAAGTCGCGGTGAAGGTGCTCCGCGAGGATCTCACTGCCTCGCTCGGCGGCGGGCGCTTTTTGCGCGAGATCAAGATCGCCGCGCAATTGCAGCATCCCAACATCCTGCCACTGCTCGACTCGGGTGAAGCCGACGGCTTCCTCTTCTATGTCATGCCATATGTCGCCGGACAGTCGCTGCGCGAGCGTCTCGCGCGCGAGGGTGAACTGCCGGTGCACGAGGCGGTACGGCTGATCACCGAAGTGGTCGATGCCCTGGCCCATGCGCACGAACACGGCGTGGTGCATCGCGACATCAAGCCTGACAACGTCATGCTCTCAGGGCGGCATGCGCTGGTGACCGATTTTGGTGTCGCCAAAGCCATTAGCGAAGCCACCGGCCGCAACACCGTCACGACCCTCGGCGTCGCGGTCGGCACGCCAACATATATGTCGCCGGAGCAGGCCGCCGCCGATCCGAACATCGATCATCGCAGCGACATCTACGCGGTGGGCGTGATGGCGTACGAACTGCTCACCGGTCGTCCACCATTTGTTGGTAGCACGCCGCAACAGGTGCTGGCCGCGCACGTCACCGAAGCGCCCGATCCGGTGACCAAGCGGCGCCCCGCGATCTCGCCGGCGCTCGAAGCGATCATCATGCGCTGTCTCGCCAAGCGGCCGGCCGATCGCTGGCAGACTGCGGGTGAGCTGTTGGCGCAACTTGAGCCGATGAGCACGCCAAGTATTGGCATGACACCGACGCAGACGAGGCCGATCGCGGCGGTGATGGTACCGGTGCGATCGAAATGGTTGCGAGGTGGCCTCCTTGGCGCGGCCGCGGTCATCGTGCTTGTTGGCGCGTACCTGCTGCTGAATCGCGCACCGCCCACGGCGGTGCTCCTTCAAGCGGTGCAGCTCACGCGCAGTGCTGGAACTCAGGAAGCGCCGCGCATCACCAGCGATGGCAAGGGCGTCGCCTATCGCATCGTGGGAGCCGACGATACCGTCCCCCGAATCGAGCTGCGCCGCGGCGCAGACGGCAGCGCGGTTCGGTTGGCTGGTACGGCCACGCCCCGAGGATGGTCTCCAGACGGCGACAAACTCTTGATCACGACGCCCCGAGGGTTGGAGACCGTCCCAGCGCTCGGCGGTGTGACCACGATCGTCGTCCCGGGCGCCCGGGACGGGGCCTGGTCACCGGACGGTCAGCGACTGGCCTATGCTCGCGGCGATTCGCTCTTCGTGCGCGGCAAGGACGAGCAGAGTCGTCTCCTGACGGGGAGCAGTGACCCGTATGCATTGACCTGGTCTCCGGATGGCAAATGGATCGCCTATGTATCCGGTAACTCGCAATACTTGCTCAACTGGAACATCGCGACCTCATCGATCTGGCTGGTCCCCGCCAACGGAGGAACACCGATCCAGTTGACGCCAGGAGCTGCGCTCGACATGAGCCCCACCTGGGCGCCGGACAGCCGTCGGCTGCTCTTCGTCTCCGGTCGCGCGGGAATACGGGATATCTACCAGCTGAATCTTGATGCCAGCGGCAAGCCGCGGGGCGAACCGGCACAGATCACCGTCGGACTCAACGCCTCCCAGATCTCACTCTCAGCCGATGGCGAGCGTCTCGCCTACTCGGTGATGACCAATCACAGCAATGTCTGGAGCGTCCCGCGGCCGGCGAGTGGATCGGTGTCCAGTCGTTCGGCGACGATGGTCACCACCGACAAGGAGAGCATCGAGGGAATCTGGATTTCCCGGGACGGCACGTGGCTGTTGTTCGACTCCGATCGGGCAGGAATCATGCAGATCTTCCGTCGCCCGCTTCGAGGAGGCGAGGTGCAGCAGCTCACCCACGGGACCTCACCGGCCTTTGCAGTCTCCGGCTCCCCCGACGGCAAGCAGGTTGCCTATCACACCATCGCCAACGGGCTCCGTCGTGCCTTCGTGTCCTCGAGCGAAGGCGGCGACAGTCCAGTCCAGCTATCCCCCGGAACCGGACCCGACGAGCGTAATCCCTCATGGTCACTGGACGGCCAGCGGATGGTATGGGAGATCCTGTCCCCCCCCTTCCGACTTCCGATTGTCGTGGACCGGTCCGGCAATGGATGGGGCGCACCACACCAAGTGACTCGCCCAGGGCTCAAGGTGTTCGGCACCTGGGGCAGCAACAATGAGTTGGTGGCGGTGGATACCGTCGCGCACCGGCTGCTGCTCGTCCCGGTCGACGACTCCCTGCGTCCGGCCCGAGTGATTTCCGAGACCGGAAACATGCTAGGCAATGGTTGGGTTTCTGACGATGTCCGCACCCTCTACTTCCATGATCAGGCCCACTTATCAACCGTCCCGCTGTCGGGTGGCACGCCGCGCGAGCTGGTACGCTTCGATGACCCGTTGCACCCCCACGCGACCAACGCCCGCAACATCGCCGAGCATGGCGGGCAGCTGTATTTCACGCTGCAGGATCCGCAGAGCAACATCTGGGTGGCGCCGGTGAAGGGGTTGAAGAAGTGACCGACGCCTCTTCACGCTCCGCGACTGAAGTCGCGGCTCGGCTCGCGAGCGCTCTCGCCGACCGCTACCGCATCGAGCGCGAACTCGGCGCAGGCGGCATGGCCACGGTCTACCTCGCCCACGACATCAAGCACGATAGGCAGGTGGCGATCAAGGTGCTGCGCCAAAACCTCGCCGCCGCGCTCGGCGCTGAGCGATTCCTTGCCGAAGTGAAGATCACCGCCCGACTCGATCATCCCCACATCCTCACCTTGATCGATTCAGGGGTGGCCTCAATATCCGGTCCCGGGATGACCGAGGATCACTCCTCGCTCCTCGCTTCTCCCTCCTCGTCGTTTCTCTACTACGTCATGCCCTTCGTCCGCGGTGAGTCGCTGCGCGCCAAGCTCGATCGCGAACACCAGCTCGGCATCGACGAGGCCCTTGGCATTGCCAAGCAAATCGCCTCTGCCCTCGACTATGCCCACCGTCAGGGCGTGATCCATCGCGACATCAAGCCCGAGAACATCCTGCTCCACGAGGGCGAGGCATTCCTCACCGACTTTGGCATCGCCCTGGCGGCGAGCGAGGCCGGCGGTGACCGGTTGACCGGTACAGGGCTCTCCCTCGGCACGCCGAGCTACATGAGCCCCGAGCAGGCTGCCGGCGATCGCAATGTCGATGCACGGAGTGACATATACGCCCTCGGTGCCGTGACCTACGAGATGCTGGCCGGCGAACCACCAGTGACCGGTGCCACCGTGCAGGCGATGATCGCCAAGCTGATGACCGAACGGCCGACGTCGCTCCGAGTACTGCGCAGCGCGCTGTCGCCAAGTGTTGATGTCGCGGTCATGCGCGCCCTTGCCAAGGCGCCGATGGATCGCTTCGCCACAGCACGCGAGTTCAGTGAGGCGCTGTCGGTCGTGACGCCGGTTGCTGCTGAACGTGGTGTGACCGCTGTCACCAGATCTCCATCATGGAAATGGACAGGCATCGCGGCCGGCGTGATCCTGCTCAGTGCTGGGGCGGCTTGGCTGTTCACGCACCGCAGCAGTACGGCTGGCGGAGCAGAGGGCGCCACCATTCGCGCTATCGCGGTCATGCCGCTCGACAATTACTCGGCCGATTCCACCCAGGACTACTTCGCCGAGGGAATGACTGACGAGCTCACGACCGACCTGGCGACTATCAGTGCGCTGCGGGTGACGTCCCGCGGCTCGACGATGCAATTTGCCGGCAAGAAGAGGCCATCATCGCCGGAGATAGCAAAAGTGCTGAACGTCGATGCGATTGTGGAAGGCTCGGTGACACGGTCTGGCGACAAGGTGCGGATCACCGCCCAGCTCATCGATGCGCGCGCCGACAAACATCTCTGGGCACACACCTTCGAGCGCCAATCCAACGACGTGCTGGCGCTTCAGGCCGAGCTGGCGTCGGCCATTGCCGAGGCGATCAACGCGCAACTGACGCCGGGAGAAAAGGCGCGCCTCGCCGCGGCACCGAGCGTGGACCCTGCAGCGCATGATGCCTATCTCAAGGGGCGCTACTTCTTCAACCGTCCGAGCGACGCGAATCTGGAGAAGGCCATCGCCCAGTTCAACGAGGCGGTCCGGCTCAGCCCCGGCTTTGCTCCGGCGTGGGCCGGGTTGTCCGATGCCTACCTCTGGGCCGCCTTCAACGACGGATTCATCAGTCCCAAGGAGGCCGGCCCCAAGGCGAAGGAGGCCGCCGAGCGCGCCGTGCTGCTCGACAGCACCGCGGCCGAGGGGCACACATCACTCGGCACCTATCTGGCGTGGTTTGCGCACGACTGGACGGGAAGCGAACGGGAATTGCGTCGCGCCATCGCGCTCAACCCCAACTATGCCTTCGCGCACGATCAGTTCGGATTGATCCTTGGGATACTGGGGAGATTTGATGAGGCGATCGCCGAGGGAAAGCTGGCGATGGCGCTGGATCCGCTCTCGCCCTCCATCCTGAACGACGCCATGGTGTCGTTCGTGTACCGGCGCAATGTGCCCGGCGCCACGGCGCTGGCGCAGCGAACCGCCGATCTCGATCCCACCTTCTTCTTTCCCTCGATGGAAATGGGGTCGCTCAACCTCCAGCTCGGGAAGTACCGCGAGGCCGTGCCGTATCTGGAGAAGTCCCGCACCATGGACGCGCCATCGTTCGCCACGGGCTACTTGGCCTATGCGTATGGGATGAGTGGCGATCAGGCGAAGGCCCAAGCCACGCTCACCGCCATGAAGAAGATGTCGCGGAATGGTGAGGGCACACCGTTCGATCTGTCGCTCTACTATTTGGGCCAGGCTGACCTCTCCCGGACCCTGGATCACCTCGAGCGAGCGTTCGCCGCCGATGCCCAGTCGCTGGTCTGGCTCAAGGTGGACGCGATCTATGACCCGTTGCGGAAGATGCCACGGTTCATCGCCCTGATGCAGCGGATGCACTTCACAGAAAATCAGCCATGACCGAACAGCCTAACCGAACCTCCTCGCCGCCAATCGGTGCAAGGGTGTGAAACAGGTACGTCTTCCGAGTTGTCACAAAAGGAGTTACCCTCGAAAACCTCGAACACGGAGCTTCACATGGATATCGTCTGGATTCTTCTCGTCGGACTCATCGCGGGTTGGCTGGCCGGCGTGCTCGTCAAAGGCGGCGGCTACGGCGTCATCGGTGACATCGTCGTCGGTATCGTGGGCGCCTTCATTGGTGGCTGGCTCTTCCGAACGTTCGGCGTCAGCGGCGGCGGCGGCCTCCTCGGCAGCATCATCGTCGCGACTGTTGGCGCGATCTTTCTCATCTTCGTACTCAGGATGATCAAGCGAGCCTGAAAAGCTCCGGGGCCGGCCCTTGGCGCTCCCTCACGGAGTGCCAGGGGTATTCCCTTCGGTCAGGCCGGGGCCCCCTCAAGGGCATCACGGTGATGCCTCGACGTCAAATAGGCGATACCTTTGATCGCTTCCCGCCACATCATCTCGGCGGGCGTCGATTCGCTCCTCACCCCCGAGACCCCTGGCATGACCGTACCGGCAAGGTCAGCAGATCGGCTCACCACGGCACTCGCCGACCGCCATACTATCGAGCGGTTCCTCGCCGAAATCAAGACCACGGCCAATCTGCAGCATCCGCACATTCTGCCGCTGTTCGACTCCGGCGAGGTGCGCCTGAGTCATCCTGAGCGGAGCGATCCGGAGGATCGCGCAGTCGAAGGACCTCGGACCGCGCTCTACTACGTCATGCCCTACGTCGAAGGCATCTCCCTCCGGGACCGGATCACCCGCGAGCACTAGCTGCCGGTCGAAGATGCCGTACGCACTGCTCGCGAGGTGGCCACCGCACTCGCCGGCGGCATGCCGCTCAAGAGTCGACCACAGGTGGCAGGGCGCCGTATCGGCGCGCCGGCGATGGGGATATTTGGCCTGGCACTGGTGTTGGTGGCTGTCGGCGCGTACCTGCTAGGGTCGAAATTCTCGCGTGGCAATTCCTCGCCCATCGGCGGCTTTGGCGTCGCCACCAAGGTCACTTACGATCCCGGCATCGAGACCTACCCGGCGATCTCGCCCGACGGCCGCGCGGTGGCGTATGCCGCCGGACCGGCAGGGGCATGGAGGATCTACGTCCGGCAGGTTTCCGGCGGACGCACTATTTCGCTTACCAACGATTCGACCACACTCCAATTCGAGCCGTCGTGGTCGGCCGACGGCAGCCGCATTCTGTTCATCACCCCGAGCGGCGTCTTCAGCGCGCCGGCCGCTGGTGGCGACGCGCGGCCCGAGGTCCCGGCGCCAGCCGTGGGCACCATCAACTCGGCAGCATGGTCACCGGACGGCAAATCGATTGCCTACGTCGTGGGCGACTCTCTCTGGCTCTGGGCCGACCAGCACCAATCGCGACTGGTTGCCACGGTGCACCAGGCGGCATTGTGTCGCTGGTCGCCCGACGCCACCCGGATCGCATGCGCCTCCGGCAACGCGATGTATCTCAACCCCAACCCGCAGCGGTTCGGCAACCTGTCACCCACGAGGATCATCATTGCGCGGGTGGCGGACGGCCGGATCACCATGGTGAGCGACAGCACCTCACTCAACCAGAGCCCGATCTGGTCGCCCGATGGTCGCTGGCTCTACTTCATTTCTGACCGTGATCGCGCACGCGACATCTATGCGACTCGAATCACGTCCGAGGGCACGTCCACTGGTGCACCGGTGCGCCTGACCACCGGACTCGCGGCTCAGGTAATCTCGCTGTCGGGTGATGGCGCACGCCTCGCCTATGCCGTGTATCGCAACTCCGGAAATGTCTGGACCCTGCCGATTCCGTCGGATCCGCCGGTGACCGCTGAGGCCGCCACCCAGCTGACCCGCGGCGATCAGGTTTCCGAATCGGTGGTGGCATCGCGTGACGGTCGCTGGCTGCTGTTCGATTCGGACCTCAGTGGCAAGGGGCAGCTCTATCGGATGGCCTTGCCGAGTGGGGCGCCAGAGCGACTGACCAGCGATGATGAGGACGACTTCAAACCGAACCTCTCGCCGGATGGTCGCGAGATCTCCTTTCATTCCTTCCGGTCCGGCTCACGCGATCTCTATGTCCTGCCGCTCGACGGCGGCGCCATTCAGCGGGTCACCTCCGGCCCGGAACAGGACGCGATTGCCGAATGGTCCCCCGATGGTCAGGCCCTCGCCTTCTGCGACCTGACCGAGGCCGGCGGAATTTTTGTCGTCCATCGCACCCCCGACCGCACGTGGGGCACCCCGGTCAAGCGGGCGTCGTTCGGCTGTGCACCGCGATGGTCGCCCGATGGCCGGACTCTCGCATTCGCCAGCAACTTCAGCGGCGGGACGATCACCCTCCTGCCCGCGGATTCCGGCGCGGCGGTGACGATGTATGATCCGGCCGCCACCGGTGGGCCAACGGCCTCTTGGCCGACGTGGGGCCCTGATGGCCGGGAGATCTACTTCAAGCATTTCGATCCCAATGGCGAGTCATTCTTCTGGTCAATTCCGGCCAGCGGCGGAACTCCGCGCCTGCTGGTGCGCTTCGCCGATCCCAACCGGCCATCGTACCGCCCCGAATTTGACGTGCGGAATGGGCGGTTCTACTTCACGGTCGAAGAACGTCAGAGCGACATCTATGTGATGGAGGTGAAGAAGCCGTGAGCTGTGGACATTCCAGGTAGGGCGCGAGCCATCGCTTGCAAAATTAACTGTATGTCGCCATATTGCGACTCATTATGGCAACTATAGCGCGATTCCTCGAGCTTCCTCGTGGCAGTTGCTTCCTCTTCGGCCCGCGCGGAACCGGGAAGACCACCTTTCTGCGTACCGCTCTGCCGGGGGCACTGGAGGTGAACCTCCTCCGTCCCGAGTTGTACCGCGAGTTGTCTGCTCGTCCCGAACGGCTGCGGGAGCTGGTCCTCGGCGCGCCCACCGGATCCGACGTGGTAATCGATGAAGTGCAGCGCGTACCGGAGCTGCTTCCGGTGGTGCACGACCTCATCGCATCCGGATCGGGGCGACGCTTCGTGCTGACCGGTTCGAGCGCCAGGAAGCTGCGTCGCAGTGGGACGGATCTCCTCGCCGGGCGTGCCGTCCTGCGCACTATGCACCCGTTCATGGCGGCCGAATGGCCGCACTTCAAGCTCGAGACCAGCCTGGTGCATGGCCTGGTACCGCTGGTGGTCACCGCCGACGATCCCGAGGACGTGTTGCGCGCCTACGCCACCCTCTACCTCGAACAGGAAGTGCAGGCCGAGGGGCTGGTGCGCAATGTCGGAGCGTTCGCGCGCTTTCTGGAGGTGATCAGTTTTGCGCATGCCAATGTTCTCAACCTCAGCAATCTCGCACGCGAAACCTCAGTCAGTCGCAAGACCGTCGAGGGCTACCTCGGTATCGTCGAAGACCTGCTGCTCGCCTGGCGGCTCCCCGTCTTTACCCGCAAAGCCCAGCGCGCCACCGCCGCGCATCCCAAGCTCTATCTCTTCGACGCCGGTGTCTTTCGCTCGTTGCGACCCTCCGGACCGCTGGATCGTCCGGAGGAGGTCGCAGGCGCGGCACTCGAAGGGCTGGTGGCGCAGCATCTCCGTGCGTGGGCGGCGTACGACGGCCGAGACTGGGAATTGTCCTACTGGCGCACCCGATCGGGCGTGGAGGTAGACTTCGTGGTTTACGGGGGGGCAGGGTTCTGGGCGGTCGAGGTCAAGCACACCGCCAAGGTTCGGCGCGAGGATCTCCGATCGCTTCGCGCCTTCTGCGAGGACTATCCCGCGTGTGAACCAATCTATCTGTATCGAGGGGAGGACCACCGTGTCGTCGATGGAGTGCGATGCGTTCCGGTCGCCGAGTTTCTGGCCGGTCTCAGGCCGGGCCGCGGATTGGGCGATGCACACTGAGCCATCCCATGGCTAGCGAGACCGCGGCCCGGCTGACCGCCGCCTTGGCCGACCGCTACACCCTTGAGCGCGAACTCGGCGCCGGCGGCATGGCCACCGTCTATCTCGCGCACGACATCAAGCACGACCGCAAGGTCGCAGTGAAGGTGTTGCGGCCGGAACTTGCCGCCGTCATCGGCGCCGAGCGGTTCCTGGCCGAAATCAAGACCACGGCCAACCTGCAGCATCCGAACATCCTGCCGCTGTTCTATTCTGGCGCCGTGGTCTTCCCTCATCCGGCGCGCAGCGAGGGACCTCAATCCTTTCTGTTCTACGTCATGCCCTTCATCGACGGCGTCTCTCTCCGCGACCGGATCACCCGCGAGCACCAACTGCCGGTCGACGATGCCGTACGCATCGCCCGTGAGGTGGCCGCCGCGCTCGACTATGCCCATCGCCATGGGGTGATCCACCGCGACATCAAGCCCGAGAACATCCTGCTGCATGATGGTAGTGCGCTCGTGGCCGACTTCGGCATCGCACTGGCCGTGAGTACCGCGGGCACCCGCATGACCGAGACCGGCATGTCGCTCGGCACGCCGCACTACATGAGCCCCGAGCAGGCGATGGGCGAGCGCGAGATCACCGCCCGCAGCGATGTCTACGCGTTGGGCTGCATCACCTACGAGATGCTGGTCGGCGAGCCACCGTTCACTGGTCCCACCGCCCAGGCGATCATTGCGCGGGTGATGACGGAAGAGCCTCGGCAACTCGGCACGCAGCGGAAGAGTATTCCGCCACAGGTCGAAGACGCGGTCTTGCATGCCCTCGAAAAACTTCCCGCCGACCGCTTCGCCACCGCCGCCCAGTTCGCTGAGGCGCTGGCGGGGCAGGGGCCGACGCTCGCGACGCGCGCCACGGCGAGTGCAGCGGCGCGGTCAGCGGGCGGCGCTGGGTGGCGTCGCCGCTTCCAGGTGGCCAGCGCCGTGGCCGTAGTGGCGCTCGGTCTCGCGGGATGGGGCTGGATGCACGGGCGCACGGGTGAGCAGCCGGTCGAGCGGCGCTACCTCTCCCTCGGTGATAGCGTCCAGCTGCAGGCCCCCTCGAACAACGGCGATCCGCTCGGCCTCTCGCCGGATGGCTCCGTGCTGGCCTTCCTTGGCGACTCCCTCTCCCGGATCTGGATCAAACGGCGCGACCGGCTCGAGCCCGTGCTGCTGCCTGGCACCGAGCACGCCGGCAGCCCGACTTTTTCGCCGGATGGCCAATGGATTGCCTACGTCGCCGACGGACATCTCAAGAAGGTGAAGGTCGATGGCGGCGGCAGCGTCACCATCGCGGACTCGGCGGCAATCAGCTACGGCATCGCCTGGCTCGACGATAACACCATCGTCTTCACGAATACCCGTCTGCTCGGACTGCGGCGGGTGAGTGCCGCTGGCGGTGCCCTCACGGTCGCCCTGGAGGATTCCGTCTTCAAGGGGCTCGCCCCGTTTCTCCCCACCCCGTTGCCAAATGCGCGCGGCGTGTTGGTGCAAGTCTGTGCCTCCGACTGCGTCACCTCCGCACTCTGGGCAATCGATTTCAAGAGTGGAAGGCAGAAGCTCGTCCTGAACGATGTCGGCGGCGGTTGGTACCTCCCCACCGGCCAGCTGCTTTTCCTGCGACGCGATGGCGTGGTGATGGCCGCCCCGTTCAGCCTCTCAAAGCTGGCCGTGACCGGCGCCTCTGTGCCGGTGCTGCAGGGTGTGGTCCAGGTACGCTTGCTCACCCAGCTCGCCTGGTCGCGCTCCGGCACGATGGTCTACGGAGCGGGAGGAGTGGCAAGCGACGTGGTGTCGGTGCAGCAGGCCGATCGGACCGGTGCCGAATCCACGTTCGACCGCTCGTGGTCCGGGGAATTCAATTCCTTCGCCGTGTCGCCAGATGCGAAGCGTGTAGCGGTGGGAGTCACCACCCCCGGCACCGGCCTCGACATTTGGGTCAAGCAGCTCGCGAGTGGTCCATTCACTCGCCTGACCTTCAGCGGTCGCGATCGTCGCCCCGCCTGGTCGCCCGATGGCCGCGAGATCGCCTTCATACGCGACAGCTCCAGCGGGGGCGATGTCTACGTCCGCGAAGCAGATGGCACCGGAAGCGATCGCCGGATGGTCCACCTCGATCGCGCCGCTCAGGAAGTGGTGTGGTCGCACGACGGACGCTGGCTGCTGGTGCGCACCGAGACCGGTGCGGTGGGCACGGGCGACATCCTGGCCGTGCGTGCCAGTGGCGACACGGGGGTGGTTGGCGTGGCCACGACACCATTCACTGAGTTGCAGCCTGCCCTCTCGCCCGATGATCGCTGGGTGGCGTTCGTGTCGAACGAGAATGGCACCAACGAGATCTATGTCCGCCCCTTCCCCAACAGCAACGCCGGACACTGGCAGGTCTCCAATGGCGGTGGGGGGTCACCCGCGTGGTCCGCAGATGGTCGGGAGCTCTTCTACCTCGATCCGAACAATCGCATGATGGCGGCGGAAGTGGTGCCTGGGGCGAACTTCACGGTCTCAAGTCGCACGCCCCTCTTCGATGCCACAGGGTTCACGTATATAGGCTATCATCAAGTGTTCGACGTCACCAAGGATGGCCACTTCGTGCACTTCGGTCTTGTCGGGCCGGCCGCCAGGACCGCTACCAAGCTGGTGGAAGTCGACAACTGGTTCGCCGACATTCGGGCGAGGCTCAAGCCATGAACGACGATCGTCTCATCACCGCCCTCGCCGACCGCTACACCATTGAGCGAGAACTCGGGCGCGGCGGCATGGGGGCAGTGTATCTCGCTCGCGACCTGACCCTCGATCGCCTCGTCGCGCTCAAGATTCTCCCGCCGGAATTCGCGAACGACGGGACGCTGCGTGAGCGATTCCTGCGCGAGACGCGCGTCGCGGCCTCCTTCTCTCATCCCAACATTGTCCCGGTCTATTCCGTCGAGGACCGTGACGGCGTCCTCGGCTTCGCCATGGGGTACGTCGAGGGCGAGAGCGTCGCCGAGCAGGTGACGCGCAGCGGCCCGCTCGACACCCGGGCAATGGTGCGGATGCTGCAGGACATTGGTTACGCTCTGGCGTATGCGCATGGTCGCGGTGTGGTGCATCGCGACATCAAGCCCGAAAACATCATGATCGAACGAGCGACCGGGCGCGCACTGCTGATGGACTTCGGTATCTCGCGGCCGATCAAGGCCGGCGCGACCGTCGAGGGACTCACTCGCGTCGGCGAGGTGGTGGGAACCCCAGAGTACATGAGTCCCGAGCAGGCCACCGGTGATCATGTCGATGGCCGGAGCGATCTCTACTCGCTGGGGCTGGTGGGGCTCTTTGCCCTGAGTGGCACCAAGGCCATCTCGGGGACCTCGGTATCACAGATCATCACGCGACAGTTGACGCAGGTGCCTACGTCAGCTCAGGTGCTTCGACCTGACATTCCTCCGGCGCTCGCCGCCGCGATCGACCGCTGTGTCGCCAAGGAGCCCGACGCCCGCTTTCCGACCGCCGAGGCATTGGTCGAAGCAATCGATTCGGCGCAGCTCGCCGCTCCGGAAATTCCGCTCGCGATTCGGCTGCTGGCGCAGGAAGCCGAGACGCTGATCCTGATCTTCTTCTTCCTGGTGGTCTTTGCCTGGCTGGTGACCCGCCTCACAGCCCAGGCCAGTCAACTCCAGATCACGATGCCGGTGTTCGTGATGGCGGCGGTCGTCATCACCCGCGTGCTCGAGATGTTCTATAACGTGCGCCGCCTGGGAACATTCGGCTATTCGGCCGACGATGTGCTGCGGGGCTTTCGTGCGGTCGGTGGCGAGCATGAAGAGCACCGCCGCCATCTCAAGTCCGACGCCACCACCCGCATCCGACGCCGCAGCACGGTGCGACGGGCAATCATCCAAGTGGTCGTGGGAGTCGGGCTCTGCGGGGCGGTGTTCGCGACAAGCGTCTCGCAGGGAGGTGGCCACTATCGTGTCGGACCCTTCCCGGCGGCGATCTTCATCACCGGTGTCTGCCTGATCGGGGTGAGCTTCATCCTACTGGTCCGGAGCCCGTTTCGGATGAACATCAACGAACGCATCTTTCGCGCCTTCTGGCTCGGCCCGGTGGGCGTGCGATTCATGCGGCTCGCCGTGCGGCCGGCACGGCGAGAGATCAAGTCATGAGTGTGGTGCTGCTCACGCCAACCAGCTTGTAACCTCACTCGCTGGCCGACGCGCCTTCGCCTCCGGCATCGTTGCCGGCTCGCCCAGTTGAATCGTCGCCACCACGCGCTCACCCTCGGGAACGCCCAGCAGTGTCAGCGTTCGCGGATCATTCATGATCGCACCGGTCCTGACATGGGTGCCCAGCCCCATCGCGGTGGCCGCGAGCAGGAAGTTCTGGACTGCCATCATCGTCGCGGCGTAGTCCTCTTCACGAATTTC
>JBBRBZ010000041.1:0-21464 GCA_038205305.1 Gemmatimonadales bacterium
TCCCACTCCGGATGCCCAAAGTAGGCGTGCCGCGCACCGGTGGCGACGGCGCAGAAGTCGTAGGCAATCTCGGTCCCATCAGCGAGGCGGACCACGCGCCGCTCGACGTCGACCGCGGTCACGTCGGCGAGCACCACCTCGGCGTTGGCCTGACGATGGAGAATGGAGCGAATGGGCGAGGCGATGTCGGCCGGATTGAGCGCTGCCGTCGCCACCTGATAGAGCATCGGCTGGAAGAGATGGTGATTGCGCCGATCGATGAGCGTGATCCGCACCGGAGCACGACGAAGCGACTTGGCGAGATAGAGCCCCGCGAAGCCGCCGCCGATGATCACGACATGAGGTCCCGATGCCGGCGTCTTCACAGCCCCATCGTCTCCCGCCGCCAGCGTGCGAAGTTCCGGACATCAGCCACCGGCGGCACGGCGCGTTCGTGACCGTACGCGGTGTACATCCGCCAGCGCAGATAGGTCGTGTCGGGCAGCGGCAGAAAGGGCGCCGTCTGCCACCATTCCCGACGGCGGAAGGCCCAGGCGGTGCGGATCAGGTCGATCGCCAGGCGCGGCGAGAGGATGGCGCGCCCCGCCAACTGCAGCGTGAGCGCCAGCCAGGAACCGCGGTAGCGCGGATCGGGCAGATCGGGGTGCGCGTCGTCGGGCGAGTTCACGGGGTGGAACGTAGGGGAAGGCCAGCCGTGGCGGCACCCCTATATTTCGGGCCAGATGACCGAGCCCAACCTTCCGCTCGCCGACCTGGACCACCCGCTGACGCACTGGCGCGAGTCCTTCCCCACCTTCGGCCACTGCACCTACCTCAACTCCTGTTCACTGGGAGCACTGTCGCGGCAATCGCGCGCGCGGGTCGAAACCTTTCTCGACCAGTGGGAGGCCCGCGGTGCGGCCAACTGGTACGATGTCTGGTGGGGAGCGCTGGCCGAGCTGCGCCAGCGCTATGGCGCCCTGATTCATGCCGCCCCGGGCGAGATCGCACTGCACCCCTCCATCTCCTCGGTCCTCGCGAGCGTGGCGAGCGGATTGCCCGGTGGTCGTCGCTGTCGCATCGTGACGACCATGCTCGACTTCCCCACCGTGCCCTACCAGTGGCTTGCCCGGGGTGCCGAGGTGGTGCTGCTGGAGAGTCCGGACGGCATTGGTGTGCCGGTCGAGGCGTTCGAGCGGGCGATCGATGATCGGACCGCACTGGTGGCCACCAGTCACGTGAATTTCGCCTCCGGGGCAATTCAGCCGGTTGCTGCCATTGCGGCCGCGGCCCATCGGCACGGTGCGCTGGTGCTGGTGGACGGCTACCAGGCCTTGGGTCAGTTGCCCGTGGATGTGAAGGCACTCGGCGTGGACTTCTACTGTTCGGGCGGCCTCAAATGGCTCCTCGGCGGCACGGGCGTCTGTTTCCTCTATGCCAATGCCGACACCACGGCCTCGGTGCAGCCAACCAATTCAGGATGGTTCGCGCACCGGGACCAATTCGCCTTCGATCCGGCGCACTTCGCGGCGCACGACGATGCCCGCCGATTCGAGGGGGGCACGCCTCCGCTCATGCCGGTCTATGCTCAGCTGGGCGGGCTTGATGTGCTCGAGGCCATCGGTGCCGACGCCATTCGTGCGGTGACGAGCGCACTCACCGAGGACCTGATCGCCGGGGCCCTCGCGAGGGGCTTCCGGCCCAAGGTGGCCGCGACCCCGGAGGAGCGCACGGCGATCGTGATGCTGCCGCACGAGGATCCCCGCGGTGAGGTGGCCCGGCTCGCGGCGGCAGGCTTCGTGGTCGATGCCCGCCCCGGCCATGTTCGGGTGTCGCCATATTTCTACAATCGCTTCAGTGACCATCGCGCCCTTCTCGAGGTGCTGTCCCATGATTGAGTCCAAGCCGGTTCCCAGCACGCCGCCGGAAGGATCGCGCAAGTCGCATCCCACCCAGGATGAACAGCTGCTGAACATCCCGGTGGGGGCGGAGACGCTCCAACTGCGCAAGACCTCCGATTCGTGGCGAGTGCTGCGCATCATGGGCGAGTTCGTCTGGGGCTTCGACAATCTCCAGGACGTTGCGGGCGGCGTCACGGTGTTCGGCTCGGCCCGCACCAAGCCGAGTGACCCGATGTACAAGGCGGCAGAGGAGACCGGCCGGCTGTTCGCGCTGGCGGGGGTGCCGGTGGTGACCGGTGGCGGGCCGGGCATCATGGAGGCCGCCAACAAGGGGGCCTTCGAGGCCGGCGGCATCTCGATCGGCTGCAACATCGAGCTGCCGCATGAACAGACATCCAATCCCTATCTCACGCGCTCCCTCGACTTCAAGTTCTTCTTCGTCCGCAAGATGATGTTCATGAAGTACGCCATTGGTTTCGTCGTCTTCCCCGGTGGCTATGGCACCCTCGATGAGCTGTTCGAGGCACTGACGTTGATGCAAACCGACAAGGTGACCGACTTCCCGGTGGTCCTCTTCGGCTCGGAATACTGGGGCGGCCTGGTCGACTGGATGCGCGTGCGGATGCTCGAGGGCGGGATGATTTCGCCGGGCGATGAAAAGCTCTTCACCGTCACCGACGATCCCCACCATGCGGTGCGGGCGTTGCTGGATTGTCGCCAGCGGCTTGGGCTCGCGGCGGTCACCCCCTGAGCGACGCCTCACGGCACCTGCCGGCGGCAACGAAGGCGCAGCGGTGGTGGGCACTCGGACTGCTCGCCTTCATCAACCTGCTCAATTACCTCGATCGCAACGTCATCTTTGCGTTGTTCGAGTCGATCAAGCGTGACCTCTCGCTCACCGATGCGCAGCTCGGCTGGTTGGGTGCGGCGTACATCCTGGTCTTCTCGGTGGCGGCGCTGCCGTTCGGCGTGATCAGCGACGTCAAGAGCCGCAAGGCGGTGATTGCCGCCGGCACGGCGCTCTTCTCGATCTTCACCGCGCTGGGTGGTCTGGTGCGGAACTTCACTCAGCTCTTTATCACCCGCGCTGCGGTGGGCATTGGCGAAGCCGCGTATGGCCCTGCGTCCACCTCGATGGTGGCCGACTACTTCCCGGGTCGCAACCGTGCGCTGTCGATGGGCATCCTCGCTGCGGGCGTGCCGGTCGGTGGCGTGCTTGGCATCCTGCTCGGCGGCTATCTCGAGGGGATCTACGGCTGGCGTGTCGCCCTGATGGCGGTGGGTTTGCCTGGGTTGCTCTGCGCGGCCGCGGTGGGGCGCCTGGTTGATCCAGTACGCGCGGAGACGCCGCTCAATTTCGGTCGAATGGTCCGTCAGCTGGAGATTGGCGTCCGGGGTATCGTCAAGCAACTTGCGCCCCTGCTGGTGTTCGGCGCCATCGGGCTCTTCGTGGCCTACCTGTTGCCCACGCGGTACGGTACCGAATCGCCCATGGACGCCGCCATCGTGGGCGCCACCATCGGCCTCGGCACGGTGCTGACGATCTGGCGCTGGGTGCGACTGCTGCGTACTGATCGCCGCGATGAGACGCCGTTCACGCCGCAACTCGAAGGCGCGGTGGACGACTTGCTCAGCGCCAGCAAGCTGGTGCTGCGCACGCCAACGCTGGTCTACATTTTCATCGCCGGCGCGATGATTTCCTTCGGCATGAACGGCATCGTGGGGTGGGGCCCGACCTTCATGTCGCGCAACTTCGGCCTGACCAGCGGCGCCGCGGCGGCGCTGCTCGGCAAGTGGGGACTGCTCTCGGGGGTGCTTGGGGCGCTCGCCGGTGGGGTCATCGCCGATTGGTTCAAGCGCTGGACCGAGCGGAGTCGCGTGATCACGGTGGCCGCCGGCTTCCTTATTGGCGGGCCGTTGGCGATCTGGCTGATGACGGTGCAGGACCTGCACGTCTTCGTGCCGTGGTTCGCGGTCGCCTTCTTCTTCCTCTCCTGGTACAACGGGCCGATGTCCGCACTGATCTTCGACGTCGTGCCCGCGCGGATCGGCTCCACGGTGGTCGGCGCCTACCTGCTCTTCATCCACCTCGCGGGTGACGCGATTGCGCTACCGCTGGTGGGCTCCCTCTCCGACAAATTCGGCATTGAACGCGCGATGATTGTGCTGCCCATCGTGGCCCTGCTCGGAGGCGTGGTGATGCTGGGGGCAATGCGGACGGTAGTAAGAGACATGAATCGAGTGAGGTAGAGGGGGATGGAGGACAGAGAACGGAGAACGGAGGGTTCGCCCACCCAGAAGCGCCCAAGTCAGACCCCGCTTTCCCGTTCTCCGTTCTCCGTTCTCCGCTGGCTCACTTCCCCCACAACCCCACGAGCTCATCCACCACCCGCTTCGCCTCATCCGGCTCACCGCTCCGCATGGCATCGGTGACGCAGTGGGTCATGTGATTTTGCAGCAGGATTTTCCCCACCGACCGCAGCGCCTCTTGCACCGAGGCGATCTGCACCAAGACGTCGGCGCAGTAGCGCTCCTCCTCCACCATCTTCTGCAACCCGCGCACCTGCCCTTCGATGCGACGCAGGCGCTTCGACAGCGATTCCTTGGTGTCGGTGGACATGGGCATGGGTATGTCGGCTCCGTCGTGGTGGGTTCAAGAGAGAAGAGAGAAGAGAGAAGTGGTTCCGGCGCAACCAAAGCCTTGAGGTCCCTCCGCCCTCGCTTCCCTCGCTGTGCTCGGGACAAGCCGCTCGGGGTCGGGATGAGGACTAGACCTGCGCCTGTTCTCCGTTCTCCGTTCTCCGTTCTCTCTTCTCCGTTCTATCGCCTCAATCTCAACGAATTGCTGACGACACTGACACTGCTCATCGCCATGGCGGCGCTGGCCAGTACCGGACTCAGCAGCAGACCCATCGATGGGTAGAGTGCACCAGCGGCGATCGGGATCGCGATGACATTGTAGACGAAGGCCCAGAAGAGATTCTGGCGGATGATCTTCATGGTGCGGCGCGAGAGGGTGATGGCATCGGCGACGCCATCGAGGTCGGGGCGCATCAGGGCGACATCGGCCGCCTCGACCGCGACGTCGGTGCCGCCACCCATGGCGATGCCGATGTCGGCGCGGGCGAGTGCCGGCGCATCGTTGATGCCGTCACCCACCATCGCCACAACCCTGCCCTCGCCCTGCAACCGGGCGATTTCGGCGACCTTCCCCTCGGGCATGACATCGGCCACCACGGTGGTAATGCCGATCTCCCGACCGATCGCCTCGGCGGTCGCCTGGCGGTCACCCGACAGCAGGACCAGGTGGAGGCCCAATTGCCGGAGTCGTGCGATTGCCGCGGTCGATGTCTCGCGGATCGGATCGGCGATGCCCAGCACCGCCACCAACTTGCGGTTGATCGCCACGAAGACGGCGGTCCGTCCGGCACCGGCCAATCGTGCCGCGCTCTCCTCCAGCGGCGCGGTGTCGATGCCCTGCTCCTGCAGCAGTGCGGCACTCCCGACGGCCACGCGACGGAGCTCCACCGTGCCCATGGCACCCCGCCCAGACACCGACTGGAACCCCTCGACCGGTGAGAGCTTCAACTCGCGGCGTGCTGTCTCGCGCACCACGGCGTCGGCGAGTGGATGCTGCGACGCCCGCTCGAGGGACGCTGCGAGCCGCAAGATGTCGTCTTCGCCGAGCGCGGCGTTCGGCGCCAGCACCAGGTCGGTCACTGCCGGAACGCCTTGGGTGACCGTGCCGGTCTTGTCGAACACCACTGTGTCGACTTCGCCGGCGCGCTGGAGTGCCTCACCACCCTTGATGAGCACGCCCATGCGGGCGCCACGCCCGCTGGCGACCATCACTGCCGTCGGCACGGCCAGCCCCATGGCACAGGGACAGGCGATGATCAGCACCGCGATCGCCGCCGCGAAGGCGTGGATCGCCGGCGCCTCGGGGGTGGTCAGGTACCAGATCCCGAAGGTCACGAGTGAAAGCGAAATCACCACTGGCACGAAGATGCCGCTGATCCGGTCGGCAAGCTTCTGGATCGGTGCGCGAGAACTCTGCGCATCGCGCATCAGCCGCACGATGCCGGCGAGCATGGAATCGCGACCCAACGTGGTCGCGCGCAGGCGCAGCACACCGTTGCCATTGAGTGAACCGCCAATCACCCGATCACCGACACTCTTCGCGACCGGCAGCGATTCGCCGGTGAGCATCGACTCATCGACCGCACTCCCCCCGCCGATGATATCGCCATCCACCGCCACGCGTTCGCCCGGGCGCACGATCACCTCGTCGCCCTGGTGGACACTGCTGACGTCGACATCGATCTCCGCGCCGTCGCGCACCACCCGTGCACGCGGCGGCTGCAGGTCCGCGAGCGCCACCAGCGCGCGCGAGGTGGCCCGCTTGGCCCGCGCTTCAAGCGCATTCCCGATCAGGATGAAGGTGGTGATCATCACCACCGCCTCGTAGTAGACGTCGGGCGCGAGACCGCGCGAGATGAACACTTGCGGCGCAATGGTGACGAAGGCGGAGTAGAGAAACGCCGCGCCGGTGCCCAGCGCGATCAGGGTGTTCATGTCGGCGGCGCCATGACGCAGGGCCGCCCAGGCGCGCACGTAGAAATGCCGCCCCGCCCACACCATGACGCCAGCAGTAAGGCCGAAGAGCGTCCAGATCAGGACCGGACGGGGAATGGCGTAGACCCACGGCATCACAGTGCGCAGTGCCGGGGTCAGCACCCGCATGACCCAGCCCATGAACGGATCGGCCATCCGCGCGTGTTGCGCCATGCTTCCATCCATCAATGGCATGGAGAGCACCATGGCGAAGATCGCAGCAACGCCACTCACGATCGCGCGCCGACGGAGCGCGAAAAACTCCTCGCCTTGGTCGTGGTCGCGCGTGGTCTGTTCCTCGAGCGCCGACCGCTCCTCGTGCGGCAGCTCGGCGCCGTAGCCGCTCTCCCGGATCGCCTCGACCAGTTGCTCAGGAGTGACCCGGGTGGGGTCGAAGTGGACCGCGGCGTTGGCCATCATCAGATTCACCGTGGCCGACGCGACGCCGGGCTGGTGCTCGAGGGTGCGTTGCACCCGCGCCTGACAGGCCGCGCAAGTCATTCCCGAGACCGACAGCGTTACGCCGGAATCGCTGGTCTCCGCCACGGACCCGGCCACCTCCGCTGGCATCAGCTACTCGTGCCGGACTGCGGTCGTCCGGTATCCGGCCGCGAGAACTGCGGCGCTGACGGCCTCAAGCGAGGGGCCACCCTCGGCAACCTCCAGCTCCGCGCGCCCCATCTGGACGCTCTCGACTTGGGCTCCCGGAATCGCTGCCAGCGCCTTGTTGACGGCATTCAGACAGTGCCCGCACGACATTCCCTCGATGTGCAACGTGACCTTCGACATGGCATCCTGCTCCCAGAATGTGGACCAGAGAATGGTATATAGGGGGTGGGGGTATGTCAATGAGTGCCGATTGGCACGACACCTGCGCTCCACGTCCCCGTGATCGACCACGACGCCCATCCGCCGTTCGACGAATTCGTCCCCATCCTGGCCTGGCCCGGGCGGCGGCCGAGCCACGCCGAGCTGGCGACGTGGCACGAGGCGTTGCGAGCATCCGTCGGGTTGTTGTTCCCGGTCGACCTTTTCGCCTGCTGGCTCTACCCATCCCGTGGTGGCTCCGTGCTGGTGGGGCCGGCAGCGCTCCAGGCCGACCATTTGGAACCGCCGCTCGCCGAGCCGCTGGTGACGCAGGAAGGGCTCTACGCCCTCGAGGACCGGATCCTCTCCCACGGCTTTCAATCGGTGATGGCGATCCCCATCCGCGCCGAAATGCAGGACGTTGGCTTGCTCCTGACGGCCAGCTTCGCGGCCGACGCCTATTCCCTGGCCGACCATCGGCTCTTCCATCGGGTGGCCAGTTCCCTCTCCACCAGCTGTCGCCGACTCGCCGCGCAGCCGTGGATCGTGCCGCAGCCCGCGCATGACGAGCGCGAGGCGATCATCGCCGGCATCACCGAGGGGCTGCTCGACGCAATTGGTCGCGCCCGCGACGGCGATGAACTGGTGCGGCTGGTCTCCGATGCGCTCGCCAATCAGCTGCCGCACGATCGCCTGGAATTGCTGGCCGTCGCACCCGCCCCCGATTGCTGGGCGATGGTGGGTCAGGAGCAGGGGGCGGTCATTCCACTGCACCTCGACCCTGACACCGCCGACTCCATCGACGCGATGGTGCACTCCCTCGGCGCACGCGAGATCGCCCGGGTCCCCGACCTGTCAGTGCTCGACACGCCGTGGCCCGTTGGCACCGATCGGCGCGGGGCCGAGCGTCAGCGCGGCATGCTCGCCGCGCGGCTCGAAATGGGAGAAGAACTGGTGGGGTGGCTCTGGCTCGGCAGTGAAGCGGTGGGATGGTTCCGGCCCGAGGACGAACTGGTGGCACGCCTGGCCGCGCAGATCCTTGCGCCCCGCGTCGCCGCATGGGAAGCGCGCGCGGAGATTGCGGGCGCCTGGGGATGAGCCGCTACGCCACCACGCTCGCCAGTTCGTTCATCGCCACCGCCTTCGCCTTCGGCGGCCCGTCGACCGGTAGCAGGAACCAGAAGGTGCTCCCCTTGCCGTAGATGGACTCTACCCCGATCTGCCCACCGTGCATCTCCAGGAAGCGCTTGCAGAGCGCCAGCCCCAGCCCGGTGCCTTGCGCGGCGCGCGAGGCGGATGAGTCCACCTGGGTGAACTCCTGGAAGAGCTTCCCCTGATCCTCCTGTTTGATCCCGTGCCCCGTATCAGACACGGAGACCCACACCACATCGCGTGGCGCGAGCCGGATTGGCTCACCCAAGCGGACGTTCTGCGTCACCGGCATCGGCGCGACCGTGCGCACCGCCGAGACGGTGATGCGCCCCTCATCGCCGGTGAACTTGGAGGCGTTGGAGAGCAGGTTGAAGAGCACCTGCCGTATCCGCACACCGTCACCCAGCACCTCGAGCGGCGCGCCTTCGGGCAGGTCCACCACGCATTCCTGACCCTTGGCGCTCCGGAGCGACGAGGTGTCGGCGACAGCGGCCCCGACGATCTCGCGCACGTCGCACGGCGCCACCGAAAGGGTCATCCGTCCGGCCTCGATCTTGGAGAGGTCGAGCACGTCGTTGATCAACCCCAGCAGGTGGCGTCCGTTGCGGAGGATGGCGGCGAGGAACTCCTTCTGCTGATCCTCGAGGGGCCCGAGTCCTTCGGTGAGGAGCAGATCGGAGAAGCCGATGATGGCATTGAGTGGCGTGCGCAGCTCGTGCGACATGTTGGCGAGGAACTCGCTCTTGAGTTTGGTAACGCGCTGCAGCTCCTTGTTCTTGGTCGCCAGCATCCGCTCGTTGCGGCGGAGCTCCTCGAGCACGGTGGTCCGGTCGAGACCGAGCACCACCTGGTCGCCGAGGTTCTGGAGGAGCTGGCGATCCTGGTCGGAGAAGGGCCGGCCATCGCGGCGGTTGTAGGCGCAGAGCGCCCCCACCACCAGTCCTGCCGAGCGGAGCGGCACCATGGCTGAGCTGGTGAGGCGGCCGGCCAGCTGTTCGTGCGGATGGTTGCGCGGGTCGCGCTCCATGTCGGGAACGAGGATCGCCTCATCCTGAAGAATGGCGTAGCCCACCAGCGATTTGTCGATCGGCACCAGGGCACCCATGGCGGGCTGCAGCGGACCGGCCCCGGCCACCACACGCACGAAGCGCCCCTCTTCCACCACCAGCATGATCGCGCCCCCCTCGGCCTCGAGCAGGTCGGCAGCAGCCTGCGCCACCTGACGGGTGAGGGTGGAGAGTTCGTTGCCGGCGAGCAGCGCCGCCGACAGATCGCGCAGCCGTTCCAGCTCGCGGTTCCGCCGCGCCGTGGCCGCGAGGGCGCGCGCCAGCGATTCCTGTTGCCGCGCCGCCGCCTTCCGGCCGAGGCGCAGCGTCACCAGGGCGATGAGGGTGGTGAGGCCGGCGAAGATGAGCCCGAGCGAGGGCTGATGGTAAATGAAGGCGAAGACGCAGACCCAGCCGAAGAGCAGCGCCATCAGGACCAGCGATCGGGTCCCGTAGAGCCGGATGTACCAGGGACGGGGGTCCCGGTAGCGTGGCGGAGTGCGCTCCGAGGTACTGCTCAATGCCCCGTCCGTCCGGAAGCTCATGCGTCACACCTTGTGGTACACGACTCGGCCGGCCTGCTCGCCGTCCTCGGCGTCGTAGAGCTCAAAGTCGGCGAAGAAGGCGGGTGAGGCGGCCCGCAGGGTGGCCAGTACCTTCACGGCGAGGCGGCGGATTTCGCGTTCCGCTCCCTCGCCGAGCCGCAGTTCGAGCATCGTCCGCCAGGCGCGGACGTTGCCGCTCACCACGATCTTGGTCTCGGTGGCATTCGGCAGCACTGAGCGGGCGGCCTCGCGAGCCATCTTGCGGCGGTGGATCTTGTCGCCCACCCAGGAGTATCGGTCCATCAGCCGCTCCACGGCGGTCACGTAGCTCTCCTGTGCCTGCCCCACCTGCTTCTGCCACGCCTCCTCGAGCACCGCGTCGCCCTGGATCGCCGGCGGCATGACGAAGGCCGAGTCCGATTCATCGACGTAGCGCTGGGAGAGCTGTGAGTAGCCGAAGCCGGCCCGGTGCCGCACCAGTTCGTGCGTGAGCGAGCGGGAGACGCCCTCGATCAACAGCACGTAGACGGCGTGCTCGAAGACCGAACCGTGCCCCTGCTTGAGGATGTTGGAGAGATACTCGGCGGTGCTCCGTGCGGCAGGATTCCGCTGACTCATGTAGCAGAGTCGGCCGGCAAATTCCGCCAGTTTCTCCCCGTCGGTGCCCGCGTCATGCCATTGCACCTTGAGGTGCTCCGGCTCGATGAATTGCGGCTTGCCGATCAGGGTGACCACAGGTTCGCGATAGATCTGCATGGGAATTCCGGCGAGAGTCGGAACGAAAGGTAATGCCGCGATCAGCCGGTCATCCACCGCGCTTCGCCCCAGCGCGCCCCGGCCTCGATGGCACGGAGATACTCGGCGACGCCGTTCGGCAGCTTCGCCGCGTCGCTGCCCACCTTGAGGTCCGTGAAGGGATCGACGTACGGACCCGTGATGACCCCGGGATTGAAGAGTCCGACGGGATCAAAGGCATCCTTTACCAGCGCGAAGAGGGCCATCACCTCTGGGCCATAGACGCGCTCCAGCACCCCAGACCGGAGCCGACCGACGCCGTGCTCGCCACTCGGCGTACCGCCCAGCACGAGGATCGCCTCGGTTACCTCATCGAAGATCGCCCGGACGCGCCGGAGCCAGTCGGGATCGCGCACGTTGGGCAGCAGGTTCACGTGGAGGTGGCCATCGCCGGCGTGGCCGAAGAGCACCGCATCGATCGATTGCCGCCGGCAGGCGACCTCCACCGCCGTCACATATTCGGCGAAGCGCGCGGGCGGGACGCAGCCGTCCTCGATGACCTGCAGCGACCGACGACCGTCGGCAATGTGCGCCAGCACCGGCGAGGCGCCGTGGCGCACGGCCCAGAGCCGCTCCACCTCGTCGGGGTCGATGGCGAAGCGGGTGTCGAGTACGAGAGGTGCCAGGGCCCGCACCGCGGTGGCGGCGCGATCGGTGAGGTCGTCGAAGTCGTCGCTCTCGAGGTCGGCCAGCAGCAGCCCGGCCGCGCGGCCGAGCAGATCGGGCTGCTCTGGAATGGCGGCGGCGCCGTCGATCAGTCGCAGGAACGAGGCGTCGAGGAACTCGATCGTGGAGGGATCCTGAGCGCGGAGGATCTCCATCGCCCGCACCAGATCGTCTCGCGAACGGAGCGCCACCCGGAGTGCGCCGCGCCGCGCCGGAATCGGGTCGAGGCGCATCACGAGATCGGTCACCACGCCCAGCGTCCCCTCGGCGCCGATCACCAGGTCGAGCAGGTCACCGCTGGCGAGATAGTGGTCGAGGGCATAGCCGGCACTGTTCTTCCGCACTGCGGGGAAGTGGCTGCGAATCACCTCCCGTGCACTGGCCACGTGCGGCCCGGCGTCGTGGTGCCATCGCTGGATGATCGGATGATCGGGGTTGGGCGCGACGCCGCGCTCGAGCAGCAGGTCGCCCTCCGGTCCGGTGAGCGTCACCGCCTGCACCCAGGGGCGGATCGAGCCGTAGCGCACGCTGCGGGCACCGGAGGCGTTGGTGGAGATCATCCCGCCCAGCGTCGCGAAGCGGCTGCTCGAGGGGTCGGGAGGGAAGCGCAGCCCGGCGCGCGCCGCCACAGCGTTGAGCGCGTCGCAACCGACACTCGGCGAGAGATAGGCCCGGCGCTCGCCGGGCACCACGACGCAGCGGTCGCGATCGAATCCGGTGAGGTCGGCCACCACGCCCCTGCCGACATTGCCGCCGCCCATGGCGCTGCCGGCGCCGCGGGGGATGAACGAGAGCCCGGCACGATCTGCCGCGGTGATCACCTCGCGGAGTTCCTCGAGAGTGGCGGGATGGGCCACGGCGCGGGGCATCACGCGGTAGATCCCGCCGCCCTCGCTGTAACGGGCGCGTCGGGTCTCTGAGATATCGAGCGGGGCGTCGGACATCGGGGAAAGATCACCCCGGCGCCGCCCGGGTGGCGAGGGCGCCCGATGCCTTGCCCCCTGACCTCCAAGGTCGGAGATTGCGTCACGATGATGAACCCGCGTGCCGAATTGATCCACATCGATGTTGACCGCCGACTCGGCCACGAATGGGACGAGTGGAATGGCCAGCCGCTGCCCAATGCCGGGAACTTCGACTCACCCCCCGCGCTCTTCTTCCGCTGGGCCGTGCTCACGCTGCTGGTGGCGATCGCCATGGTCGCCCTCGTGCTCTACCTGCTGACGCCCCGGCTGGGCCAGCTGTATTCACCCCTCCCACAACTGCTCTGGGGCCTGCTGGCGCTGGGAAGCGCCGGCGCGGTCCTCTGGTGGCTGCTGATCGGCCTCTCGCATCTGATCAATCGGCCGCTGTTGCCGACGGTGCTCGCCGAGCGGGGACTTTATTTGCGCGTCATGGCGCTCACATCGCGCGTGGCGGCGGTTTTTGGTCGACGGGACTGGGTGGAGAACGCCGCCGTGAAGGTCTACAACAGCTTGGCACTGCTCCGCGCCCGCCAGGTCGCGACCGGCGAACTGCTGCTGCTGATTCCGCGCTGTCTCTCCCGGGAGACGCTCGACGGCGTGCTCGCGCTGTCGGGGAAGTATTCGGTACCGGTGTTCGTTGCCACCAGGGGTCAGCTGGCGCGCCGGGTGATTCGCGAGCGCCGCCCTCGTGCGGTGGTTGCCGTGGCCTGTGAGCGCGACATGGTGACAGGGCTGCACGATGTGGCGGGAAAGGTGCCGGTGCTGGGGCTGACGATGACGCTGCCGGCAGGGCCCTGCAAGGATGCGGCGCTCGATCTGGTGACGCTGGAGCGGTACATGCGGGCATTTGTGAAAGGTGGAACGGAGAACGGAGAACAGAGAACGGAGAACCGTGAACAGGGATCGGTGTAGGGGGGCGCAGTTCTCCAATCTCCGTTCTCCGTCCTCCGTTCTCCTATCCCCCGTACTTCCTTGCCAATGAATCGAGAATCCTGAACACCCGCATCGCCACCGGGTGCGCCGTCGGCAGTTGTTGCTCGAGGGTGCGCTCCTCACGCGACGGATCGGCATAGGGACGATAGACCGCCTCGATAGTGACCCAGCTGTGGTTGGGCCGGGACGGATCGACCCACGCACGAATCTTCACAACCTGGGGTCCGAGGCGACGCGCACTGGTCGGTTTGAGGGTGGTCGCGTCGAACCATTCCGTTTCGAGCCAGCCATCCCGCGGCTCGGTCCGACGCACCGGTAGGCTGTCGGTGTCGAGCGCGATGGCGAGCTGCTGGGTGGCCTCGGGAATCGAGAGCTCGACTTCCTTGATCGCCGCTTCGGGTCGCGGCAGGAAGGTCGGCCGTGTGGTGGCGGGATAGCAGGCCGCGAGCACCAGCATCCCCAGCGTGACGGTGCGCGCTCGACGAGTGGTCACTTGTCGAGTGCCTTGCGGAATTCCTGGGTGATGTCGCGCACTGCCTTCCCCAGGTCGAGGCCGGAGCCCGCACGGCGTGGTGGCGGCAGGGTGGACTTCTCACCCACCAGCGGGGGACGGCGTTCGAGGTCATCGAGAATCCGCTCCAGCCCGAGTTGCGTGCGGCGTGACAGCGGCCGGAAGTGCCGCGCAACGGCAATACTGGCCAATGCCGCAGGCAACAGGAAGAACATCGCTGGCACAGAGGCGGCGCCGGACACCACCATCAGAGCAGTGATCGCCGCACCCGAGACCCCCACGCCAGTGGCGCCCACAAGGTGGGCCGTGCGCGAAGCGCGCAGCGTGGCGCTCAGGCGCACATGCTGGAATCCCGCTTCGAGCGGGGTGATCACCGCCGTCACCAGTTCGGCCTTCTCGAGGTAGGGTCGGATGCGCGCGCCGCCGAACATCGCCCCCATGCGTCGCATGCCCCGGGCAAAGCGCTCCATTGGCTCGTAGGTGATCCGGCCGAGCGCGGCGCGCTGCACCACCATGTGTTCCTGCTTTTCGAGCCAGCGCGAGATGGCCGAAGCAATCGCCTCCTCGCTCCCCTGCAGCACCCGCTCCGCCACCAGATCCGCCCGGCCGATGACGTGGTCGAGCATGCTGCTGGCGGCGGGCAGGTCGCCGTGCGAGCGCTCCTCGAGCAGCGCCTGCCGCAAGTATTGATCGGGAATCCCCACGTCCTTGCCCAGATCGAGGATCTCGTCCTCGCTCAACCCCTCACCGATGTCCCGTGCGCTCGCCTGCAATTCCGCGGCGCGCTGGAGGACTCGTTCGAAGGCGGCGCGGTCGATCCGCGCGGGCAGGGGAGCATTCATGACGGAAATATGGCAGGATCGGGGCGGGAGGACTGCCCGAAACCGCTCAACTGGCTTTCGGTCCCAGCGCGATGCCGCATTCGGGGCAGTGTTTCCATCGGCGTTCGACCGGGGCGGAACAGCCGTGACAGGTGGGTTGGCGCTGATCGGCGCCGCAGTAGGGGCAGAACTTCACCTGCCGGTGGGAGGGCAGCGGTTCGGCGCAGCTCCAGCAGCGCTCCTCGAGCGGCGGGCTGAACGCCACGGTGGTGAGAAACTCCGGCGGTGGGCCACTCATCGCCGCCGCCTCGGCCACGGCTTCGGCAAGCGCCGAGGAGACCGGCAGCGGGATGATGTCGCTGCTGCGCGGCGCGACGCTCGCATCGTCTTCCGTGAATTCGTCCTCGGCGTCGTCGTCGGACGGGACCACGGGAGCCCACTTCGATTCGTCGTGCGAGGTGGGCATGGGGAGCACGCCATCGAGCCGCTCGATGGCCTCGTCGGTCAGGGTGATCGCCGCCGACCGGAGCAGCTTGAGGACATCGAGGTCGGGCAGCTTGGCGGCCAGCGTGGTGCGCGCCATCTCGCCGGCTTCCGGTGGCGTCACGGCGGTCAGTCCCTGCTCCTCGGCGATCAGTCGCAGCACCAGCGCTTCGTAGTCTTCGCTGACATCGATGCCGAGGGTGCGGCGGGCGACGCGGTAGGGGAGGATCCGGTCGAGGACGTCGCCGACAGGGATGGGGCCGGGCTCGTTGTTGCCGTCGGTGCGCCACTGGGCCAGGAGGGCGGCGGCGAATCGTTCAAGATCGGTCATCGTTTCTCCGCAAGCGGAATCCGCTCTCCGGCGGCAAGGCGACGCTCCATGGCACTGAAGGTGGTATCTGGATCGTAGTCGAGATACTTCCGCCCCGCACGCTGTTTCGTCAGCCAGCCGTCGAAATCGGACGCGACGATGCCGTCGGACGTCGCCTGCGTGGTGGCGGCCCCCACGGCGAGATCGTTGGCGTACTCATTCTTGGCATGACCGGCGTGGCCTCGCACCCAAGTGAACTGAGCGTCGTGTTTGTCGAGTGAGCGCCAGAGCAGCTGCCACAACTCGAGGTTCTCGATCGGGCCGGCCTTCCTGGTCCAGCCGCGCCGTTCCCACCCCGGGGCCCACTCGCGAATTCCCTTGACGAGATACTCCGAGTCGGAAACCACCAGGAGGCGCAGGCGATTCCCCTTCTGCCCGAGCAACTGTAGCGCGGCGATCGCACCGGCCAGCGCCATCCGGTTGTTGGTGGTGGAGGCGGAGTGGAGGAAGAAGTCGCGTCGCTCCACACCGCGCGAGGTGCGGGTCTCCACCAGGCCCCCCGCCCCACCGGGGTTGTCGCCTGGAGGACCGTTGCCGAGGCAGCTTTCGTCGAGATGGAGCAGGGCGATGGGCAGTGGCGTGTCGGTCAGGAGTCGATCACCTGGAAATGGTCGAGTTGGTCGAGGACAAAGGTCACTTCATCGCCAGTCATCGCCAGGAAGCCCGTGAATGCTTCCCGCCCTCGAGAGTGCGTCAGGCTGGAAGCGATCACGATGTACTCGTTGCCACGCCGGCGCACCGAGACCCGTTTGCGCTTCTGCACGGCGTGCTCAAGTTGGCCCATCCGTTCGTGCGTCCAGCGAAAATCACCCATCTGCATCCCGGGTTGGCCCGGCCTTCCGGCGCCGTGGCGAGTCGAGTGCCAGCGAGTGCGCAATATGGCGGAACGCGGCGGTGTCGACGAAGACGGGAATTGGTTTGCTGTGCAAACCATATCGACTGTTCAGCGCGGGAGCCACCGCCCGCCGAGCATCACGCGGTCGATCTGACGACTGTTGCGAATGTCCGCGAGCGGATTGGCGCCCAGCACCACCAGGTCGGCGGCCGTACCGACGCGCAGGGCACCGAGGGAATCGGCGCCGAGCAGCTGGGCACTCCAGAGGGTGGCGGCGCGCAGCGCGTCGATGGGGGAGAGGCCGGCGTGCACCAGCAGCTCCATCTCGGTGTGCACCGCACCGCCCGGCACCAGCAGCTGGTTGGACGCATCGGTTCCCGCGACAACATGTCCGCCGGCCTGCACGAACGCATGGACGAACCGGTCCTGATTGATGCGGGCCGCCCGGAAGACGAGATAGTCCTTCGGCTTCCACCCGGCGCGACGGATCATCCCCTTCACGTTCCAGTTGGCGCGGGCCGAATCGGGGACGCTGGCGAGATCGGGGGAGCGATACACGGCCGGATCGTCGAGCCGGGCGAAGGTCTCGTGGAGCACCAGCGTCGGCACCAGCACCACCCGCGCCCCGGCCAGCTTTCGGGCGATCTCCGCCAGCACCATCGTGTCGACCCGGGTCCAGCTCTCCTCGAACGCGGTCCACCCGGCGAAGAAGCTCTTGCGGTGCGCGGCGAAGAGGGCGAGCGAATCGCCGGCCGCCTCGGGGATGCCGCTCAGGTGTTCGATGCTGCTGACGCCGAGTGCGGCGGCAGTGAGTGCATCGGTGAGCCCGAGGTGGGCCGCCACCGGGAGCCCGTGAATGCGTGCGGCAGCGACGATCGCTTCCATCAGCGGGGGGGTGATGTGGGTGTAGGTCTTGATCCACGACACCCGGCTGGAGGCGAGGCGATCGACCGCGGTGGTGGCCTCGTCGGCCGTGGCGACGGGAAGCGCGTCGGCGTACGTGGTCGGCGGTGCGTCGATCATCGCCCCGGCGAGGAAGAGGTGCGGGGCCGACTCGGCCTCGGCCACCTGGCGCAGCCGGCTGGCGAGGCGAATGCCGTCGTGCAGGTCGCGCACGGCGGTGACACCGAAATGCAGGTTGGTCGCCAGCGCCCAGGGCTGGAGGTGGGCATGGGCGTCGATCAATCCGGGAATGATCCAGCGCTGCCGGAGATCGGTCACTGTGGCGCCGCGGGGGACGTCGAATTCGTCGGCGCCGCCGAGTGCGACGATGCGGCCATCGCGGATCAGGATCGTGGCATTGGGGAGCGCCGTGCCGTTGACGACATCGATGACCGTGGCGCCGACCAGCGCGTCCAGCCCCTGCCCCGGCGGCGGGCCGCACGCGGCGATGGCCAGTCCCAAAAGGAAGGCCGAAACATGACGCGCCCCGGGAATCCCGGGGCGCGTACGGAAGCGGTGCTGCCCCGACTTCACTATCGCTTCTTGCCCTTCTTGGCGGACTTCTTGGCGACCTTCTTCGCCGCCCTCTTCACCGGCTTGGCCACCTTCTTGGCGGTCTTCTTCACCTTCGAAGCGACCTTCTTCGCCGCCTTCTTCACCGGCTTGGCCACCTTCTTGGCGGTCTTCTTCACCGGCTTGGCGGCCTTCTTCGCGGCCTTCTTGGCGGGCTTTGCGACCTTCTTCGCGACCTTCTTCGCCGCCTTCTTCACCGGCTTGGCCGCCTTGGCAGCGGGCTTTGCGGCGGGCTTCGCGGCGGGCTTCGCGGCAGCCTTTGCCGCGGGCTTCGCCTTCGCCTTCTTCTGCTTGCGCGGACGGGAGGGCACAGCGCCCGGCGCCGGCTCGGGAATGCTCATGGGGGTCGGCGTGGCGGACGGGATCGATGGGTTGTCCATCCAACCACCAGAGAATTCGAACGAGCTCTCCGCATTCTGGAACAGGTCCATGCTGCGCTCCTGCAGGGTAAAGTGTGAATGTGGCGCGCATTCGTTCGGGACTCGAACGTGGCGCGACGCGCGCCCGTGCGTGTGAAAGCGCTATTATATGTCGCGTCACTCTCTCGCTTCTGCAAGGTGTCCGTTCACACGAATGCGCGCGCTCTGTTTGACCACCGCGGGTGGCCCGGGCCGACTGGCCCTCGTTGACCTGCCCCGACCGGTGCTTCGGCATCCCGACGAGGTCCGCGTCGGCGTCCGTACCGCGGCGCTCAATCGGCTGGATTTGGCCGTCGCCACTGGACTTCCGGGCGTACCCGTTCCGGAGTACCCGCACGTCGTCGGGACCGATGCCGCCGGTGTCGTCCTCGAAATCGGCGCGGCGGTGACTCATCTGCGCGTCGGCGACCGGGTCGTCATCAACCCGGGAATTTCCTGCGGAAGTTGTGATGCCTGCGCCACGAACGAAGAAATTTTCTGTCGCCAGTTCGGCGTACTCGGCGAACATCGCCCCGGATTGGCGGCCGAAGAGGTCGTCCTCCCGGCACGGAACCTCCTGCCGATCACTGGGGACTGGAGTTGGGCCGAGGCGGCTGCCTTCACGCTGGCGACGCTCACCGCTTGGCGAATGCTGACCACCCGTGCCCGACTCACCGCCAACGAGGCGGTCCTGATCTGGGGCATCGGCGGTGGCGTGGCGATCGCCGCGCTGCAGGTCGCCCGCCATCTCGGGGCCCGGGTGCTGGTCACCTCATCCTCACGCGGCAAACTCGAGCGCGCCGCGGCACTCGGCGCCGAGGCGGGGTTCGATCATAGCCGTGACGACGTCCCGGCCCTGGTGAAGGCGCATCTTGGTCACGGTGCCGATGTGGTGGTCGATTCGGTGGGCGAGGCCACCTGGCCCCGGTCGCTGAAGGCGATGCGTCCCGGCGGTCGATTGGTGACCTGCGGGGCAACCACCGGGCACGACGTTGCCATCGACCTGCGCCGACTCTTCTGGTTCCAGTGGTCGCTTCTCGGGTCCACCATGGGCACCTCGCGGGAGTTCGCGGAGGTGGTCGCCCTCGGCAACGACGGCAGACTGCGGCCGCCAGTGGACCATGTCTTCCCGCTGAGCGCGGGACCGGATGCGTATCAACGCCTCGCCGACGGGCAGCAGTTCGGCAAACTCGTGCTTGAGGTATCGTCGTGAATCAGATCATGGAGCGGTTGCGGACCGGTGGTTCGGAACTCTGGGCGGTCCTCCCCGAGCTGCTCGGCGCGGGGCTGATCATGCTCTGCGGCTATTTCGTGGCGCGCACGCTGGAACGGTGGGTGGACGGCCTGCTCAAGAAGATGGACTTCAACCGGGTGGCCGAGGCGGGCGGCTTGCGCGAGGCGGTGGACCGCACCGGCGCCCGACTCGATCCGGTGCACGCGGTGGGCAAGCTGATGTTCTGGCTGGTGATGCTGGTGGTGATCCTGCTCGCTTCGGCGGCGCTCGGACTGGAGAGCATCAACCGGATGTTCGGCATCATGCTGAGCTTCATCCCCACCCTGATCAGCGCCATCGTGGTGGTGATTCTCGGAATGGTCGTCGGCGAATTCATTCGCGGACTGATTCTCGCCTCGGCCGGCACGGTCGAGGGCGTTCCGACCCTGGCGAATGTCGCCAAGGGCTCGGTGGTCACTATCGCGATCTTCATGGCGCTACAGCAGCTCGGCATCGCCGAGGAGATCATCACCGCGGCCTTCACGCTGGTGGTGGGAGCGCTGGCCCTCGCCTTCGGCCTGGCGTTCGGGATCGGCAACATGGGGCTGGCGGGGGAGATCACCCGGCGATGGTACGAGGCACACCGGGAACGGAAGCGTGAGCCCAACCCGACGGCGGAGGAGCGGACGGAACTCTAGGGCTTCGCCAGCACCTGGGGCGGCACCGCATAGCGAAGCAGCCGGATCCCGCCCGGAAACTCTTCGGCCATCAGCAGGTGGCTGCCATCGAAGCCGAGCGCCGTGCCGCGGCTCGGGACCTTCACGATCATCAACAATCCGGTGGAATCCACCACCTGGATGCTGCGCACGGAGTCGAGCGCCACGCCACTCTTGAAGAGCCAGAGCCGCCGATCGGGCGCGGCGAAGGCGCGCTCGAATGGCGGCTTCACCCCAGCGAAGGGGCGCATCGACAGCTCCGCCCGATTCTCCTCGGGGAAGCGGCGCAGGTAGATCTGCCGGTCCATCTCCTCCACCATCCGCACCGGGTCGGGAAGGAGCGGCGACTTCACCACGGCGCCGGCGCGGGTCGGGTGCCATTCGACCTGGTTCTGGAAGACACGCGCCAGCCAGAGTTCGCCATCGGGGTAGACGCCCCAGGCATCCTGGCCACCGAGCGCCTTGCGCACCCACTGGGCACCGTTGGGCCCGCCGAGGGCGATTTCGGGCGGGACGAGGCGGGCGATGGTATCGAAGCTCGTCATCTGGGCGTTGGTGCGCACAATGGCGGCACTGTCCTTCTGCCCGCTGCCGTCGGTGCCCGGATACGGCGTGACGGCGAAGTACCACTGACCCGCTGCATCGCGGGCGGAGGGATAGGTGCCGCGCAGTGCATCGGGAACCGGCCAAGCGGAGAGCCGCTTCGATCCCACCAGCCACGACGTCACCCGGCGGAGTCCCCAGTCACTGACGATGACCGTGTCGCCCGCGCCGATCAGCCGGGTGGGGCCGGGCACCTCCGCCTTGGTCATGCCGGGAAACGGTTCGGTGGTCTTCTTGGAAAAATCGACCAAGAGGACGGTGTTCTCGATGCTAGCCAGCACCACCCAGCGGCCGTCGCTCTGGGGAAGCGCCTCGCCAATGGCGACCGCCTTGGCGATCACCGTATCGGCCGTCGCCGGAAGCACCACCTCCGGGACCTGCACCGGTTTGGGGGCGGTGCAGGCGGCGAGCAGCAGGACGGCGAGCAGACGGGCGCGAGGCATGAATTGAAGATACAGCGATGGTCACTCGTGCTGCGAGTCCTTGGCTTCCTCGACCTTCAGGTGTCCGATCATCCCCAAGGCGGCGTGAGGATCACATTGGAAGTAGAGGGTCTTCCCGGCCGGAAAGTCCACCGGGATATCCAGCTCCTGGCC
>JBBRBZ010000042.1:0-20822 GCA_038205305.1 Gemmatimonadales bacterium
CTGAACTTCTCGCCCACCGAGACCGGCCTCACCATGCTGCCAGGCGGGCTCGCCACCGGAGTGGTCGCCATTATGTGTGGTCTCCTCCTCAATGGCGCGCGCCCCAAGGCGGATGCCCGTTACCTGATTCTGGGCGGCATGGGATTGATGCTGCTCGCGATGTGGACGCTCGGGCAACTCACCACCGCCGCCGGCGAACCGGACGCGCGCCTCGCCCTGATCATTCGTGGTGCCGCGCTCGGGCTCCTCTTCACGCCGATCAACAACGCGGCCTACGGCGCACTGGAGCCATCGGAGGCGCAGCAGGCGTCGGGGCTGATCAATCTTGCGCGCCAGCTGGGCGGATCTTTCGGGATCGCGATCCTTGGCGCCTACCTCACACGTCACATCGCGCTGCACCGCGCGGACCTGGTGTCGAACACCGCCCCGGGTAATCCGATCTTCGACGAACGGCTTCACGCCATCACCGGCGCGATGTTGCAGTACGGTGGCTCTGTCGCGGAGGCGACCCACCGGGCGGAGGCGATCATCGATGGCACCCTCATGCGTCAGGCCACCATGCTGGCCTACAACGATGCCTGGGTCCTGATTCTCATCTGCTTTGCTTGCGTGGCGCCGGCGGTCTTTCTGCTGCGGAAGCCAGGCAATCGCTCGGGTGGTCCGCCGGAAGGGGCGCACTGAGGTCTTTCGCAGGGCAAGTTCGGGCGATCAGACACCTTGGTATCCGTCTGCCGCCCGGCGACGCCCGCGCCGGTATGCGGCCCGAATGATCCACCCAACAATGGGGATGGCCACGGCAAGTGCAGCGAGGTTGTCGAGCCACGCTCCCGCGACATGGTAGCGAGGCGGCAGGAGTTGTTCGATTCCCGAGAGCAGGAACATTACGCTGATGCCAAGCAACAGCAGCCATCCCAGAACGCCTCGGCGACTGGCGCGCAAGGCTCGCCAACCGAAGTACAATGCAAATGGAATTGAACAGATGCCGATGATGATATTGAGCGTATGCACGTTGCTACTCTCCGAGTGATGGAAGTGGACAGGCCCATTCACTTCCGCCGAACCTTCGCTCCTTTGGGCCAGTAGACGAACTCCGGTTCGTAGCACGTCGCTTCGAGATCGGCGAGCCGACCCTGGAGAAACGCCTGGGCGTCGATGACGGCCTTGTTGTATATCGCCGGAGCAATCTCTTTCAGCATGAAGTTGAGCAGGCTGGCGACCTGGATGTCGCTCAGCTCGACGTCGAGTTCCTCGTCCGTGTACCGCCGTAGGGAGGCGATGGCATGTTTTCTTGTCACGGCGGAAAATTCAACGGCCATCGTCTGCTCCCTGAGATGTGGCGAAGGCCGCGGCGTCGCGGCCTTCGCCTGCTGCTTGGTGCGTGACGGCGTGGCCGCTACCGCGGGGTGTTGGGCAGCCGCACCGTCGAGCCGATGAACTTTGCGATGTCGCTCTTCAGCTGGCGGGCCGATGCCTGGTTCAGGTACGCCATATGTCCGCTCTCGTAGTACGTGAACCCCACCCGGTCCCGGTAGGTCTGGTCGAAGCCCAGATGGTCGAAGGTGTATTCGGCGCCCCCGAACGGCGTCGCCATGTCGTAGTACCCCGCTCCCACCATCACATGCAGGTAGGGGTTTTCCGCCATCGCGCTTCGCAGCGACTCGACCTGGTCGGGGAACTCTCCCTGAGGATACTCCCAGCGCCCGGTGTGCCCGCCCATGTAGTACTGCAGCGGGTTGGTGTAGCCGAGATCGTTGTGCAGGTAGCGCATGAACGCCGACATGAACGCCCCCGTCGGTGCGACATCCGACGGATCGTAGTCCTCGTACGTGCTCGAGGCGTTGCCGTTGATGCCGATCAGCCGGCTGTCATAGCGCCCGACCGTCTGCCGCGTGCTGCGCAGCAACTCGGTGCGATACGTTCCCGGATCGATCCGCAAATTGGTGTTTTCGGCGAACTGGGTCGACACACCGGTGAGCTGAGACAACCGCTGCGCCACGCTCGTGCGCTCGGCATCGGTGAGCCGGTTCCCCTTGGCGAGTTGCATCAGGTAGTCGCCGAAGGCGTACGTCCGCGCCTGCTGCACCACCTGTTCCAGCGTCTGACGCTGTAGGTCAGCAGGCAGCTTCTTGTGATACCAGGCCGTCGCGGTGTAGGTCGGCAGGAAGGCGGCGTAGCCAACGTCGTTCGTGGGAGACGGCGAGAGGTACTGGAAGTCGAGCACGGTGCCGAGCAGCATGATGCCGTTGAGGACGATCCCCTCATCGTCCTGAAGTTCCGAGGCGAGCCCAGCCGACCGGTAGGTGCCGTAACTCTCGCCGAAGAGATACTTGGGCGACTGCCAGCGATCGTACTTGTCGAGATAGTTGCGGATGAACTCGCCAAACATCCGGATGTCGTTGCGGTCGCCGGTGAAATCGGTCGCCTTGACGCCCTTCGCCGGACGTGAATAGCCGGTGTTCATCGCATCGATCTGTACCAGGTCGGTCACGTCGAGCGGTGAATTCGGGTTCTCGACCAGGCTGTATGGCGGGGCAGGCTGGGCGCCGTTTGGTCCCATCTCAGGGGTCATCGGGCTCATGATCCCCATGTCGAGCCAGATCGACGCCGAGCCGGGGCCGCCGTTGAAGAAGAACGTGACCGGACGCTTGGTGCTTTCCTCGCCGTCCTTGGTGTAAGCGATGAAGAAGACGCTCGCCTTCGGCTTGCCGTCCTCGTCGCGCAGCACCATCGTGCCGGCGTGCGCCGTGTAGGCGATCTCCTTGCCACCGATCGTGGTGGTGTGGTGGGTGATCGAAATGTGCTCCGCCGCGACGACAGCCTCGGTGTCAGCGGCTTCTGCGCCCGCGCCGCCGCGCCCACCTCCGCCGCCTGGTCGCGCTGCCGCAGCGGCCGGGCGCTGCGCCGATGCGGTACCAACGAGCAGGAAGGAAGTGGCAATGCCGAGGAGGAGCGTGCGGGTGGACATCGGTCGTTCTCCAGGTAGCGGGTTCATCTTGGGGCCCTGCACGAGGCGCTTTCTCCGTTCTCCGTTCTCTGTTCTCCGTTCTCCGTTCTCTATCTCCTCTCCACCCGCTTCAGATCAAACCACGCCAATATCCCATGCAGCGTGATCGTCACCGCCGAGATGGCGCACCAGGGGCAGAACGTCTTCAGCACCACGAACTCGCCGTACTTGAGCCGGATGGTGAAGAGGATCGCCGGGTAGATCATCGCCATCAGCAGCCAGGTGATCCGCCGGTCGTTCCGGAAGCGGGGCTGGGTGCCGATCAGGGAGGTGATGAGGATGAGGGTATAGCCGATCGTTCCGATCAGCGCGACGTCCACCCCCAGAAAGAAGCCGTAGGAGGAGAACTGGGCGATCTCGCAGCCGTGGGAATTGGTGCAGGCGAGGGTGCCGGCCAGCCCCAGCTTCCAGAGGTGGAGGTAGAGCGCCACGAACCCGGAAATCAGGGCGGTCAGGGCGATCCAATGGCGTTGGGTCAGCGAATCGTCGGTAGCGGCTGGTGTCGTCATACTGAGATTCTACCTCGTGAGAGGGCCAGAGGGAACGGGGCCGGGATTAGCTTTGCCCCCATGAATGAGCCGTCCCACGAGGCGCTGGCCGAGGCGATTGCCCGGCGCCGCACCTTTGCGATCATTTCGCACCCCGACGCGGGCAAGACCACCCTCACGGAGAAGCTCCTCCTCTACGGTGGCGCGATCCACCTCGCCGGGTCGGTCAAGGCGCGTCGTGCCGCTCGGCACGCCACCTCCGACTGGATGGCGCTCGAGCAGCAGCGCGGCATCTCGGTCACGTCGAGCGTGCTGCAGTTCGAGTATCGCGGCTACAACGTCAACCTGCTCGACACTCCCGGCCACGCCGACTTCTCCGAGGACACCTATCGGACCCTCGTCGCCGCCGACAGCGCTGTGATGCTGCTCGACAATCGGCGCGGCGTCGAGGAGCGTACTCGCCAGCTCTTCGACGTCTGCAAGATGCGCCGGATGCCGATCTTCACCTTCGTCAACAAGTGCGATCGCCCCGGCGGCAATCCACTCCAGCTCATCAGCGATGTCGAAGCCGACCTCGGCATCGGCATCCATCCCGTCACCTGGCCCATCATCACCGGGTCAGGATTCATCGGCGTGGCCGATCGTCGCCGGCACGAGGTGTTGCTCTTCGGCAAGGGGGCCGACCACGGTGCCTCGCTGGTCGAGACGCGCCGCCTATCACTCGCTGATGCCTCACTTGCCGACGCCATCGGTAGCGAGACGCTGCAGACGTTGCGCGACGAACTCGATCTCCTCGAGATGGCGGGTCATCCATGGGACGAGGAGGCCATCAGCAATGGCACCCTGTCACCGATGTTCTTCGGTTCGGCGCTCACCAACTTCGGCGTCGAGCCGTTCCTGCACGATTTCCTTGATTTTGCCCCGGGACCGCTGCCGCGTCCGGCCGAAGATCGCATCGTGCTGCCCACCGACGAGGAGCTCACTGGCTTCGTCTTCAAGATCCAGGCGAATATGGATCCCAAGCATCGCGACCGGATCGCCTTCGTCCGCATCTGTTCCGGGCATTTCGAGGCCGGCGCGACGGCGATCCTCGCGCGCACCGGCAAGCAGCTCCGCCTGTCGCAGCCGCAGCAGTTCTTGGCGCGTGAGCGCGTGGCGATCGAGGAAGCGTGGCCGGGTGATGTGATCGGTGTCCACGATCGTGGGACGCTTCGCGTCTCCGACTCGCTCTCGACCAGTGGGCAGGTCACCTTCACCGGCATCCCGCGATTCGCGCCGCAGTTCTTCGCACGGATCTACACCAACGACCCCCTGCGTCGGAAGCATGTCGACACCGGCCTGCGCCAGCTGGCCGAGGAAGGGGCGGTGCAGGTCTTCTACCAGGACGTGGGCGCGGGGCCGGTGCCGATCGTCGGTGCGGTCGGCATGCTGCAGTTCGACGTGCTCGTCTTCCGGTTGGAGAACGAGTACGGCGTGGCCTGCAAGCTCGAGCCGCTGCCCTACAAGAAGGCGCGCTGGATTCGCGGCCCCGAAGAAGCCATCGAGGCGCTCACCGAAGGACGCGCCCGCATGCGCCTCTTCGACGCCAAGGGATCATCGATCATTCTGTTCGAGGATGAGTGGGCGCTGCGGCACGCGATGGAGCAGTCGGGGAAGTTGGAATTCCTGGAGGCGGCGCCGTGACATCAGGTAGGGGCGACGCATGCGTCGCCCCTACCTGATGGCATGCGTCGCCCCTACCTGATGGCATGCGTCGCCCCTACCTGATGTCATGCGTCGCCCCTACCTGATGTCACGACGAACAACTCACCTCCACCACGTCCTTCCCCGCCGGCCCCTCGGCGAATCGCTCGAATGCGGGTTGCTCATCAAACGGCGCGGCCAGCAGCGCCCGCACCGTCTCGATCATCGCATAGCTTCGGTGCTCGGCATTGACGATCACCTCCTGCGCGATCCAGTTGCGCAGCACGTACTTGGGATTCACGGCCAGCATTCGGCCGTGACGCACCGATACCACCGACTGCTCGTGCGCCAGCCGCGTGTCGTACCGCTCGAGCCACGCGAGCAGCCCCGCTGCGTCGCCAATCTCCGCCTGCAGTGGCAGCAGTGTCGTCAGGTCGGCACCATCGTAATGCGACAGCGCGCGGAAGGTGCGGCTGTAGTCGGCTTTCGCCGATTGCATTAGTTGCAGGAAGCCATGCAGCAATTCGAGATCGCCCTCCTCGGCCATGAGCAGGCCGAGCTTCTCGCCCATGCGCGCGTCGATCTCATCCTCGAACGTCGTGCGATACGATTCCAGCGCATCGAGCGCCGATGCTTCCGGCACCAGCGTGTGTAACGCCTCACCAAGCCGGGCGCAGTTCCAGAGCCCGACCTTGGGTTGCTGGTCAAAGGCGTAGCGACCGGAATAATCGGTGTGATTGCAGATGAAACCGCGGTCGTAACCGTCGAGAAAGCCATAGGGGCCGTAGTCGAGGGAAAGACCCAGGATCGACATGTTGTCGGTGTTCATCACGCCGTGCGAGAAACCCACCGCCGTCCAGCGTGCGATCATCCGCGCGGTGCGATCGACCACCTCCCGGTACCAGGCGGCGTACCGCTCGGCCGCGGGGAGCTTGAGCAACTCGGGAAAGTGCTGGTCAATGACATAGTCGGCGAGCAGCTGCACATCGGCGGATTCGCCCCGCGACGCGAACAGTTGGAAGGTGCCGAACCGCAGGTGACTCGGCGACAGACGCACCAGCACCGCCGCCGTCTCCACCCGCTCGCGATAGATCGCCTCGTCGCTGCCAAAGAGCGCCAACGCGCGGGTAGTGGGGATGCCCAGCCCGTGCATTGCCTCGCTCGCCAGATACTCGCGAATGGAGGAGCGGAGCACCGCCCGGCCATCGCCCATGCGTGAGAAGCGCGTCATCCCCGATCCCTTCAGCTGCACCTCCCACCGCTGATGATCAGCGGTGACTACCTCGCCGAGGAGAATCGCCCGCCCGTCGCCCAACTGCGGCACCCACACGCCGAACTGGTGACCGGCGTAGATTGTCGCGAGAGGGGCGGTTCCGGGGATTGGCTTCGTCCCGTTGAGCCCAGCCAGGAACGATGCATCGCCCGCCGCAGACGGGTCGAGATCGAGCAGTGCCGCCGCATCCTGATTGAAGGCGATCAGGTAGGGGTCGGGGAGCGGAGTGGCAGAGACCCGTTCGAAGAAGCGCTCGGGGAGCCTGGAGTAGCTGTTGTCCCACGACAGGGACGCAAGAAGACGTTGCACAGCCGAAACCTAGCCCGGGTGGTCTGAAACCTTGGTGGTGCGCCGCACGTTTATCTTTGGAACAGCTACGGAACCACCCGCAGAATCGACCGGAGGTGTGCCATGACGTTCAAGTACTGGTTCAAGATCGTGCTCGGCATGCTGGCAATCTTCATCCTCGGTGCGATTGGCATTCGGACCTTCCGGCACGGCGAGGCGTTCGTCAACAGCGATCGCCCGATCGAGATCCCCTTGCTCGGCGCCGCGTTCCGCCTCGGTGGCGAGCGGTTGGGCAAGGTGCAGCGCCTCCGGATCGAGCGCAGCTCGCCACGCAGCGTTTCCGGGGTCGCGCTCACCGTCAGTCTCGATGACAGCATCCCGATGACCCGTCTCGATGGCTGCACGCTTTCCATTGTGGATGCCAGCAAGATCGACAAGAACATCACCTTCGTCTGCGCCCAGCCTGCCGATTCCGCCCGGCTGCAGCTGGTGCCCTTCGGTACGGTTACTTTCCGCCCCGGCGATCATCAGGTCACGCTGCTCGTGCCGCAGTCGATGGTGGCCGACCTGCAGCAGAACATGCAAACCGGCTCAGGGATCAACGACAGCGGCAATGTCGATGTCGGCTCCGAGAATGGCTCGCTTCATGTACGCGTGAATGGGAAGGATCTGGTGTCGATCATTGGGGATTCCGCAGGCGGGTCGGTGAAGGTGTTCGACAGTCAGGGGCACGCGATCGTGGATATCGCCGGGGACAGCAGCGGCGGGCATGTGATGGTGAAGGATTCCAACGGCAAGACCAAGGTCGACGTCAAGGCCACCACTCCACCCAGGAAACCCAACAGCCCGTGACCCTTGTTTCCTGTTCTGGTTTGGCGGCGGAGTTCGGCGGACAGTTCATCTTCGAGGATATCACCTGGCAGATCGCCCGCGGTGAGCGGCACGGGGTGATCGGTCGGAATGGCTGCGGAAAGACCACCTTCACCCGATTCATCACCGGGGAAAGCAACCCGGATCGCGGCTCGGTAGCCCGCGTTCCGGGTCTTCGCTTTGCCGTGATGGACCAGTTCCGCGACATGGGCTCCGCGACCACCGTCTGGGACGCGGCGGCGCGGGGCTTCGCCGAGATCTTCGAGCTGGAGCGCGAACTGGCGCGCCAGTCGACGGCAATTGGCGAGGCGGGTGACGCCACGACGCCGGAAATGCTGGAGCGCTACTCCGTCAACCTGGAACGGTTCGAGCATGCCGGGGGCTACATGGCCACCGCACGGGTCGACGCCGTGCTTGCCGGCATGGGGTTTGATCCCGAAATCGCGCGGTCGCGCGACGTGGCGACACTCTCCGGTGGTGAACGCGGACGACTCGCCCTCACCGCGCAGCTGGCAGCACCGGCCGATGTGCTCATTCTCGACGAGCCGACCAACCACCTCGACATCGCGACCGCCAAGTGGCTCGAGAGCTACCTGCTCGAACTCGACGAGGCGGTGGTGTTCATCTCACACGACCGCGCCTTCATCGACGGCGTCGCCGATCACATCCTCCACTTCGAGGGTGGCACCGCCACGCCGTACACCGGCAACTACGACGCCTTCGCGCTGCAGCACACCGAGCGGCGGATGTCGCTCGAACGAGCGATCCGCAAGCAGAACGCCAAGATCGCCAACGAGCAGGATTTCATCGATCGGAACATCGCGGGACAGAAGTCCACTCAGGCCAAGGGACGCCGCCGCCGGCTGGAACGATTGCCCCGGTTGTCACCGCCCCCCGGCGCGGAAGGGGTGATGTCGGTGAGCTTCGCTGCCGGTGCGCGCGGCGGCGATCAGGTGCTCGTCACCGAGAAGCTCGAGATGCAGATGGGCGATCGACAGCTGCTCGAGCCGTGCTCGATCATCCTGCGGCGCGGTGATGTGGTGGGGCTCATCGGCACCAACGGGGCGGGGAAGTCGACGCTGCTCAAGACGCTGCTCGGTGAGCGCGCTCCCGATGGCGGCAGTGTGCGCCTCATGCCATCCATCGATGTAGCCTACTACCGGCAGGACCTCGGTGATGTCGATCCCAACGCCACCATGTACGAACTGATCGCGGTACGGCGCCCGGCCTGGAACCGGGGTCAGGTGCAGGGCCATCTTGGCCGCTTCGGCTTCTCGGGCGGCGAGGTACAGCGCAAGGCGGGGACGCTCTCCGGCGGCGAGCGTGCCCGAGTGGCGCTCGCGCTGATGATGCTCACCGGTGCCAACCTGCTGGTCTTCGACGAACCGACCAACCATCTCGACGTCGAATCGATCGAGGCACTGGAAGATGCCCTCGAGGAATACGACGGCACTGCGCTGTTGGTGACCCACGACCGGGCACTGCTCCGCGGCCTCGCGACCCGGATCTGGTCGCTCGAAGCGGGCGTGCTCGAGGACTTCCCGGGGACCTATTCGGAGTTCGAGGCCACCCAGGCGACTCGCCGCGAGGCGCTCAAGCGCGACGAGACCGAACGTCGCGACGCGGCCAGAAACCAGTCGGCCAAGTCGGCGAAGCTCGCCAAGTCACCGGTGATGGCGGCGGCGAGCCCCGCCAAGGACCGGAATCGCGAGCGCGAGGCGGCCAAGGCCGAAGAGGCGGTGACGGCCTCCGAGGCCCGTTTGGCCCGGCTCGAAGCAGCGCTCGCCGACCCATCGCTCTATACCGCGCCAAATGGCCGGGAGAAGGCGCGCACGCTGGGTCTCGAACGTGACGAGGCCCGCCGCGCGCTCGACGCCGCGATGTCGGTCTGGGAGAAGGCGACCTCGGAGAGTACCTCCAGGCGCTGACACGGGAACCGAAGCGGATTGCCGAGCGTATACTTCGGAATCCCCACGGAGCAGCCGACCATGAGCAGTGTCCCCATGCCGACCGAGGCCGCCGAGCCGGCAGCGCGTCCCCAGTCGGTGCGACGACATGGCGCGCTGGTGCGCCTCACCCACTGGCTGAACGCCGTCTTCCTCGCCGGCATGATCGCGAGCGGGCTGCAGATCTACACCGCCTTCCCCCACATCGGCTACAAGGGCGAAGTGCTCAACGTTCCCAATCCGTTCGACCTGTCGCATGGCGCGATTCCTCCTGCGCTGCGACTCGGCGGTTGGCTCGCCGGTGGACTCCGCTGGCACTTCACGCTGGCCTGGCCGTTCGTCCTCACGGGTCTCGCGTACCTGCTCTTCCTGATTTTTTCGGGGGAGTGGCGGAAGCTCCTGTTCCGGCCGAGTGATGTGAAGGGCGCTTGGCAGATGATGCGCTACTACCTGCGGCTGCGCCGCGATCATCCGCCACAGGGGAAGCACAACTCGTTGCAGAAGGGCGCCTATACCGGCGTGCTGCTGCTCGCCGTGGTTGCGGTGCTCTCAGGGTTCGCCGTGGCGAAGCCCGTCCAGCTCGCCTTCCTCACGTCGTTGTTTGGCGGCTACGAACTCGCGCGCTACTGGCACTTCGTCACCGTGTGGGCCTTCGTCGCCTTCGTGGTGGTGCATGTGGTGATGGTGTTCGTCGTCGACCCCGGCTTGCTGCGGGCGATCATCACCGGACGCTATCGTGGGAGGCTCCCGTCCAATGGCCACACCTGAACGGTTCGATCGACGCGACTTTCTGCGACTGACCGCGCCACTCCTGCCGGTGACGCTGGCGGCCTGTGGCTGGACCGGCGGCAAGCGACTGCAGCCGCTCTTCGACAAGGTGATCGGTTTCAACAACACGCTCGGTGAGAAGCTGCAAGCGGTGCGGCACGCCCAGGTCGATCCCCACCAAGCCGCCCGCGGCGTGATGCCGGTGTACTACATCTCCAAAGATCTTCCGGCGCTGGGCGATCCCGCCACCTGGCGTCTCGAGGTGGGCGGCCTCGTCAAGCAGCCGACGCAGTTCACCCGTGAGATGCTTGGTGTCCTGCCGCATGTGGGCTACACCGTGACGCATCACTGTGTTGAGGGGTGGACGGTGGTGAAGAGCTGGAACGGCGTGCCGTTCTCGGTGCTCGCAGCACAGGTGGAACCGCTGCCCACCGCGCGCTTCGTGCAGTTCGATTCGTTCGATGATGGTTACATGAACGGCTGGGACATCGCCAGTGCGATGCATCCGCAGACGATTCTCGCCGATGCGCACGAGGGCCAACCGCTCACGCCAGAGCACGGTGCGCCGCTGCGACTCTACTCGCCCATCAAGCTCGGCTACAAGCTCACCAAGTACCTCACCCGGATCACCTTCACCGATCGCCGACCCGGCGGCTATTGGGAAGATCAGGGGTATCCGTGGTTTGGGGGGTTGTAGTCACCCCCCCTTCCACTTCCGGATCTCTCTCCGCTGCTTCTTGTCCGGCTTGCCGCTGGTTGCTCCCCAGTCGGGGGCGAGGCGCAGCTGCTCGGCGAGACGGCTCCGCGCTGCGATGGATTCCGGCGTCTCCTGATACAACTTTGCCGCGGCCTCGGCTGATCCGCGCCGATCGGCGAGCGCGGTGACCACCAGGGCATAGTCGTAGGGTGCCAGGCGCAGGTGCACCGTGTCGCCGGGAGCGACCATGCGCGCCGGCTTGGCGGGTTCGCCATTCACCTCGGCCTTGCCGCCGTGCACCGCGTCAGTGGCCGCGGAGCGCGTCTTGAAGAAGCGAGCGGCCCAGAGCCACTTGTCGAGGCGGACTCGGCTGAGCGGCTCAGAGGCGCTCACAGCCTGCTCTTGGCCGGGAGGAAGCCCAAGGTGCCGTTGAGCCAGCGCACCAGCGGCAGCATCGCCTTGAAATCGGTCTCCAGTCGCGCGGGGAGCTTGGGGTCGAGCACTTCCGCGTTGCTGAGCGCGCGGCCGGCGGTGAATGATTTGCAGCGGAGCCACTCGGCCGCCGGGTGATCGGGCGGGAAGCCTCGCGGCACCCGAGTGAGTCGCGCTTCCTCGTTGCTCAACCCACCAAAGCGGCGCGCGAAGGTCGGCGCCTTGAGCAGCTTGGGCAGGGCGGCGGGGTGTTCGTTGATTGCGTCGCGAATCAGGTCGAGGGCTGGTTTGGGTGGCATCCAGATGCCTCCGCCGACCATGCTCGCTCCCGGTTCGACATGGAAGTAGAGCCCGGCGCCTCCGTGCGCTTCGCTCCCGACGCCCCGACCGGCGTCGTGGTGGAAGAACCAGCAGGCGGTGTGCGTCTTGTAGGGCAACTTCTCCTTCGAGAAGCGGACGTCGCGGTAAATCCGGAAGAGCGAGCGGCGGGGATCCCCAAGAATCTCCGGCGCCAATCGGGCGAGGCGGACGTCCATCTCCTCCACGAAGGCGCGCAGTGGCTCGCGGAGGAAGGTCTCGTACTCCTGCCGATGCGCCTCGAACCACTCGCGATTGTTGTGACGCTTGAGTCCGCTGAGGTACCGGAAGATCCCCGGGTCGAAGCCGCGGAAGGGCAGGTCGGTGGTGGTGGGGGCCGGTGAGCGGCCAGATCGCTTGGGCATCAATCAGCTCCTCTTCCGGGCGTCGCTGCCCGCAGCGCACCATATTACATCCATCTTGGACCCCATGACTCCTCCCCACGGCTCCCACAAGATGCACACGGGAGAATTTCCGGTCGGTCCGGTGGCGGTGCCGCCGCGCCGCGGCCTGGAACGTCTCGCGCTACCGCAGCCTCGAGTCCTGCTGGCCGGGATCCTCTTGGTGCGGCTCGCCTTGGTGTCGCTCGTGGCCGGGCGCGCCCTCGGCAACAACCCTGGGCAGCACGACGCCGCCTTCAATTCGATCATGCTGCTGGGGGCGCTGGCCCTGGTCGCGTCGCTCTGGCTGGTGCAGGCGCTTGTGCGCCGGAAGAAACTGCCCGGGCCGGACGGGCTGCTGCTCCAGGCCACCGTGGATGTGCTGGTGGTGACGTCGCTGGTGGCGTTCACCAATGCCGTTCCGGAGAAGACCACCGAGGCGACATCGATCGCGGCGCTCTATGTCGCCTTGGTCACCGTCTACGCCCTGCTCCTGCCGGTCGGTCGCGGGCTGCTCGCCGTCGCCTTCGCCACGGTCTGTTATGTCGGGGTCACGATTGCGTCCCCGCAGGCCGGCGATTCGCCCGACGCGGCGTTCTGGATCCAGGTCGGTCTGATCGCCTTCGTCGGCGGGCTGATTGCCGTGCTGGGCAACCGCCTCGCCAATGCGGCGCGGGAGCAAAGGGTGCTCGAGGTGGCGCTGCAGCAGGCGCGACTCGAGGCGGAAGAGATCCTCGCCACCATCCAGTCGGGCGTCATCACTGTGGACGCCGAGGGGAAGCTCGCCTACCTCAATCCGCGGGGGCGACGAATCCTCGGCGACGACGGCGCCTTTGTGCATGGGCAGCCGGTGCTGGAGACGCTCCGGGCCCACTCGCGGGAACTGCACGAGGCGATCGTGCAGGGAATCGGCGGGGGCAACCGGGTGGCACGGGGTGAGGCGTCGGTGCGGCGGCGTGACGGGACGCTGTTTCCTGTCGGGCTCAGCACCACCACATTTCAGCGTCCCGGTGGCGGCCAGCGGCTCGTCACCGCCATCTTCACTGATATCTCCGACCTGAAGCGGATGCAGGAGTTCCGCCTTCGGGCCGAGCGGCTCGAGGGGGTGGCGGCATTGAGTGCGTCGCTGGCCCACGAGATCCGGAATCCGCTCATGGCGATCCGGAGTGCCGTGGAGCAACTCTCCCACTCGGCGGGGGAGGACGAGGACGACCAGACGCTCGCCCGGCTGGTCATGCGGGAGAGCGAGCGGCTGAACAGGCTGCTCACCGAATTTCTCGACTTCTCCCGCGTGCGGGCGGCGAACTTCGAGCGACTTGACCTGCTCGCACTCGCGCAGGATGCCGTGCGAGTGGTGGGCGCCCATCCGGCGGCGAGTGGCATCGAGCTGGTGGTCGAAGGCGAATCGGTGGAGCTGGACGGCGACGAGGACCTGCTGCACCGGATCATCAGCAACCTGGTGCTCAATGCCGCCCAAGCTCTCGACGGCCCGGGGGCGATTCGCGTCGAGGTGGGACGGGAGGTGAGCGGCCCCAATGCGCCGACCATCACCGAGCGGCCGGTGCGACTCATTGTGTCGGACAACGGCCCCGGCATTCCCGACGCGGTGCGCGAGCGGCTCTTCGAGCCCTTCGTCTCGGGCCGACAGGGCGGAACCGGGCTCGGCTTGGCGATCGTGCAGCGGGCGGTCGCGGCACACCGCGGCGTGATTCTGATGGACAGCTCGCCGCAGCAGGGAACGACGTTTTCGATCTTTTTGCCATCAACCTGGAATAGAGAGGACGGGGCATGAACGCACAGCCCTCGGTGCTGGTCATCGACGATGAAAGCGGGATCCTCGACACCCTTCGCATCCTCCTCAAGAAGGAGGGGTACGAAGTGGCAACGGCGCAGGGCGGCAAGGCCGGCCTCGACGCCATCCGGGGCGGCTCCCCCGACATCGTCCTCACCGACGTGCGCATGCCGCAGGTGACCGGGCTCGACATCCTGCAGGCGGTGAAGGAACAGGATGCCATGACCCCGGTGATCCTGATGACGGCGCAGGCTTCGCTCCAGAGCGCGATTCAAGCGGTGAATGCCGGGGCGTTCTACTACCTGCAGAAGCCGTTCGCCAACGACGAGCTGCTCGCGATCCTGCGGCGGGCCTGCGAGTTCCGCCAGATCCGGGTCGAAAACAAGCAACTCAAGCAGGAGATCCGGAAGGGCGGCGGCGGCTCGGCGCGCAGCGGGGCCATTCGACCCATAGGCAAGTCACGGCGCTTCCTGGAGATCCTCAAGCTCGCGGAAATCGTAGCCCAGACCGATTCGACGGTGCTGATCCAAGGCGAGAGCGGCACCGGCAAGGAAGTGCTGGCGCATTACATCCATGATGCCTCGCCGCGCGTGAACGGGCCGTTCCTCTCCATCAACTGTGGCGCGCTCCCCGAGACGCTGCTCGAGAGCGAACTCTTCGGCCACGTGAAGGGATCGTTCACCGGTGCCGTCCGCGACAAACAGGGACTCTTTGCGGCCGCCCGTGGTGGCACCTTCTTCCTCGACGAAGTGGGGGAGATGCCGCCGTCGCTGCAGGTGAAGCTGCTCCGCGTGTTGCAGCAGCGCGAGGTGATTCCTGTTGGCGCGACTGAGGCGTTGCCGGTGGATGTGCGGATCATCGCCGCCACCAATCGCGACCTCGAGGAAGAGGTGCGTCGCGGCAACTTCCGCTCCGATCTCTTCTACCGACTCAATGTCATCGCGGTCGAGCTGCCGCCGCTGCGTGAGCGGCGCGACGACCTGATCCTGCTGCTCGATCGCTTCCTGGAGGACATTGCGGGCGAGCACGGCGAGCCGAAGGCACTTGCCTCCGAGGCGATGGACGCGGTGATGGTCTACAAGTGGCCCGGCAACGTGCGCGAGCTGCAAAACGCGCTCGAGCATGCCTGCGTGATGTGCCGCGGCACGCTGATCGAGGCGGCGCACCTGCCGGAGCGGATCACCCGCCGCAAGCGCGAGCCGCTGGTGGCCGAGAAGGCCGAGCCCAACCCGACGCTTGACCTGGTGGAGCGCGCCTACATCATGTTCGTGCTCGAGGCCGAGGGCGGCAACAAGACCCGCGCGGCCGAGGCGCTCGGCATCGACCCAAGCACGCTCTATCGCAAGTTGTCGCGCTACGAAGGGGTCGAGGAGAAGTAGGTGGCACAATTCGCGGCGGCGCTGCTCCTGCTGCTGGGGCTGCTCCCGATTGCCAACTGGATCCCGGGGGGGCATGAGGCGCCGTGGTATGATGGGCGGCTCCATCTCTGGATCAGCGGTGGGGCGATCGTCTTGGGCATCGGGGTGATCGCGGGGATCGCCGTCCGCCGCTACCCGATGCTGTGGCGAGAGGGGCTGTGGGCACGAGTGGCGGGGGCGTGGCGGCGGGCAGGGCTGCCGGCCGACCTCGCAATCGGCGTCACCGGCATGGCACTGTACGCCGTGCTCGCCCGCCGTATTCTCTCCGCCAAACCGCTGCTGATCGACGAAATCATTCAGGTGTATCAGGCGCGCATCTTTGCGGCCGGTCACCTCTGGCTCCCCGCGCCAGCCGATCCCGCATTCACCAATTCACAACATCTGCTCGATTGGGGTGGCAAGGTATTCGGGCAATTCCCCGCCGGCGGCCCGGCGATGCTCGCGCTCGGGAGCCTCGTTCACGCCGAGTGGCTGGTGGGACCGTTCTTCGCTGGTGTCGGCGTCGTGATCTTTGCGCGACTCCTGCGACGGATCGAGTCCCGCAGTGGGACGGCGCTCGCGGCGCTTTTGCTCTTCGCCTTTGCGCCGTTCTGCATCTTTCTTGATGCCTCAATGATGAATCACGTCACTGAGACGACCTGGTTGCTCGCGGCGGCACTTGGGCTCGCCGTCGCAGTTCAGGATGATCAGCCGCACTATCTCGCCGCACTCGGCTGTGGGCTCGCGCTCGGCATCGCCGCGTCCATCCGGCCCCTTGATGCTGTAGTGTTCGCACTGCCTGCCGCGGGATGGCTGGCGTGGCGCGCACGGCTGGGTGGGGGGCATTTCGTTGCGTTGGTTGCGAGCGGTCTCGGCGTCGCGCTGCCGATTCTGGGGTTACTCCTGGTCAACAAGTCCCAGACCGGTGATCCGTTCACCTTCGGTTACATCGCGATGTGGGGGAAGACGCACGAGCTCGGCTTCCATGTCTCGCCGTGGGGGCCAGCGCACACGCCTGCGCGTGGACTGGAGCTGGTGAACCTCTACCTGCTCCGGCTACAAACCTACTTCCTCGAGACACCCGCCCCGTCGCTGCTTTTTGCCACGGCGGCGCTGGCGCTGGTGCCACGGCTGACGGCATTTGATCGCTGGGCGCTCATCTGTTCCGGTGGGCTACTGCTCGCCTACTTCGCCTACTGGCACGACGGCTTCTATCTCGGCCCCCGCTTCATGTTGCCGCTGGCGCCGTGGCTCGCGCTCTGGACCATGCGGCTGCCGGCGGTGATGGCCGAGCGCCGCTTCGCCGCGCCGCTGATTCGGGGGACGGTTATTGCGGGGACTTCCGCGCTGCTGATCGGCAGCGTTACGCTGGTGCCGATCCGAGCCGCGCAGTACCGGCTCGGCATGCTGTCGATGCGGTTCGATGTGCCGAAACTGGCTCGGCAGGCCGGAGTGCACGATGCCCTCGTACTGGTTCGTGAGGCGTGGGGCGCGACCTTGATGAGCCGGATGTGGGCACTCGGCGTGACACGCACTGACGCCGAGCGAATTTATCACGGTTTCGACGCCTGCCGACTGGAGCAGACCCTCCTCGCGTCCGAAAAGGCGCATGAACACGCCGAGGCCTTCGAGGCCCGACTTGCACCGTTTACCGGGGATTCATCAAAGCTGGTCAGTCTCAAGGAGCTACCCGACACGACCGTGCGCTTCGTACCCGGCGCCGTGATCGCCGCGCGTTGTGTGCGGCGGATTCAGGAGGACATCAGTGGTTTCACTATGTTTCCGCCGTTGCTGAACAACCAACCAGACGGCAACGAGTACCTGCGGGACCTTCATGCACGTGACAGCACCGTGGTTGACGCACATCCCGAGCGACCGATCTGGCTCCTCACCAAGGATCCGCATGTCGGAGGACAGTTGCGCTTCCTGCCTCTCTCGCGCGATTCGTTGTTCCGAGATTGGCGGTCGGAGTAGCCGATGGACCGCACCTTGTTCATGGCCCACGCGAAGGTCGAGCACCGTCACTGGTGGTTCGTTGGTCGCCGACAGATTCTCCAGTCTCTCGTTCACCGGGTGGCGCCGGCGGGTGAGGGCGCCGCCTTGGTCGATGTCGGCTGCGGCACGGGTGGCAATGCCGCCGCCTTCGCAGACGAGTACAACGTCCTTGGTGTCGATCCGTCGGCGGACGCGATCACGCTGGCACGGGAGCATCATCCGACGGTCCAGTTCCGGCAGACCGCAACACTCGCGGGAGTCGCAGCGCATCTGGCGCACGGAGGTGTGCTCCTGATGACGGACGTGCTCGAACATGTTGCGGACAGTCAGGCCTTGTTTGACTCGGCACTTGCCACCGTGCCGTCCGGCGGGACGCTGCTATTGACGGTACCCGCGGATCCGGGACTCTGGAGTCCACACGACCAGGCATTTGGTCATATGCGTCGCTACACGATCGCGAGTTTCCGCGCGCTCTGGCAAGGAGCTCCGGTGGTCGAGCGACTCCTCTCGCCATTCAATTCGCGCCTCTATCCCGCTATCTCGGTAATCCGGGCACTCCGGCGTCGGAGCGCCACGAGTGGCAGCGACCTGTCAGTGCCGGCCGGACCGCTCAACAACGCGCTGCGGGGCATCTTCGCCGGGGAGTCGCAGGCCCTCGTTGCCGCTGTCGATTCCGGCCAGGCGGCCTACCGGCGTGGTGTTTCTCTAGTCGCACTGCTAAGGCGCATATGACCAGCGAGCCGAGCGGTGCCACCATGGTGATCCCGACTTTCAACGAGGCGGGACGCCTTGATGTCGAAGCGGTCCACCGCTTTGCTGCATCGGGGCCGGGGTACCGCATCTGTTTCGTCGACGACGGCAGCCGCGATACCACGCCACAGTTGGTGGATGATCTGCGTGATAGGTTCCCGAAGCATATCGACGTGTTGCATCTCCCGAGCAATCTTGGCAAGGCCGAGGCGGTACGGCGGGGAATGGTGCGCGCATTCGATGCAGGTGCTGCCGTCGCGGGATTCATTGATGCAGATCTGTCCGCGCCGTTTTCCGAGGTCCCTGCTCTTGAGGCAGATCTCGCTGCCCATCCAGACTGTTGGGCGATTTTCGGTTCCCGCGTCAAATTGCTGGGTCGACGGATAGAGAGGTCTGAATGGCGCCACTATCTCGGTCGCGTCTTCGCCACCGTCGCGTCGATGGCACTTGCCCTCCCGGTCTATGACACGCAGTGTGGCCTCAAGCTCTTCCGTAATCGGCCCGAGGTACGAGCGGTCTTCGAAACTCCGTTCCTGAGTCGGTGGATCTTCGACGTGGAAGTGCTGGCGCGCTTGGCGCAAGCGGCGGGCCCCTCCATCGTCACGCGGGTGCGCGAGGTCCCGCTCGAATCATGGCAGGAGCATGGCGACAGCAGAGTCAAAGGCACCGATTTCCTGGTCGCCCCGCTTGAGCTCTTGCGCATTCGGCGCGCCTACCGGCGCACACGCTCATGAATTCTCCCTCCTGGCGCTGGGCCGCGGGCCTGTTGCTGCCGCTAGCGTTGGCGGCCTGGCTCTATCATCCTTGGCGCGCTCTGCCCCTTGACATCTGGGATTTCGGTGAATTCCTGCCGCTGCTACAGCGCGGACGCGGTTGGCTCGATCAGTATCGGTTGCTGCTCGACTACTACAGCATCCACGGTCGATCAAACTCACTGTTCTACCTTACCTTCGTCTTGGAATTCCACTGGTTCGGGACGCATTCCCTCGGCTGGCAGTGGCTGCGATTCGTCTGGATGTCAATCGACTTGGCTCTCGTCCTTGCCTTGGCCCGACGGCTGAAGGTGCGGCTGGCGCCTGCACTTGGTGCGGCGGCGCTTTTCGTCGTTTCCACTGCGGCGGTGCGAGGCTGGGTCCAGTTGATGGCCGAGCCTCAGGCGGTTGCCGCCTTGCTCCTCGCGACGTACCTAGCGCTTGCCTATCAAGACGGGTCGCGCTGGGGTTTCCGCTGTCTCGGCATCGTCGCGCTCCTGGGGATGGTCTTCGCGACGAAAGAGGTTGTAGGAACGCTTGGCCTTGTGGTGGTGCCGCTCGCCATTTTCTGGAAACGTCCCGCTCAGTGGCGACTCACTGCGCCGCGAAACCTCACGCTCAGCGCTGGGGCGACTGCGGTGGCGATTGCCGAGATCGTTTTGCTGTGGTCGATTCGTGCCCGGCCGCAGGCCACTGGCTACGGTATGCAATACGGGAAAGCACCATTTGCCCCGTCGCGGTTGATGGAGAACATGATGTCAATTCTGGTGCCGGTGCAACCAACGCACCAGTGGCTCCTGTTGCTACTCTATCCGGCGAATCTCGCGTTCCTGCTGGTGCTGGTGCTGGCGGCACGCGTCGCGGCCCGGCAGGAAGGTGGCATGAGACGGATCGCGCGTGCGGCAGCATGGGCGCTGTTCCCCGTTGGACTTGGGGCGACAGTCTACTGGCCTTGGCCCAAGTTCGATAGCTTCTACGCCCTCCCGTTCGCGCTAGGAGTGGTGTTGCTCTATGCCGCTGCCCTCCAGGTACTTGCCCACGCGGGCAAGGCAACACGGGTTTTTGCCTTCGGTGCGTCCTTGATCATCCTTTGCTACGGCACGCTGGCGGCGCATCGTTCAACGGAGACTGCCGATGCTTCGCTCCGTCTCAATGCCAGTTTAGTGAGGCTGGTGAGCGCGCTTGGACCGTCTGATACGGTCGTCGTGTTGAGCGCCGACTCCGGAGTGCGGGAACTTTCGGTGCAGGCCGGAGATCTCTGGCGGTACGGACTGGCGCTCGGAGACTTCACCGAAGTGTCCGGTCCCGCATTCCTGCGATTGGAGTGCGGCGCGATCAGGGCGCTCGGGGCGGAATCGGAACATCGACTCTACGTCTCATATTCCTACGGGTGCGGACGGTTTCCATTCAGGACGTCCAGTATTGCGTCGCATTTCACATGGTATGACTGGCTGACGCTGACGTCCCGCGTCGATTCGGTCATGATCGACGTGGCCGGAGGCCCCGTCAGCCGTGTGTTCGCCCCGCGGTCTCTCTTGCGCTAGGTGTGAACGGCGTGGCGAGAGTTCACCTGTGTGCCGTCAGCGCCGCATCCCGCACGAAGACCGAATCGCCCAAGGTGATTCCTGCAGTGGCAGTGGCCAGGGCTGCGGCGGAATCTCCCATCTGGAGCTGACACTCGATCAGCTTGGCGCGCGATGCCGTGCGCCGCGCGGTTCCGGATCGTCGGCCGATCGTCTGGGACGAAGCAACCGGTAGGGTCACGGCGGATTCACGGTGAGGATTCCACCGTGGGCGACTCTCGAACGAATTGTTCCAGAGACACTGGAACCCGAGTCTGCCACCGGCCGTGAAACGCCGGAACTTCATTTAGCGCGGTACCGCTTCGCGTCCTGAGCCGCCAAGAGGAGCGAACACAGGATCTTCGCCAGGGCCTGGTGCGCTACTACG
>JBBRBZ010000043.1:0-20697 GCA_038205305.1 Gemmatimonadales bacterium
GCGAAGAAGAAGACGGTGGCCATGCCGGTGAGGAGGAAGGCCCACCACTGCCAGTTGCTCGCCACCCCGCCGGTGCGGACGAAGTTCGTCACCAGATTGGGCGTGTCGGTGCTGAAGGTGGTGGCAACCATCGAGACGCCGATGAGCCACCACGGCGCCGATCGGCCCGAGGTGAAGAACTCCGCCGTGCTCGATCCGGCCCGCTTGGCGAGGAGGATCGGTGGAATGCTGCAAATCAGGATGGACGCAACAACGATGGCCCAGTCGAGCAGGGTTGGATTCATGCACCCGCCCGGCTGTTCTGCCAGCCGCCGCGCGTGAAGTCGGGGAACTTGACCGGGATGGAGCCTCGCTTGACCGACGTCTCGCTCAACGGCCAGGGAGAGGACCATGCCGCCGCGTCATAGACATCGAAGTCGGGAGGGAGGCCCTGTCGGATGCACTCGACCAGGCGGTAGGCCATGATGTAATCCATGCCGCCGTGACCTCCCTTGGCCTTGGCGATCTCACCGATCCGCTGCCACAACGGATGGGTGTAGTCGGCCTTCAGCTCATCGACGGTCCGGAAACTTTCACCCAGAGGCTTGCCGTCGGGACCGACGCGGCCCTCGATGTAATAGCGCCCGGGGTAGTCCTTGAAGACGCCCTTGGTGCCGCGGACCGAATTGAGGCGGTCGTAGGGTGTGGGCGTCGTGACGGCATGGGTGAGCAGGATGGTCTTGCCCTTCTGCGTCTTGATGAACGAGGTGTTGATGTCGCCCTCGACGTAGTGCTCCTGCCACTTGGGCGAATCCTTGGGGATGTGCTCCTCGCGCCAGAGCGACAGACCGCGTTCCGCTGTGGACATCGACACGAGATAGTCGAAGCGATCTCCCTTGTGGATGTCGAGATACCAGGCGACCGGACCGAGGCCATGGGTGGGATAGAAATTTCCTTGGCGGTTGGTGTGGGGGATGCGCCGCCAGAGGCCTTCATCGCGGTCCTCGAACAGCAGGGCCCGCAGGTCGTGGATGTAGGCTGCCTCGGCGTAGAGGATCTCGCCGAAGACGCCCTGCTTCACCATGGTGTTGACGAGCATCTCGTTGAAGTCGTAGCAGCAGTTCTCCATCATCAGGCAGTGTCGGCGGGTCTTCTCGGAGGTGTCCACGAGCTCCCAGCACTGCTCGAGCGACATCGCGACCGGCACCTCGGTCCCGACATGCTTGCCCGCCTTCATCGCGGCGAGGGCGACCGGGGTGTGCCACGGCCACGGCGTGGCGGTGTACACGAAGTCGATGTCATCGCGCTTCACGAGGTTTTCGAAGTCGTGATCGCCGGCGGTGAACATCGCCGGCTCGGGCTGTCCCGCCGCCACGACACGCTTGGCAGCCCGAGCCACCTTCTCGGGGACGATATCGCAGAGGGCGGTGATCTGCACGTTGTCAATGGCGAGGAACTCGCCCAGCACCGATGACCCGCGCAGGCCGGTGCCAACGATGGCGATGCGGACCTTGTCCTTGGCCTCGAAGGGGACCCCCATCATTGACTTGGCACCAGCGTGGGTTGGGAGCAAGGTTGGCGGCGGTGCGGCGAGCGCAGCGCCCTGTGGCAGCACCATGGCCGCGCCAGCGAGCTTGAGCAGGTCGCGCCGCGAGAGCGACGCCTCGGCGAGTCGTTCTGTCATGATGAGGTTCCGGATGGCGAGGGCGGTACCCGGCAGTAGCGGCCCGGACCGCAGAAAGTCTAGCGGCACATGGCGGTGAGCGGGAGTTCCCCGAGGAATCCCCAGGGTCGCGCTATCTTTCCCTCCTCCCCGCCAGGATCGTCGCATGGCCAACCAGACACGAGCAGGGCAGCTTGGATTCGCGGCCGCACTCGCGACGGTGATCGCCAACATCGTCGGCACCGGTGTGTTCACCACCCTGGGCTTCCTGGTCCAGGAGACGACCGACGGCTTCGCGCTGCTGGCCCTGTGGGGGGTCGGTGGCCTGATCGCCTTGGCTGGTGCGCTCTGCTACGGCGAGCTCTCGGCGGCGATCGTGGAGTCGGGCGGGGAGTACCGGTTCCTCCGCCGAATCTTCCAACCCGGCATTGGCACTGTCGCGGGGTGGGTATCGGTCGCGGTGGGTTTCGCCGCCCCGGTGGCCCTCGCGGCAATGGCAATGGGGCGCTATGCCGGTCCGCTGTTCCGCATGGAACCGCGGACGCTCGGCGTGCTGGCGATTCTCGCCGCCACCGGCGTGCACATGCTGGCTCCATCCATCGGTGGCCGGGTTCAGGTGGTCGTCACGTCACTCAAGGTGCTGCTGATCCTTGCCTTCGTGGGCTTCGGCCTGTGGCAGGGACCGCGGACGACGCTCTCCTTCATGCCCAGCGCGCACTCCTTCGGTCAGATCGCGAGTGCACCGTTCGGGCTGTCGCTGATCTTCGTCTCGTACGCCTATTCCGGCTTCAACGCGGCGGCGTATTTCCAGGGGGAGGTACGGGACGCCGGGCGCAATGTGCCGCGGGCGCTGGTGCTCGGCACGCTGCTCGTCACGGCACTCTACCTCGCGCTCAACTGGATTTTCCTGCGGACCACGCCAATTGCGGCCCTCGCGGGGCAGGTGGATGTTGGAGCGATCGTGGCTGGGCGGATCTTCGGAAGTGCTGGTGCACGGCTGATGAGCGGATTGATCGCCGCGCTGCTGGTGTCGACCATCAGCGCCATGACGCTCGCCGGACCCCGCGTGATCGAATCGATGGCGGAGGACCTGCCGCTCCTGCGGCCGCTCGCCCAGCGCACGGCGATGGGGAGCCCGGCCCGCGCCGTCCTGCTGCAAGGGGGACTCGCACTGGCGTTCGTGCTCACCGATTCCTTCGAGGGTGTGCTCACCTACGCGGGATTCACCCTGTCGCTCTTCACCTTTCTCACGGTGATCGGCCTGATGCGGCTCCGTCGGCGCGAACCCGACCTGCCGCGCCCCTACCGCGTCTGGGCCTATCCGTGGACGCCGCTCTTCTTCGCCGGTTTCTCGCTGTGGACGCTCATCGTCGTAGCGCGTGATCGTCCGCGCGAGGCGTTCGGTGGTGCCGTGACGCTCGGTGTCGCCGCCATGCTGACTTGGCTGGTGACGGAGATGAAGCCGGAAACGTGAAAGGCGACCCCGGGGTGGAGTCGCCTAGGCGTCGGAACGATGTGTCGTGTGGCGTCAGCTGATGATGATGCCGCTGGCCGCGACGGTCCCGGGGATGCTTGATGGATCCGCTGCGGCGGTATCGTGTTGGAAGAGCCGGCGTACTCCCTTCCACCACGTGTTGGCAGCCCGGCCCGTCGGGAGGGGAGTTTCCACTACGCCGTCTCGCCGATTGGCTGCCTGGACGTACTTGCCATCGCCGACGTAGATCCCGATATGGGTGACGCGGGTTCCTTTGCCGAAATAGAGCAGGTCTCCCGGCAGCAGCTGATCGGGATCCTTGGGGACCGCGAAGCCCTGTTTCGCCTGCTCTCGACTGGTGCGCGGCACTGCCAGGTCGAACTTGCTCAGCAGCCACTGCACCAGACCGCTGCAGTCGAACGCCTTGCCAGGTGCCTTGGCGCCGTACTTGTACTTGAGGCCGACCTGGGACCGGGCGAGGTCCACGAGCGAGTCGCGCTGCACCGGCTTGATGAACATCCGCGAGATCGTGGCGAACGGCTTTTCGGAAGCGGAAAAGGAAGGGCTCTGGGCGGTAAGGGGTGCGGCAACGACAGCGGCCGCCACGAGGGCGGCAAACACGGCAACTGTCGGGCGGCGCACCAGATTCACGAGCACTCCACGGAGCAGGCAGAGAGAAGTAGTCCGGACATACTACTCTCGGCCGCCGGAGGCGTCCACCCTAGGGTTGGTTTCAATATGAACCGAGTCCCGTACTCCCTTTTTCCAGTCCAATGGGAGCTAGAGAATCCGCTGTCCGAACCCACTGGCCATGAGCCCGACCGCCAGCTCGGCGGTGCTGTTGAGGTGGTCAAGGACTGGGTTCACCTCCACCAGGTCCATCCCCACGATCCGTCCGGTGTCCCAGAGCGTCTCCATCGCCAGGTGGGCCTCGCGATAGGTGGCACCCCCCTTGACCGGTGTTCCCACCCCGGGAGCTTCGCGAGGATCGACGAAATCGAGGTCGAGGGAGACGTGGATCCCGCCGGTCCCGTCACTGGCCCGGGCGATGGCGTCCACCAGCACCGCCCGCATGCCGCGCTCATCGATGTAGCGCATGGTGAAGATGCTGACCCCGAATTCGCGCACATGGTCACGCTCGGCGGGATCGAGATCGCGGGCACCGATGATGACCACATTTTTCGCGAGTACCGCGGGCGCCGGTGTGGCGAGGGCGGCCAGCGTTGGATCGCCATGTCCGACCAAATGTGCCACGGGCATACCGTGAATGTTGCCGCTGCGGGTGCTCTCGGGCGTGTTGATGTCGGCATGGGCATCGAGCCAGATCAACCCGAGTCGTTCGCCGCGTTCGGCCAGGGCGGTGGCGACACCGGCCACCGAGCCGGCCGAGAGGGAGTGGTCGCCGCCCAGCACGACGGGAACCTGCCCTTGCCGAACGATGGCAGCGGTGCGCGTCGCCGTTTCTCGGCAAATCGCCGCGATGGTCGGCAGGTAGTCGAGTCCCTCGGCAAAGCCGAGTGTCTCGCGGGTGGGGACGGGAACGTCTCCCGTATCGACCACCGTATGGCCGAGTCGACCGAGGCGTTCAGCCAGTCGGGCGAGTCGCACTGCGGACGGCCCCATTTCGACGCCGCGGCGTGCCGCCCCAAGGTCCACCGGGACGCCGAGAATTGCGATGGATGCCACGATTACCTCACCGTTTCGCCGGGCGCGGAGATGAGGACGCGGTCACGCATCTCCGGGGCCAGATGGTGTTTCAGCGCTTCCGGCGTTCCGGTCAGCGCGGGAAAGGTGCCGTAGTGCTGCGGCACGATCCAGGAAGGGTCCACGAGTTCGCACGCCTTGGCGGCCTGGCGTGGACCCATGGTATAGAGATCGCCGATGGGGAGCATCAACACGGAGGGATGGTACAGCTCCGCGATCAGGGCCATGTCGCCGAAGACACAGGTATCGCCGGTGTTGTAGATCACGGTGCCGTTGGGCAGCTCGATCACCAGGCCGCATGGATCACCCACGGAGCGCGGCCTACCGTCGGGGCCGGCGAGCGACGAGGAGTGGAAGGCCTGCGTGAGCGTCACGGTAACGCCATGCGCGGAGGCGGCGCCACCCTTGTTGAACCCGAGCAGTTGCGATGCGGGCACACCTTCCGCACCAAGTTCGAGCACCGTCTCGAAGGAGGCGAGGACCATTGCGCCGGTGCGCCGCACCAGCGCTGCCGTGCCCCCGATATGGTCGGAGTGGCCATGGGTGATGAGAACCAGCCGCGCCGCCTCGGCCAGGGCGATGGCATTGGACGGCACCTTCGGATTGTCGAGCCAGGGATCGATCAGGATCCCCGGGCCATCGGGTTCGGCCTGAATGTGAAATGCACTGTGCCCGAGCCAGGTAAAGGCGGCGCCGAGTCGTGACATGGCAGACGCTCGTGTAAAGGTCAAGTGTACAATACACCAAGTGCCGGACTTGGTGCGATTCGTGGCGGGCACACAACGGAGCGGGTGATGGAGAATTGCATGACGCGGACGCAGACGGTTGGCACGCTGCTGCTCGTGCTCGGGCTGGGCCTCGCTGGCAGCGGGTCGGGGCAGGTGGTGGTTGGCGGGCGCCTCAACAAGGGGATGCTCGCCTTTGATGGCCATGGGACGCTCGGCGATTTCACGGGCACCACCAGCAGTGTGACTGGTGAGATGACGAGTACGCCGACACTGGTCACGGCGCGCGGCTGGGTCGAGGCGCCCGCGAAGTCGCTGGTGACCGGCAGCGGCAAGCGGGATCGGGACATGTACGGATCACTCGAGGTGGAGAAGTTCCCGGTGATCCGGTTTGATCTCGACAGTGTGGCCGCTGGAGTGTCGCAGGGCGACTCGACCGCGGTGACCCTCCACGGCCGGTTCACGATCCATGGCAAGACACTCGCCGACACGATTCCCGGCTGGCTCTGGCGCAGCAATGGCGGCAGCCGCTTCCGCGGCCGCACACCGATGGATGTGCGGAGATACGACATCGGCGGGTTGAGCAAGATGCTGGGGTTGCTCAAGATGAATCCGAATCTGATTGTCCGGATGGATGTTGAATTCTCAAAGAACTGACGGAGAAGCGAGGAGGGAGAAGCGAGGAGCGAGATGATCCAGCACTGCATCGCGCTCCGCGCTTCTCCCTCCTCGCTCCTCGTCCTCCGCTACACGGCTACTTGTAGAAGGTGTTGAAGATGAACTTGAACGTTCCCTCGGGCTGGGCCCTGAACGTCATCTCCGGTGCGTAGAAGTACGCGGCGCCCTGACCCACCGGGGCCCACGCCATCTGCACGCCATCCTTCAGATACTCTTGTCCGATGGCCCAGCCGCTGCGCAGCGGTTCAGCCTCCGCGAACCACGCAATCTTCCGGACACCCTTGGCTGTGGCCTCCGCACCGAGACGCCACACCGGTGAGTTGTCGAAGAAGAGGTCGGTCGCTGGGTGCGCGCCCGCCGCGGCTGGTTGGGTGGTATCGACCTGCACCTGCAACACCGAGCCCGGCAGGTAGTACTTGTCGCTGGAGATGCCGGCGACCTGGTTCTCGAAGCCAAGACCCAGATTGTTCGCAAGGTTCGTGGCCGAAGTGCCGACGGCAACGATCCGGCCGCCCTCGTTGAGGAAGGCCTTCAATTGCGGCATGGTGGTGTCGACGCTCATCGAGCCGATCTGGGCGCGATACTCGGCGGGGATGGTACCGTCGGTGCCACCACCACGACCTCCGAATCCGCCGCCACGGCCACCGCCCGTGCCGGGAATGCCACCCACGAAGACCAGGAGATCGAAGTCTTTCTTGAGATTTCCGGCATTGAGTCGTGGCGCGAAGACGCGCTCGAATGGCGCATCATACTGTTCCAGTATCCAGCGCGCCCAGCCAGCGGGCATCGATCCGCCGTATTGATCCCAGAGCCCGATGCGAAGGGCCTTGATCGGCATCGCGCCCTCGGTGGTGGCCACGGCACGGGCCCAGAGTGCGCTGCTGCGGGCGAGGTCGCTGAGGATCTTCGCGCTGCCACTTGAGGCGGGTACGATGAACTCGCCGTTGGGCAGGCGTGTCACGATCTGGTTCGCCTTCAGCAGTCGGTTGACTGCGAGAAAGGCATCGTTCGATGACGGCGAGAGCTTCCAGGCCTTCGCGGTCGGGTCGAACAGCGCGGCATCGGGAATCACCTCGCCGCCCTTCATGGTGACTGTCGGCGCGGTAAAGCCGTCGAGGATTCGGTCGAACTTCACGCCCATCTGATACGCCAGGGTGTAGCCGGCGTTGTCGTAGGGCCGCTTCGGCGGGCCGCCAGGGTACTGGAGATCCATCGGATGCCACTGCGGCTCGAACATGTCCAGCACGTGCGGGCGGAAGGCCTGGTCGCCGCGGACGATGAAGGAGCCCTTGGGGTAGGACTTTCCCTGCACGGTGAAGTTGGCAGTCGCCTTCTGGATCTCGATGCCGGAGCGCGAGAGCGCCTGCAGCAGCCGGAGGCCCTGGGCGAACTCGGGCTGGTCGGGTCGGATGATGTAGCCGCGAGGGTCCCGGCGGGCCGGGTCGCGCAGAACCGCCGCCATGGCATCCTGGTTGCCGCCGCGCCCGCCCCGTCCACCACCGGCGCCGCCCCCGCGTCCACCGGTCGAGGTGTCACCCGCGGGGGCCGGTGTCGCGCCGGCCTTCTGCGCCGCAAGAATCGTCATCGGCGTTGTGGTCCAGCTGTCCTCGCTGCCGCGCTCAACCGAGTTGTGTCCCATGCGCCAGAAGTTGAAGAGCAAGTCTTCGCGGTACCGCGATGCAAGGTCGAGGATGGCGCGGTTGGCCGTCATCGAGTAATCGATGGACTGCCGGAAATGCCACGGTCCCCACTGCACGGGAAGCACGCCATCGCCGCTCGGCAACTGACGATCGAGGATGAGGGGAATCGTCTGCGGCGTGGGATTGCCGATGGCCTCGGTGAGGATGCCGATCATGTTGTGGAAGTAGCCGGCGGTCCGCAGTCCGCCATTCCACCAGGTGGAATAGTTGGAGGCATTCTTGGACACGATGCCGCCCTTGCCCTCGGCGGCGAAGCGTCGCTGCATCGCCATCGCCACCCAGTCGAGCGACGTCGGGATCAATGGATCGAAGACGTAATTGAACGGATCGCGGAACGGGGGCGTGAACATCACCGAGCCCGCGGGACCGGTCTGGTGGTGATTGTAGATGATCTGCGGGTACCAGGTGAGATACTGGATCCGGCTGCCGTTGCGCGTTTCCGGCAGCGCATTGCGGTACCAGTCACGATTGTCATCATGTCCGGCATACTTCTCATACAGGCGCGGCAAGCCGCCGGTGCTGCGGCGCAGCGAGTCGGGGTTGCGCATGTACCAGTTGGACACGAGTTCCATCCCGTCCGGATTCACCTGCACGGCGAGGATGATCACATCGTTGAGAATGCGCAGCGTCTCGGCGTCATTTTGCGAGGTGAATTGCCAGACCAGTTCGAGCAGCTGGTTGGCGCCGAGGACCTCGTCGGCATGCAGGCCGCCGTCGATCCAGATGACCGCCTTTCCGCTCGCGGCCAGTCGCTTCGCCGTCGCCGAGTCGATGCGGCCGCGGGCGAGGGATTCGCTCGTCTTCCGGTACTCCTCGAGCTTGGCGATGTTGGCCGGGGAGGAAAGGATCGCCATCAGTTGCGGGCGTCCCTCCGCGGTGGTGCCGATGGTGTCAAGCTTCATCCGCGGCGATTCCTTCGCCAGCTTCTCCCACCAGCGCTGCAGCTGGGTGTACGTCGGCAGACGGTAGTCCGCCCCCACCTTGAAGCCCAGCGCCTGCTGCGGCGTGGTGAGATGGACGGCAGGACGCTGCGCGGCGAGGGGCGCGGCGAGGAACGTGAGGGCAAGACTCAGCGATGATCGGCGCATGGCAGTCGTCAGGTTGGAGAAAGAGGAGAGCCGAGTGCAGCGGCCGCGCCCATTCCCGCCAGACGCCCCGTGACCCAAGCCCAGACGAAATTGTAGCCACCTATCGGCCCAAAGGCATCCAGCAGTTCACCGCAGAGGAAGAGTCCCACCTGCTTCCGAGATTCGAGCGTGCGCGGCAGCACCTCGTTCAACGCGACACCCCCGCCCGTCACCTCGGCCTTCTGATATCCCTCATCACCTGTCCAGGGGAGAGGGAAGCGCACCAGGGCGTCGAGCAGGGCACGGCGGGCGGCCCGTGGGAGCTGCGCGAGGGAGGTCTTGCCCTCGATCCCGGTCAGTTCAAGCAGTCGATCAGCCAGCCGCGTGGGGAGCTCGGCCCGGAGTACCGATGCAACCGACTGCGGGCCCGGCATGAGGTGATCCTGCCACGCGGCCTCATCGAGGGCGCACCACTGGACCCGAAGGTCCGCCGGGGCGCCGCCCGCCAGACGACTCCGAACGGCCACGTGGGAGACATCGAGCACGGCGGGTCCGCTGTAGCCGCGATGCGTGAAGAGGAATCCGCCGGTCGTTTCCCGACGCTCCTCCGTCGACGTGGCGCGGAGCGTTACTACAAGAGAAACACCTGCCAAATCGGCAAATGGATTCGGCGAGACCGTGAGCGGGGTGAGCGCCGGATAGGTGGGATGGATCGTGTGGCCGAGCCTCGCGAGGATGGCGAGGCCGGTGCCATCGGATCCGGTCTGGGGCACCGAGAGTCCGCCGCTGGCGACAATCACCCGGTCCACCATCAGCGGCGCGGCGTTTTCACGGGTGATCCGCCAACGTCCCCCGACCGGCGTGAGATCGATCACCGAGCACTTCCGGTAGAATTCGACGCCGGACTCGGCGGCCCGCTCGGCCAGAGCATCGCGTACCTCCCGAGCTCGGTCACTCCTCGGGAAGAGCTTCCCCGAGGCCTCCTCGAGGGCGAGGGGGATGCCCAGTGATTCCTCGAAGAAGCGGCGCTGCTCAGGTAGGGGCCAGCTGCGGAGGATGTTGCGCATGGAGCTGGCCGACGAGGCGGTGACGTAGCGCGTCTCGTCGAGCGCGCCAGGCAGTACGTTGCAACGGCCGCCACCGGAGATCAGGATCTTCCGGCCACCATCCACGGTACGATCAAGGAGCACCACCCGTCGCCCGGCCTGGGCGGCGTGGATCGCCGCCATGAACCCGGCGGCTCCGGCTCCGATGACCGCGATGACAGGTGGCACGAGGCTCGATTCGGAAAAGGGAAGGCGGCGATGGGCCCGGCGGGTGGGGAACCGACCCGGCGGAAAGCTAGCGCCGCGACCCGCTTGGGGCCTTGATCGGCGGCCGGCGCGATGGTCCCCTACATTCCAGCGATGAGGTGCTGCATCGTCGCCCGTCTGCTGTTCCGTCATGACCACTGAGCTGGTGCTGCTCCCCGCTCTGGGAGGCGGGATCATCCTGCTCCTGCTCATCGTGCTCTGGCGGCTCCGCCCTAGTGATGGTGCCCCATTGGAGCGCGCCCTGCGCGAGGAGCTTCGCGCGGCGCGGACCGAGCAGGCCGAGCAACAGCGGCATTTTCGCGAAGAGATGAGTCGGCAGCTGGACGTGATGCGCGCCACCGTTGACGACAAGCTGCAAGCCACCCTTGAGCAGCGCCTGGGCGAGTCATTCAAGCAGGTGAGCGACCGGCTCGAGGCGGTGCATCGCGGGTTGGGCGAGATGCAGTCGCTGGCGATCGGTGTCGGCGAGTTGAAGCGCGTCCTCGGCAACGTGAAGACCCGCGGGACCTGGGGTGAGGTGCAGCTGGGGGCGATTCTCGAACAGGTGCTCACGCCGGACCAGTACGCCCGCAACGTGAAGACTCGCGAGGGCTCCAACGACCTGGTGGAGTTTGCCGTGAAGCTTCCGGGGCAGGGCAACGGGACACCGGTGTGGCTGCCCCTCGACGCAAAGTTTCCCCAAGAGGACTATCTCCGGCTGATCGAAGCCGCTGAGCGCGGCGACGCGGAGGGCGCCCAGCTGGCGCAGGCGGCGCTCGCCCGGGCCGTGATGGTGGCCGGTCGGGATATCGGCACCAAATATCTCGACCCACCGCGCACCACCGATTTCGCCATCCTCTTTCTCCCGACCGAAGGACTCTATGCCGAAGTGCTCCGGGCACCGGGGCTGACGGATCAACTCCAGCGTGAGTGCCGAGTGGTGCCTGCGGGGCCTACCACGCTGGCGGCGCTCCTCTCCTCACTGCGGATGGGGTTCAGGACTCTCGCCATCGAAGAGCGGGCCAGTGAGGTCTGGCGGTTGCTCGGCGCGGTCAAGACGGAGTTCGGTCGCTTCGGCGATGTGCTGGATCGCGTGAAGAAACAGTTGGAGTCAGCGCGGTCGACGCTCGACCTCACCGATGTGCGGACGCGCGCCATGGCGCGCCAGCTGCGCGATGTCGATCAACTGCCGACCGACGTCAGCGATGCCCTGCTCGGGTTGGATGCTGCCAAGGAGGAGTGATGCGAAACCACCCTGGGCATGATCCGGTGTTCAACGAGCCCACAGGGCGCCGCTGGCAGCGGGTGCGTCTGGGCGCCATCCTGCTCGGGGCGGGGAGCTTGCTGACCGTCATCGTGCTGATCGTGGTGGCCCTCCTCCCGCCGTCGTTGCAGCGCACCGCAGCCCTGCGAGAGGCACCGCAGACCCGACCGGGGCAGTCGCGTGCGCGGGCGGCCCAACGGCGGCAGGAACGGAGCCAGATGCTGCGTTCGCTCGGACGGGCCGAACGGCTCCACGGCACGGTCCCGCGACCCGTCGCAGGGAAGGGAGCCATCGGGCCGCGCTCCGGTGATTCGTTGATGGTGGGATTCTACGTGAATTGGGGCGACAACTCCTTTGCGTCGCTCCGGGCCCATGCGGAACAGCTGGACTGGGTCATCGCGGAGTGGGCGTACCTCGCGCGACACGCCGACACGATTCGCTTGAACATCGACGCGAAGGTCGAGACGTTGATGCAGGCGCTCCCCGCGGACCGGCGTCCCAAGGTCCTGATGATGGTGAGCAATGTCGACAGCGGGCGTCAGTTCGCCGGGGCGCACGCTGCCAGGGTGCTCGCCGACAGCGGCCGTCGCAACCAGATGGCGCGCCGACTCGCACGGACGGTGCAGGGCTATCACCTCGCCGGCGTGACGCTCGACTTCGAGGAGCTTCCCGACATTGCCCTCCCCAACTTCGAGCGCTTCCTGATCGCGCTGCGAGGGGAGATGGGGCGGGGGCCATTGATCACCATCGCGATCGAGCCGTCGCTCGATTCCAGCTGGGTGCGGCGCTTCGCCGATCACTCCGATCGGCTGATCCTGATGGCCTATGACGAGAACTCCGGGCAGGGCGATCCGGGACCGGTGGCGTCGCGACGGTGGTATATCGAACAGTTGCGCCGGGTGCTTGCCTCGGTGCCGCCCGAGAAGCTTATCGCGGGCATCGCCGCCTACGGCTACGACTGGAACGATGCCGGTGCACGCACGCAGGGCAACGAGATCACGGTGCAGGAGACCTGGGACTCGGTGCGGAACAACCATGGGACCACCGGGTTCGATTCCGCCGCGAAGAACCCTTACGCCTACTGGACCAGCCCCGACTCGGTCGACCATTTCGCCTGGTACCTCGATGGCGTCTCGGCCTACGACGAGATTGCCCAGGCCCGCGCCCTCGGCATCAACGGCCATGCACTCTGGCGCCTCGGCAGCGAGGATCCGAGTATCTGGCACGCCATTGGACGTCATGGGCGGCTCCTTGCGGCCGATTCGCTCCAGATTCTCGAGCCCGGCTACGATGTGGAACTCCGGGGCCTTGGGGAGTTGATCGTGATTCGTTCCACGCCGAAGCTTGGCAATCGGCGGATCGAACTGGACGCGCATGGTCAACTGGACGGGGAGATCCTCGAGACGCTACCGCTGCCGTGGGTGGTTGAGAAGTCGGGGGCGCGCCCGCACGAGATCGCGCTCACCTTTGATGACGGACCCGATGGTCGCTGGACGCCAATGATCCTTGACACGCTCAAGTCGCGGAATGCGCCGGCCACCTTCTTCGTGGTCGGACAGCATGTGCTGACCCGTCCGGACCTGACACGGCGCATGGTCCGCGAGGGCCACGAGATCGGCAACCACACTTACACGCATCCAAACATCTCGGAACTGTCGCCCTGGCGAGCGAAGCTGGAGATCGATATCTCGGCACGCCTGATCGAGGCGGTGATCGACCAGCGGACGCTGCTCTTCCGGCCACCCTACTTCGGCGACGCTGAACCCACGACTCAGGATGAGCTCGAACCGATCGAGCTCGCAACCCGGCTCGGCTACCTCTCGGTGGGTACCCGGGTGGACGGGGAGGATTGGAAGCCGATTCCTGCCGAGGCCATCGTGAGGAACGTGCTCAGCAACCGGTGGCGCGGGAACGTGGTGCTGCTGCATGACGGTGGGGGCAACCGGGCGGAGACCGTGGCGGTGCTGGGTCGGCTCATCGATTCGCTCCGGAGCGAGGGGGACACCATCGTGTCACTCGCGCAACTCGGCGGCCTGCCTGCCCGTGCGCTGATGCCACCGATCCCCCCGGGCGCGGAGTGGGCGCGCCGAATGGAATTGCTGGCGTTCTCCTCGGTCGGGGCAATCCAGCGGGCGGTCTACCTCCTCTTCTACGCCGCGATCATTCTCGGAATGGGACGGTTGGTGCTGATCCTGGGCCTCGCTGCGGTGCAGCGGTTCCGGCGTCGTCCGCCACTGCCGACGTACACACCGCCGGTGAGCGTGGTGGTGCCGGCCTACCGCGAAGAAAGTGTCATCGTCGCCACGGTCGAATCCCTGCTGGGGCAGGAGTACCCCGGCGCGATCGAGATCGTGATTGTTGACGACGGCTCGCCGGACAACACCTATCAGGTGGCGCTCGATGCCTATGGCACGCACCCGCGGGTTCAGGTCCTGACGCGGCCCAACGGCGGCAAAGCGAGTGCCCTCAACACCGGCATCGCAGCGGCAACCGGCGAGATCGTGATCTGCCTCGATGCCGACACTCAGTTCGAGACCAACACTGTCGCCGAGCTGGTCCTGCCGCTCGCCGATCCCCACGTGGGTGCAGTAGCGGGCAACGCCAAGGTCGGCAACCGCATCAATCTCGTCACACGGTGGCAGGCGCTCGAATACATCACATCGCAGAATCTCGATCGCCGGGCCTTCGCCCTGCTCGACTGCATCATGGTGGTGCCCGGCGCGGTCGGGGCGTGGCGCAAGGCGCTGGTGCTCGAGGCGGGCGGCTTCTCGGGGGCCACGCTCGCCGAGGATCAGGATCTCACCCTTGCCCTCAGTCGGCGTGGGCATCGCGTGGCCTATGCCGATCGCGCGGTGGCGTGGACGGAGGCACCAGACACCTTTCGCGGGCTCGCCAAGCAGCGATTCCGTTGGGCCTACGGGACGATGCAGTGCGCCTGGAAGCACCGGGATCTTCTGTTCCGCCGCTCGGCGGGGACGCTCGGTTTCGTCGCGCTGCCCAATGTCTGGCTCTTCCAAGTGGTCTTCTCGGCGATTGCTCCGATGGCGGATCTCCTCTTCCTCTGGAGCGTGGTGGTGATCATCGCGATGGACCGTGCCCACGGCGCGACCTACCAGTTGGCGTCGCTGGGACATGTGGTGGCCTGGTACGCCCTCTTCCTGGTGGTGGACTGGCTCGCCGCGGTGCTGGCATTCTTGATGGAGCCGGGGGAAGACCGACGGCTGACATGGCTGGTGTTCATTCAGCGATTTGCCTATCGCCAGGTGATGTACTGGGTGGTGATCCGCTCCATGGTGGCTGCACTCCGTGGTCGGCTGGTGGGATGGGGGAAGCTGGAGCGGAAGGCGACGGTGGAATTGCGCTCGACCTAGTGGCCGGCCTTGCGAATGCTGATGGCACCGTTGACGCTCTCGACGGTCAACTTGGAACTGCCACTGCCGATCTTGCCATGGAACTCCTTGGGGCCCCACTTTCCCTGAATGGTGATGGGGAAGGTGTCGTCGCTGCGGATGCCGCCGTTGACCGTTTCGCCTGAAATCGTGGCACTGAGGTCGGCGGGGAAGAAGAGCTCGATGCCACCGTTGACGCTCTCGACATGCATCGAACCGTCCCAGGTGCCGCGAGTCATGGTCGCCTTGATACTGCCGTTGACAGTGCTGAGGGAGGACGCGCTGGTGCCTTCGAAGGTGAGGCCGCCATTGACGGTTGCGATGGTGGCGGTGGCGTCGAGGCCACGCGCGTCCACTTCGCCGTTGACATTGTCGACCGACAGCCTGACACCACGGGGAACCGAGACGACGTAGTGCATGTCGATCTCGAGCTTGTCCTGCCCCTTGGTGCTGTTGTTGTGCTCACCCTTGCAACTGTCGCGGTTGCGGTCCTGATTCAGGTAGATAGTGCAGACGCGCACGCCCTCGCCATCCGACTCCATGATGGCCTTCACCAGTGAGCCGTCACCCTTCTTCACGGTCTTGGCTACAGTAATCTCGGCGGTGCGCCCGCTCCCCTGGGTCACCTCGACCTTGCCGTTGATGTTTTCGATCATCAGGCGATCGCCCGGACTCATCGCCTTGGTGAAGTGATAGTCCTGCCCCGCGAGTGGAGCGGCGAGGAGGAGGGTGGCCAGTGCAGAGAGGAGTGATCGCATCGTAGATTACCCAGGTAAGAGTCCGTTGAATCCCATCATTCGTTGGCGAGGCGTCCATGTCGCTCATCGATCGCCGCAGTTTCGTCGCCCTCTGTGCCGCTGCAGGTCTCCCGGCCCGGCTGCCAGAGCGCCTCTGGACCGATGCCACCTTGGACGCGCCGGACGGCCAGATGGTTGCCGTGGCCCCAATCACCAAGGAACAGATCGAGGCTGCCGAGGCGGTGTTGGGGCTCTCCTTCCGCGACAGCGACCGGGAATTGATGCTCGGCGGCCTCAATCGGGCGCTCGCCGGCTACCAGCGTCTGCATGCCCTGACGATCCCCAACTCGGTTCCGCCGGCCTTCGTCTTCGACCCGGTGCCGGTGGGGAAGCGGCCAGTCGGGCAGCCCGCGCCAAGGCCGGCGGCGGTGCGGCGCGCCGTCCCGAACGCCACCAAGCCCGTCTCCGAGGCCGACTGGGCCTTCGCGAGTGTTGCCACCCTCAGTCGGCTGATTCACGCGCGGCAGGTGACCTCCAGAGCGCTGGTGGAGCGCTGCCTCGCCCGGATCGAGCAATTCAACCCGGAGTTGCTCTGCGTCATTACCCCGACGCGGGATCGCGCCCTCAAGCAGGCCGACCAGCTCGACGCCGAGGCCAGGGCAGGGAAGTTCCGGGGACCACTGCACGGGATTCCCTATGGGGCAAAGGATCTCTTCGCGGTGCCGGGGTACCCCACCACCTGGGGCTCTCCCATCTACAAGGATCAGGTGCTCGATGTCACCGCGGCGCCAGTCGAGCGACTCGATGCGGCCGGTGCGGTGCTGGTCGCCAAGACCTCGCTGGGTGAGTTCGCGCAGGACGACGTCTGGTTCGGTGGGCGCACCAAGAATCCGTGGAACACGACGCAAGGCTCGAGCGGATCGTCGGCGGGCTCCGCGAGTGGTGTGTCTGCTGGCCTCTACCCCTTCGCGCTCGGCACCGAGACCCAAGGGTCAATCATATCACCATCATCGGTTTGTGGCGTGAGTGGGCTGCGGCCGACCTATGGGCGCGTCTCCCGATATGGGGCGATGGCGCTCTGCTGGACGATGGACAAGGTCGGCCCCATCGCGCGGAGTGCGGAAGATCTCGCCATGGTGTTCGCCGCCCTCCATGGCGCCGACCCGCGCGATCCCTCGACCCGCAGCATGCCCTTTCATTTCGATCCATCGTTGCCGCTCGCGGGCATTCGCATTGGCGTGACACAGAATTTGCTCACGCCGCCTGATACTGCGGCGATGCGCGCAGGAGCCGCGGGACGGGGCGGCGGGCGTGGCGGGAGGGGCGGTTCCCCCGAGGCCGCGATGGCGAACTATCAGGTGAGCAAGGCGGTGCTCGATGCGCTCGCCAAGCAGGGTGCCAAGTTCACCACCGTCGCGTGGCCTACGGAACCGTCAACGGCGGCGATGTCGTGCATCTTGAACGTGGAGGCCGGTGCTGCCTTCGCCGATATTACCCGCGACAACACCGTCGACAAGATGGTGCTTCAGGACGCCAATGCGTGGCCCACCACCTTCCGTGCTGCAACGCTGGTATCGGCAGTCGACTACGTGATGGCCAACCGTGCCCGCACCCAGATGATCCAGCAGCTCGATGATTTCTTTCAGAAGGTGGACGTCGTGGTGGGTGCAGGCTCTTCGGCGATGACCAACTTGTCGGGCCATCCGCAGATCGTGGTGCCGACCGTACATTCCGAGACGAGAAATCAGGGCGTGTCGTTTGTCGCGGCGCTCTATCGCGAAGACCTTCTGCTTCGCCTCGCGCACGCCTGGCAGACGGCGAGCAAGGTCCACCTGGAGCGCCCGCCGAAGTTTGCCTGACGGCGATCAGTCCTCGGTGGGCCGCAGCCGCCGCACGGTGATGTTGCCATTGAAGGAGTCGAGGGTGACCTGAGCATCGCCACGCCCAAAGGTCACGGTGAACTCCTGGTCGCCGTCGTCATCGCCCGCATCGTTGTTGCCCTTGCCACCCTTGCTCCCCTTGGCGCCTTTGCCATTGTCCGCGCCAAGCACTCTTCCGGCGCGGGCGCCTGTGGTGGTGCCGGGGATATCGGGAGATGAAAAGGTACCGTTGAAGGTCGATACCCTCATTCGCGCACTGACATCCGCTGGTAGCCAGAGATTGATGCCGCCGTTGTGGCTCTCGAGGTTGTAGCTCCCTCGCGGATCGATGCTGCCGGAATACTCCACCACTTCGTTGACGCTGCTGGCATCGAGGGAGGTGGCATGCATGTCACGCAGGCGAATGGCACCGTTGATCGCGTCCACCTTGATGGCTCCGGTGGCTCCGGTCACGGCCACTGATCCCGCTGTTGCCTCAATACTCAGTTCTTCGCCGCGGAAGTCGTCCACCGTGATGTTGCCATTCACGCTCTCGATCGAGATGCTGCCGCGCCCACCCTTCACCGCGATGCTCCCGTTGACGGTCTCGGCGCTCAAGCGAGTCGGTGTCCCGTCGAAGGAGAGGGAGCCGTTGAAGGAGTGCACGCCGAGCTTGGCCGAGGCGGGCACCGTGACAGTGATCTCGCCGCCCCGAGGCCGACTGGGGTCGTCGCCCTCGATGCTGGCACTCGATCCGCCCTCACGGGCATGCACTCTTCCCCCCTGAACGATGAGCCTATCGTCGCTGCCCACGCGCACGTGGATGGCACCCAGATAGGTGCTGATGTCGACATTGGGACGCGGTCCGAGACGGATGACGGTATCGGCCGCGGCGGGAGTGCCGAGGTGCAGGGTGAGGGCGCAAAGCAGGGCGATGGACATGGTCATACCTCAGGAAAGCCAGGTCAACTCTGGCGAGCAGTCAGTGTCGAGACGGTGCGCAACACGCCGAGTTTCTTGCGCAAGGTGTTGGTCAGGTAGTTCTCCGCCCGGAGATCATCGGGGGCGGAAGCCCGCCGCGCTGCGGCCTCGGCGATCGCCCGGTCGAGCACGTCGAGCGACCGTGAAATGCCCTGCCTGGTCGGGGCGTCGAGTTGTGCCATGGTCGAACGCAGCGAGCCTTCCAACTGGCGAATGGCACTCTCAAGCGTGCTGTCGGCTGCGGAATAGGCCACAGTCGTGACCGGCGTGGTAGTGCTCGTCACGGCAGCACGCGTCGTCGGCTGCACGCGCATCAGGTAGTGCGTCCCGCCGGCGCTGACCAATGCGATCGCGACTCCCGCCGCGAGGGCGGCGGGCCAGCGGAGCAGGATCGATCCCTTCGGTCGCCGCATGCTAAGGCGCGGTGCGATCGTCGCCCAGAGGTCGGAGGCGGGTGGAGTATCCCGCAGGTTGGTGATGGCCTCGCGGAGGACTGGGTCGAGTGGTTCAGTGTCATCGTGCATCGAGCATGCTCCTGAGCGCCGCGCGAGCGCGCGACAACTGCGACTTGGATGTTCCGGGCACCAACCCCAGCTGCTCGGCGATCTCCTCGTGGGTCCATCCCTCGACATCGTGCAGGATGAAGATCTGGCGAGCTCCCTCAGGGAGCTTGGCCATGGCGTGCTCGAGGTCGAGACGCATTCCGGCCGGGGCGTGCTTGGCCGTTTGGTATTCGAGGGCGCTGTCATCATCGAGCAGGGCGGCCCGCTCGCTCCGTTCACTGCGGCGTCGGCTCAGCACCACATTCACCGCCAGACGATAGAGCCAAGTGCCGAAGGCGCTCTCGGCCCGAAAGGTGGGGAGTTTGTCCCAGGCGCGGACGAAGACATCCTGAGTGATTTCGTCGGCCTTATCAGGCCCAGCCATCCGACGGGTGAGCGTGTGGATTCTGGCCACGTGCCGCCGATAGAGGCGCTCAAACGCCGCCTCGTCCCCGCCCGCCGCATGCCGGGCGTCGAGGGTCTCTCGGTCGATGGTAGGGACGCCCACAAGCGGCGTGGTCAGGGTCATGGCATGGCTATTCACGTCTGGTTGGACGCAGGGGGGTGGGGAAGGGTTGCAGGACTGCAACGGAGAACGGAGAACGGAGAACCGAGAAGGGAGATTGGAGCACGGCGGGTCTCCTCGTTGGCCTGCGCTGCTTCGAGCGCCTCCGTTCACCGTTCTCCGTTCTCCGTTCTCCTGCTGTCCGGCCACTGCTGCGTCAGGCAATGAAACGCCCCCAGCCCCCAGATCAGCTCCATGCAGTCGATGACGACGACTCGGCGGGTGGGAAAGAGCTGCTGGAGCGTGGCACGGGCCACCTCATCTCGGTCGGCGTCGTATCCGGGGAGCAGGACCACGTCGTTGCCGATGTAGAAATTGGCGTAGCTGGCCGGCAGCCGCTGCCCCTCATGATAGACCGCTCGCGGCATAGGCAGGGCGACGATCCGGAAGGGGAGCCCGTCCTGGTTGGTCATGCTGCCGAGTCGGCGATGGTTTTCCAGCAGCAGATCGAAATTCTCGTCGCGCGGATCGTCCTCCACCACGGTCACGATGGTACGCTCATCGGTGAAACGCGTGATGTCGTCGACATGGCCGTCGGTGTCATCGCCCACGATGCCATCACCGAGCCAGAGAATCTTGGTGACGCCAAGGTTGTCGCGCAGGTGTGTTTCGATTTCTGCTTGCGAGAGCGTGGGGTTGCGATTGGGATTGAGGAGGCACGCCTCGGTGGTGAGCAGCGTGCCGAGTCCGTTGACGTCGATCGAGCCGCCCTCGAGGATGATCCCGGGCGAGACCACCTCAATGCCGAGCTCCTCGCCGATGCGCGTCGGCACCACGTCGTCCTGTGCGAAGGGCGGGTACTTGTTGCCCCAGGCGTTGTAGCCCCAATCGAGGATGAGCTGCTCCTCGCCGCGACCGACGAAGATGGGCCCATGATCGCGACACCAGGCGTCGTCGGTCGGGTGATGATGAAAGAAGACGTTGGCGCTGTCGACATCGGCGCGTGCGAGCACCATCCTTGCGCCGGCTTCCATCTCGGCGTCGGTGACGTTGATGTGTACTTCTTCGCCCGGAGCGAGATGACGGATCATCCCGGCGATGATGCCCGGGACCGGCTCGAAGCGTCCCGGCCACGAGG